>JAFAEL010000181.1 GCA_023423995.1 Pseudomonadota bacterium | reverse complement strand
CTCCTGCACAGGCCTCGCCTCGGGCGGGCGGGCTGCCGCCATGCGGGCCGGTGCCCGAGGCGGAAGCGGAACGGCGGTTTCCGCCACCGAGGCGGTCGAAGCAGGCTCGGGCTTGGCGGGCTCGCGGGTGAGCCTCGCGAGCTCGGCCGCCGCCGGAGGCTGGGCTTCCGTGGGCCGCGGGCCGGGAGGCAGAGCCGCGGTGGCGGGCTGGGGCTCGGCGGCAGGTGGCTCGGCCGCGACCGGGGCGGGCTGGATCCGTCCCGCGGGAGAGAACGCCATCGGCTGCGATGTTCCGACGAAGTGCGGCCGCCCCGTGGTGAAATTGCTCGGGAGCGGGGCCGTCGCGACGCTCGCCGCCGGGATGGTCATGGCCGCCACCGGCCGGGGACCCGTCGGGACCTGCTGGGCGACGACGGGGGCAGGCGGAGGCGCGGTCTCGACCACGCGGACGGGCTGCGTCCCGATGATCGCCGGCACGCCGTCGCGGATCTCCGGCATGTCGGGCAGCCGGCCGATGCGGATCTCGCTCCGCCGCGGCTCGTCCGGCTTGGGCAGGAAGGCGAGGCCCGAGAGGCTGGACGGGATGCTCAGATTGGAAACGAGGGCGGCGCCGGCTCCACCGATGACCGCGCAGCCGAGAATGGCACCGCCCGCAATGAGCAAGGGGCGCCGGCTCCTGGCAGGCTCGACCCGGGTGGGGCCTGCTGGTCTGATTTCGGTCGGATCGATGGCGAGTTCCGCCATGCAGCGATGTCTCCGGAAGGGGCGACGCTCCGCACCCGAGGCCATCAATCTACAAGGATTCGGGCGTGAAAATGTCCGGCCCAAGTCAATCTTAGACCTGTTCACGTTACCAGAGTGTTGCCGTTCGGCAACCACCGTCAGGTTGCGTGGGAACGCGAGGGCGGTTTACGCGATGATCTACGGTCCCGTCCGGGACCGGACCCAATCTCGTGGTCGAAGCAACGGATCGATGAACCGCCTCGCCCGCACGGCGCTGGCCGCGGCGGGGCTGCTCGCTTTCCTGGGGATCTGGGAGGCGCTGCCCCGGCTCGGCCTGCTGAACCAGGCCCTCGTGCCGCCTCCCTCGGCCGTTCCGGCCGCGCTGATGCGCGAGATCGCATCGGGCGTCTGGCTGCAGGCGATCGCGTCCAGCCTCACCCATTACCTGCAGGGCCTCGCCGCAGGGGCCGGGCTCGGGGTGCTGCTCGGCATCTTCGCCGGGATGTCCAACGTCTTCGAGAGCGCGACCGCCTGGGTGGTGCGTGTCGTGCGGCCGATCCCGGGCCTCGCCTGGGTGCCGTTCGCGATCATCTGGTTCGGCGTGGAGCCGCGGGCGGCGGTCTTCATCATCGCGATCGGGGTGTTCTGGATCGTGTTCTTCGCCACCCAGGGCGCGGTCAGGGGCGTCGACCGGGACCTCGTCGAGGTCGCACGCGCCTTCGGGTTCCGCTCCCCCTTCGCGCGGCTGGTGAAGATCATGCTGCCGGCCGCGACGCCGGGCATCATGGTGGGGCTGCGGACCGCGCTCGGCCAGGCCTGGATGGCCGTGGTGGCGGCCGAGATCTTCGGCGTGCCGGGCGTCGGGCAACGCATGATGCAGGCCTCGAGCCTCCTCGCGACCGACATCGTGCTCGTCTACATGCTGACCATGGCGGGCCTCTACGGGCTGATCGACACCGTCTTCGTGGCGGCGCAGAACCGGCTCCTGAGGTGGCGGGCATGAGCGCTGCCGAGACGGTTCCCGTCATCGAGATCCGCGGCCTCGGCCTCGCCTATGAGCGCGAGGGCCGGGTCACGCAGGTCCTCTCCGGGCTCGATCTCTCGATCGCCCGGGGCGAGTTCGTGGCCATCGTGGGCGAATCCGGCGTCGGCAAGTCGACCCTGCTGCGCGTCCTCATCGACCTGGCGAGGCCGAGCGCCGGGAGCGTGCGGGTGAACCGGGCGACGCGCCCCCCCGAGACGCGGCGGCTCCCGCCCATGGCCCTGGTGTTCCAGGATTCCCGGCTGCTGCCCTGGCGCCGAGTGCTCTCCAATGTCGGGTTCGGGCTCGAATGGAGCGGCATCGCCCGGGCGGAGCGGCGGCGCCGCGCGCAGGCCATGCTCGACCTCGTCGGGCTCGGAGACCTCGCCGGCCGCTGGCCGCACCAGCTCTCGGGCGGCCAGCGCCAGCGCGTCTCGCTCGCCCGCGCGCTCGCCGTCGAGCCGGACGTGCTGCTCATGGACGAGCCCTTCTCGGCGCTGGATTCCTTCACGCGCGAGTTCTTGCAGGACGAGCTCCTGCGCATCCGGGCCGCGACCGGCCGCACTGTCCTGTTCGTGACGCACGACATCGACGAGGCGGTCTATCTTGCCGACCGCGTCATCGTCCTGACCGGCAAGCCGGCCGGGATCGGGGCGGAGATCCGGGTCGAGGCTCCGCAGCCGCGCCGCCGTCGAGACCCGGCCCTGGCGGAGGCCGCCCGCCAGCTGCGGACGGAATTGTCGCAGCGCTCCGCCGAACTCTGACGCCCGCAGCAGCCCGGTTCCGCCGGCCAGACGCCGATGCTCTCTTCCTCCGGCCATGGCCGGTTTCGGGGGAGCAGAATCGCCCGCGGCGGCGTTCCCTTCAGGCCGGCGGTGCCGGTCGTGATGGAGGCGCATATGGCACGTGCATCCTTGGTACCCTTCCGTTCAGGAGGCCTGTTCGGAGCCGATCCCTTCCTGGCTCTGCATCGCGACGTGAACCGATTGTTCGACGAGGTGGTGCGTGGCGCGGGCCTGCCGGCCGCCGCCCAGGGCGAAGCCGGCATGAGCGGCCTGCTCGCCCCACAGATGGACGTCAGCGAAACGGAGAACGAGGTCCGGGTCACGGCCGAACTGCCCGGCGTCAACGAGCAGGACATCCAGGTGGACCTGAACGACGACCTGCTCACCATCCGGGGCGAGAAGAAGCTCGAGCGCAAGGAGGAGAAGGAGAACTTCCACTTCGTGGAGCGCTCCTACGGTACCTTCCAGCGCTCGCTGCAGCTTCCGTTCCCGACCGATCCCGGCAAGGTCGAGGCTCGCTTCGAGAACGGCGTCCTGACCGTGACGCTGCCCAAGGCGGCCCAGGGAAACAGGTCTCGGCGCATCGCGGTCAGCG
This sequence comes from Pseudomonadota bacterium, assembly GCA_023423995.1. GTDB lineage: Bacteria > Pseudomonadota > Alphaproteobacteria > Rhizobiales > Beijerinckiaceae > Enterovirga. The sequence goes on along the minus strand of JAFAEL010000181.1, from coordinate 67,549 downwards.
GCCCCGGCAGCGATGGCGGCGCGTCCCGCGGGGCGAAGGGCCAGGCTGGCGCGAGTGCCGCGGGTGGAGCGGCTCCCGCGAGCCAGGGTGGCGAGAGCGGCGCGAAGAAACAGCCCGGCGCGTAGCCGCGACGAGCCGGTCGGCCCGGATCACGCCGAGCGGGATCTCGGCGCATGGCCTGGTAGGAGGCGCTGCCCGCAGCTCGGGCAATGCGCCTCCGGCAGGGGCCTTACTGGATCGGCGCGACGACCTTGTCGTTCTTGAAGTCGCTCGCGCTGAGCTTCTTCGAGACCAGCCCCTCGGCCTGGTAGGTGTCGAGCATCGCCTGGATGGCCGGGAAATCGGGCGATGCATCGGGCCTGCGGGCGAAGTCGTTGTCCTTGAGCAGGTAGGTGTCGAGCACCGGCACCGGCACCTTCATGATCTCGGACACGACCTTCATGGTCTGCTCGCGGTTCTCGAGCGCCTTCTTCATGCCGAGCGTGAGGTCCTTCACGTACATCCGGGCGAGTTCGGGCTTCTGGGCCAGGAAATCCTTCCGGCACGCCTCGAGGATGTGGACGATGTTCGGCAGCGCCTCCGAGAGCGAGAACAGCTTGCGGATGCCGCCCTTGCCCTCGGCCCGGGCCGCGAAGGGCTGGTTCATGTTCACGGCATCGACGCGGCCCTGGCGCAGGGCGTCCTCGGCGAGCGGGAACGTCACCTCGACGAGCTTGATGTCCTTGTTCGGATCGAGCCCGGCCTTCTTCAGGATGAGGTTGAACGGCCCCTGCGTGCCGCCATTGATGATCGTGATGCCGACGGTCTTGCCCTTCAGGTCCGCGACCGACTTGATCGGGCTGTCCTCCTTCACGGCCCAGTAGACCGAGAAGGAGCCGGGCTTCTCGCCGACATGCTGGGCGACGATGTCGACCGCGAGCGTGCCGGCGGCCGTCCCCTGCGCGATCGGCAGCACGCCCTGCGTGCCGCAATCGATCGCTCCCGCCGCCAGGGCCTGGCTGATCGCGGAGGTGCCCTGGAATTGCGACCACTCGATCTTGTAGCTCTTGCCGATATCCGGGAACTCCGCCGGGCGGCGCATCATCGTGTACTTGCCTTCCTCGGCCGGGATGGTGAACCCGACCCGGATCGTCGGCACGTCCTGGGCCTTCGCGGCCGCCGATACGGCGAGGCCGGCCGCAAGCGACAGCATCAACACGCGCGCAATCATTCCCGAGGTCCCCTCAGCTTGCCGGGCCTGAAGCCCGTCGCCTCCGCTCGGTCCATCAGAGGACAGCGGCGGCTCGGCCGCAAGCAACAATTTGAAGCCTGAAGCATCCTGGGCAGGGCAGGGCTTCAGCAGGACGGCCAGGCCGGCTGCGGGCCGCGCATGCGCTCGAAGGCCGCCGACATGCGCAGCACCCCGAGATCGTCGAAGCGGCGTCCCGCGATCTGAAGCCCGATCGGCAGGCCGGAAGCCGTGAAGCCCGCGTTCACGGAAGCGGCGGGCTGCTCGGAGAAGTTATACGGCACCGTGAAGCAGATATGCTCGAAGGGCCGCGCCGGATCGTTGATCGGCGAGGGCAGCTCGGCCGGATAGGACGGGCAGGGCGCGACCGGGGAGAGGACGAAGTCAAAGCCCTGCGTGGCCCGGAGCGCGGCATCCCGGATGGCGCCCATCTGGCTCATGCCGCGATAGACATCGGCGCCCGACAGGTCGCGGCCGCCCTCGGCCCAGGTCAGGATGTAGGGCAGGATCCTGGCCCGTTCTGCATCGCCGAGCGGGCCGATATCGGCCCAGGCGCGCTGCCGCCAGAAGATGTCGAGCCCATCCAGCATCTCGCGCGTGAGAAACGGTGCGACGGGCTCGACGATGGCGCCGGCCGCCTCGAACAGCCGCGCTGCTTCCTCGATGGCGCTGCGCACCTCCGGCTCGACCTTCATGCCGATGCCCGGCTCGAGCTGCAGCCCGAGGCGGAGGCCCTTCAGCTCGATGCCGAGATCAAGCCAGGCGAGATCGGCGGCGGGCAGGCTCATGCCGTCGCGCGGATCCGGCCGGGACAGCTCCCGCATCATCAGGGCGGCGTCGGCGACATTGCGGGTCATCGGGCCGGCGACCCGGCCCCAATAGGGCGGGTCGACCGGGACCCGGCCGAAGCTCGGCTTGAGGCCGAACACGCCGCACCAGCCGGCCGGGAGGCGGATGGAGCCGCCGATATCGGTGCCGACATGGAGCGGCCCATAGCCGGCCGCCGCGGCCGCGCCGGCACCCGAGGACGAGCCGCCGGGGTTCTTCGTCGTATCCCAGGGATTGCGCGTGAGCGGGTGGAAGCTCGATGTGCCGGAGGAGAGCATGCCGTAATCGGGCATGGTGGTCTTGGCGACGAGGACGGCGCCCGCTTCGCGCAGCCGCGCGGAGGGAGGGGCGTCCTCCGGAGCCGCGGCAAGCTCGCGCGCCGCGGTGCCGAGCGGGATCGGCGTGCCCTTGGTGGCGATGTTCTCCTTGATCGTGACCGGCACCCCGTCGAGGGCGCGCGCCTCGCCCCGGCGCCAGCGCGCCTCGGATTCGCGCGCAGCCGCGACCGCGTCGTCAGGCCGGTAATCGTAGAGGGCCGCGAGCTTCGGCTCGCATCGCTCGATGCGGCGGATGACGGCCTCGATCACCTCGACGGGCGAGAGCGTGCCCGCCCCGTAGGCCTGGAGCAGTTCGGTTGCAGGCAGGTCCGCGTAGTCGGTCACTCGGCTTCTCCGGTCGGAACGGGCCGCGATTGCTAGCACGCGCGCCCGTCGGCCTCGACCGCAATCAGCCGGCGCCGCTGCCTCGAAGCGCGCCGCTCTGATGCCCTGTCGAGCAGGGCACGACGAAGGCCTGCCCGAGGCTCTGCCATCGGAGGCCCTCCGGCCGCATCCGCAACTCCTGGCTCGGCGCCGGAAGCCGGTATGTCCGCATCTCCAGCCCCTCCGGCAGGCGCACGGTGCCGTCATCCGGAACGACGATGACGACCGGGGCGTCGGGGGCCCGGCAGAAGCCCTCGATGTCCGCCCGCGTCGGCTCGAGGATGGCGTCGGGCTTGCCGGCCCAAGGATAGCGGTCCGCCTCGCTGGCGAGGCCCGAGGCGACGAGCCGGTCCATGCGGTCGCGCCAGATCATCCCGAGGTCGCGCGAGAACACGATGGAGCCGCCCTGCGCGTAGCTCGCCCAGTTGGGGCGGCCGGCGAGCTTCCAGGCGTAGGTCGCCCCGCCCTTAAGCCACAGGATCTCGCCGTGGCCGGGCGGGAGGAATCGCACCAGCTCCGAATCCGGCTGGTAGCGGGTGGCCACGCGGGCAAACGGGGGGCGATCGTCCCAGAGCAGTGCCGCCAGGACGGAAAGAAGGAGGGCTCCGGCGGCCGCGATCGGTCGGGGGGTGGCGTTCCGCCGTGCCGCCAGGAGGACCGCGGCCAGGACGACCGGTATGGTCCAAATCCAGAACAGCCAGATATGGCCGAGGATGGAGGCGCCGGGGGGCTTGGCCGACCAAACCGGAAACACGACGAGAAGCCGCTGCAGGAGGACAAGCCCGCCGAGGATCGTGACCGCGACCAGGCCAATCCACCGTGCCCGTTCGGTGAAGAGGCCCGGCCTTTTCCGATCCGCCGCGAGGGTGAGGAGAGCGGCCGCGGCACCGAGGGCGCCGATCCACGAGAGCGGCGAGGCGAGCCAGCCGAGGACGAGGCAGGCAAGCGCAACCTGTCCTGCATTGCCCTGCCGCCACAGCCCGAGCGCGGCGATCGGAAAGGTGAGTGCGCCGGCAAGGCACAGGAGCCAGAGCGCACGCCACGGCTGGGCCTGCACGATCAGGACCACGATCCAGAGATCGGCCGCCAGGAGGGTAAGGGCGACGCCGAGAGCGCCAACGATCACGATGGATGTGAGAACCGCCCGCGCCTGCGGCGGCAGCCGCACGAAACGGAGTGCCACGAGGATCGTCGCGCTGCGCACGACGATGTCCCCCCAGGCCGACTCGGACCATTGCGTCGGGAACAGGTAGGAATTGACCGAGAGGGCGTCCGCCCAGTCCCGATCCATGAGCTGGAAGAGACGTTCGGCGACCGGCAGCCCGGCCGCTCCCACGAGCACCACCAGGGCGGCGCCGCCCGCGGCGAGCAGCAGCCAGCGCCGGTCCCGATGCGCCTGAACGAGCACCCAGACGGCCAGGCCGGGAACGGCCATGATGGGGTGAAGCGCGGCCGCCAGAGCCATCGCGGCGAGGGCGAACCAGCGGCGTCCCGCCGTCGAGGCCCCGAGACCGAGAAGGACGAGCGCCTCGGCCGGAAGGCGCGGCGTGGCGAATTGCTCCGCGTAGCGGAAAAGCTGGCCGTAATAGCTCGGCACGACCGCCGCCGTGACGAGGCAGGCCCAGAGCAGGCGTCCCTTGGCCAGCTGGCCGGCGAAGACGGCGAGCGCGGCGAACCAGGCGCAGAGGCCGGCAAGGGTGAGGATCAGGGCGCCCGGTTCCGCCCCCACGGCGCGCAGGAAGGCCCCGCTCAGGCGCGGGTAGATGCTGAAGGCGGATTGCCCCTCGTGGGCGAAGAAGATGTCCCGCCCGAGGCCGTTCGGGTCGGCATCCGCCATGGCGCGACCGACATAGAGCTCGGCGTCGTGGACGATGCCCGAATAGGGGTGGGCAAGGAGAAACAACGAGAGCGCGCTCGCTCCCCCGACGAGCAGCCAGGGCAGACGGGCTTGGCCGGCCCCGCCGACGGGTGCGCCCGCATCGCTCCTCGTGACCGCGCCGGAGCCCATGCCCGTGTCCTCGATCAGCGGCGTCGGTGGCCCGTGAGGGCCGGCGCCCAAGGTGGCGGCGGCTCTAGCTTCAGCCGTTCTGGCCGGGCTTCCGGGCCTCGGACGGCTTCGCCTCCGCCTGCTGCCGCAACGCCTTCCAGCTGTTCGGCTGGGCCATCATCCGCTTGATGGAGGCGAGGGTCTGGGCCGCTTCCTGCGGCTGCATGTCCTGCTTCAGGACGCTCTCCGCCTCCGCGAACTTGCCCTGCAGGCCGAGCACCAGCGCGAGGTTCTGCCGGACCCGGCCGTCGGCCCGCTGGTGGAGGGCGGCCTGGCGCATGATGACCTCGCCCTCGGGCAGGCGCTTGGCGAGCGCGTAGGAGAGGCCCTGGTTCGACAGGACGGTGGGCTCGCCCGGGACGATCCGGAGCGCCGCCTCGTAGTAGCGCTGCGCGCCCTGGAAATCGCCGAGCTGGTCGGCGACCGTGCCCTGGACGGAGAGGATGCGCCAGTCGGGCCGCTCGGGCAGGTGAGCCTTGGCGAGCACCTCCTGGGCTTCGCGGAAGCGGCCCGCCTCGGCGAGCGCCTTGCCATAGGCGGCGAGGACCGGGAGGGCGCGTGGATTGCGGATCGTGGCCTGCTGCAGCACCGCTACGGCCTGCGCGTGCTGCCCGAGCCGCCGCAGCGTTCCCGCATAGGCGATGGCCGTATCGGCATCGGCGGGGTTGGCCTCGAATTTCTGCCCCAAAGCTTCGGAGGATTGCCGGAGGCTGGCTTCGGAGACCGGCGCATCCGTCCGCTGGAGCGAGCCGGTCGTCTCGGGCGTCCCCCGGGCGAGGCAGCCGCCCAGCGACAGCGCGACGACGGCGGCCGCGCCGGTCCGAAGCGCGCCGGAGAGAAGTGGTTGCAGAGGGGTGACGGGCATGAAAGGTACCCCGGCGAAATCCTCCGTTCGGCGTAGATCGTTAACCCTAACGCGGCGTTAAACCGGCCATGCTGCATCCTGCCTTCGTGTCCTCTGCGGACGCCTCGATCCCGATCCGCCTGGTCACGAAGGAGGGCTGGGACGCGGTCGCGGCAGAGCTCCCGCCGGCCGCACGCCGCTACGCGGAAGCGACGGGGTTCGACGGAAAGCCGGGAAGCTTGGCCCTCCTGCCTGGTCTGGAGGGCGAACTCGCGGGCGTCCTCTACGGCGTGGAGCCGGGGGAGGAGGCCGATCCCTTCGAATTGGGGAGGCTCGCGACCTCCCTGCCGGCCGGCACGTACCATCTGGTCGAGCCGCCGGCGGATCCGGCGCTCGCGTGCCTCGGCTTCGCGCTCGGCACCTACCGGTTCGAGCGCTACCGCGAGACGCCCGCGAAGGAGGTCCGGCTCGTCCTGCCGGAGGGCGTGGACGGCGAGGAGCTGAGCCGGCTCGCGGGCGCGGTCGCGATGGGGCGCGACCTCGTCAACACGCCCGCCAACGACCTCGGGCCGGACGGGATCGAGGAGGCGGCGCACCGCGTCGCGGAGCGGCACGGGGCGGAGATCCGGGTCACGGTCGGCGACGACCTGCTGGATGCGAACCTCCCCATGATCCACGCGGTCGGCCGCGCCGCCGACCGGGCGCCGCGCCTGATCGACCTCACCTGGGGCGAGGAGGGGGCGCCGCTGGTCGCGCTCGTCGGCAAGGGCGTCGCGTTCGACACCGGCGGGCTCGACATCAAGCCGTCCTCCGCGATGCTGCTCATGAAGAAGGACATGGGCGGCGCCGCCGCGGCGCTCGCGCTCGCCGACATGATCATGGGCGCCCGCCTGAAGCTGCGCCTGCGGCTGCTGATCCCGGCGGTCGAGAACGCGATTTCCGGCTCCTCCTTCCGGCCGGGAGACGTGCTGCGGAGCCGGAAGGGGCTGACGGTCGAGATCGGCAACACGGATGCGGAGGGCCGGCTGATCCTGGCCGATGCGCTGGCGCTCGCGGACGAGGACGCGCCGGAACTCGTGGTGGATTTCGCGACCCTGACGGGCGCGGCCCGGGTCGCGCTCGGCCCCGAGCTGCCGCCCTTCTACACGAAGGACGACGCCCTCGCGGATGCGGTCGCCCGTCATGCGCGCGAGGTGGGGGACCCTGTGTGGCGCCTGCCGCTCTGGGCGCCCTACGGTAAGATGCTCGCCTCCAAGATCGCCGATACGAACAATGTCTCGAGCGGCGGTTTTGCTGGCTCGATCACGGCCGCCCTGTTTCTCGCCCGCTTCGTCACGAACGCGAAGGCGTCCCTTCATTTCGACATCTATGGGTGGAACCCTGCCGCGAAGCCGGGCCGTCCGGAAGGCGGCGAGGTGCAGGCGGCGCGGCTGGTCTATGCGCTCCTCAAGGAGCGTTACCCGGCGGGCTGACGGGGCCGTTAACCTCGGGCCTGCATGCTGGAGCATTGATGACGAGCTTCGACAGACGCCTCACGCCGGCACGCCCGGACCTTGCTGACGAAAGGCTGCGCGGCCGTGTCGAGGCGGCCCGCTACGTTGCGGGCGAGACCAGGATGGTGATCGCGCCGTCCGCGCCGCTGCGCCGCGAGCCTTATCCCGATGCGCCGGTCGATACCGAGGCGCTGATGGGCGAGAGCGTCACGGTCTATGACGAGAACGAAGGCTATGCCTGGGCCCAGCTCGGGACCGACGGCTATGTCGGCTATGTCCCGACCGAAGCGCTCGGCCCCGCGGCGGCGGCTCCTACCCATCGGGTGACGGCGGTCCGCACCTTCGTCTATCCCGGCCCCGACCTGAAGCTGCCGCATGCCGCCTTCCTGTCGCTCGGGGCGGGTGTGACGCCCGTCGAGGCGCGGAACGAGTATGTGCGCCTGGCGACGGGCGGCTGGGTCTTCGCCGGGCATCTCGGCCAGGCAGACGCGTTCGCGGACGATTTCGTGCTCGTGGCGGAGCGGCTCCTCGGCACGCCCTACCTGTGGGGCGGCAAGACGAGCCTCGGGCTGGATTGCTCCGGCCTCGTACAGCTGTCGCTGGCGGTGGCCGGCATCGCGGCGCCACGCGACACCGACATGCAGGAGGAGGCTCTCGGAAAGCCGGTCGAACTCGGCCACGACCTTGCCGGCCTGATCCGGGGCGACCTCGTGTTCTGGCGCGGCCATGTCGGCATCATGCTCGACCACAAATGGCTCCTGCACGCCAACGGACACCACATGGCGGTCGCCATGGAGCCGCTGGCGGAAGCCGAGCTCCGGATCCGCGAGAAGACCTTCGGGCCGATCACCTCCTTCAGGCGGCTCGGCAGCCTCGGCGCGGGTTGAACCTTTCGGGGCACCAATCGCGCCTGCGGGCATTGATCCTGGATCCGATCCCAAAATCCAATTCCGAGCCCGCCGATGCCGTCTCCCGCCCTCCGCAGCCTCGCCGCTGCGGCGATCTCCCTGGTCTTTGCCGCACCGGCCGCGGCGCAGAGCCTTGCCGAGATGGAGCGGCGCTCGGCCGTGATCGCGGACCGCTATCTGGCGGTCTGGTCGTCCAGCGACGAGCTCTCGATCGACGGGGTGCCCTATGTGTATGGGCCGCGCGTCACCTTCTACGGCCGAAGCATGGATTGGCGCGGTCTCGCGGCCGAGAAACGGCGCGCCGTACGGCGCTGGCCCGTCCGCTCCTACCGGCACAGGCCGGGATCGATGAACGTGATCTGCAACGGCGATACGCGCCGCTGCGCGGTGCGGTCGATCATCGATTACCGGGTTGCGAATCCGGGCTCGGGGCGGCGCGCCAGCGGCGCCGCGACATTCGATCTCGGGATCAGCTTCGCCGGGCCGAAGCCCGTCATCCTCTACGAGGGCGGACGCCCCCTCCGCCGGGGCTAGGCCCGACAGGCGCTAATCGTCGCCGCCGAGCCAGCCGATGATGCCGCCGATCGCGCCGCCGCCATTCGGGGCGCGGCGGACGTAATAGCCGCCCGCGCCGTCGGAGTAGTAGCGGCGCCGCTCGACATAGGAATAGCTCCGGACCGGCCCCTCCGGATAAACCCACTCGCCATAGGCCCGCCGCGAGCGCCTGGTCTCGTAGGGCGGGTCGTAGCGGTAATTCGGGTTGTAGGCCTCCAGGTAAGGTCCGCGCACGCGCCGGCGAGCCAAGCGAGCCTCGCGCTCGGCGGCGCGCTGCGCGGCCGCTTCCGCCCGGGCGGCTTCGCGGCGGCCCCGGCGTTCCTCTTCGGCCTTGCGCTTCGCCGATACACGGGTGCGTTCGGCCTCGGGCTGGGTCTGTTGCGCCTGCTTGCGGGCCTCGGCCTCGGCCTTGGCGGCCTCCTGCCTGGTGCGACGCTCTTCGGCTGCCTTCTCGGCTTCGGCCACGAGGCGGGTGCGCTCGGCTTCGCGAGCCGCCTGCTCGGCCTGCTTGCGGGTCTCGGCCTCGGCCTTGGCGGCCTCCTGCCTGACGCGTTGCTCCTCCGCGGCCTTCTGGGCCTCGGCTGCGAGGCGGGTGCGCTCGGCTTCGCGGGCAGCCAGCTCGGCCTGCTTGCGGGTCTCGGCTTCGGCCTTGGCGGCCTCCTGCCTGACGCGTCGCTCCTCCGCGGCCTTCTGGGCCTCGGCCGCGAGACGGGTACGCTCGGCCTCGCGGGCGGCCAGCTCGGCCTGCCTGCGGGTCTCGGCCTCGGCTTTGGCGGCCTCCTGCCTGACGCGGCGCTCCTCCGCGGCCCTCTGGGCCTCGGCCGCGAGGCGGGTGCGCTCGGCCTCGCGGGCGGCCTGCTCGGCCTGCTTGCGGGTCTCGGCCTCGGCCTTGGCGGCCTCCTGCCTGACGCGCCGCTCCTCCGCGGCCTTCTGGGCCTCGGCCGCGAGGCGGGTGCGCTCGGCTTCTCGGGCGGCCTGCTCGGCCTGCTTGCGGGCGTCGGCCTCGGCCTTGGCGGCCTCCTGCCTGACGCGCCGCTCCTCCGCGGCCTTCTGGGCCTCGGCTGCGAGACGGGTGCGCTCGGCCTCGCGGGCGGCCAGCTCGGCCTGCCTGCGGGTCTCGGCCTCGGCCTTGGCGGCCTCCTGCCTGACACGCCGTTCCTCCGCGGCTTTCTGGGCCTCGGCTGCGAGGCGGGTACGTTCGGCTTCGCGGGCGGCCTGTTCGGCCTGCTTCCGGGCGTCGGCCTCGGCCTTGGCGGCCAGCTGCGCTGTGCGGCGCTCGTCTGCGGCCTTCTGGGCCTCCGCGGCGAGGCGGGTGCGCTCGGCCTCGCGGGCCGCCTGTTCCGCCTTGCGCTTCTCCTCGCTCTCGATCCGGGCGGCCTCGCGTTGCTCGCGCGGTGTGAGCTTGCGCTCGGCGGCGGCCTGTTCGGGCTCGCGCGGGGCGGCGCCCGGAGCCGTCGTATCGGGCACCGTGATCGTCACGGGGCCGGGCGTCGGCGCTGTGCCCTGGAGAGACGTGACGGCGACGCGGTCGCGGTTCTCGTTCGGCGAAAGCCCCGCTGCGGTCGGGGAGCCCGCGGGCCCAAGCGTCGTCCCGGCCGCGGCTGCGATCGCAGCCGGCGCCGCGCCGTCGAGCACGGGCGTGGCGCCGTGCGGCACCGGTTCGGCGGGCTTGAGCTCGGCCAGGGGGGTGGGCGCGGGCGACAGTGTGGTGGGCGCCGCGGGCGATGTGGCGGCGGGGGGCGCGACCGGCGCGACGTGCTGCGCCGCGAGCAGGGTCGAGGCCGCGACCTCACCCGGCGCGGCAGGCTTGGCGGCCGGACCCGCGGCCTGCACAGCCGCTTCGTTCCGGTCCCGGTCCGGGAGGCTGCGCCGTGCCGTGCCGGACGCCGTCTTCGCGGGCTCGACCGGGGCCGAGGGCCGACTCCCCTCCATGGCGGGCGGCGGGGCGGCGGGCGTGCTCCGGCCCAGCACGGCCGTGATCGCCGGCTGCGCGGATTCGGATGGCTCGCCCGACGTGGATTGTGCCGGATCTGCCGGCGGCACCTTCGCCAGGTGGGTCCGGTCGATCGGTATCACGCGCACGTTCCGAGCCGGAGGTTCACTCCGCTCCACGGGCGGCTTCTCGGCACGCGTGACCGTGATCGGCTCGAACGGCTTTCGCGGCCTGGCGACCTCAGCCGGCTCGTCCGGCGCCTGCGCCTCGGGCATGCGCTCGGCGCGCGCGAGCACGGGGGGCGGGCTGGCGGCGGGTTCCTGATTGCGGGTCGCGCTGCCCGTCTCGGCTACGCCGCTTTCGGTGGAGGACGGCGCGTCAGCGGGTGCCGCCTTGGCGGGCGCCGCGACGGCTGCCACCTGGGCGGTGTTCGGCGGGGCGCAGTCGCGCCGAACGTAGGGGAAAATCCGATCGTCGCACTCGGCGTTCCGAGAGGCTGCGCTGTCGGACTGGGCCGTGTGACCGCCGAAATGGGCGAGGCCGGCCGTCAGGAGAACGCCTGCGCTGACCACCGCCGTCACGGTCAGCACAACGCTGACTCGGCTCGTCGAGCTGCTCATCTCACCGCCTCAACAAGAGTTAAGGAAGTGTTACTGCATCGGCTACGAAATGCCACCGAGAAGTGAGGCATGGCCCCCGGCCTTCCGGGCGGCTCGGAGGATCCGGCAGCCCGGAGGGAGAGCGCCGGGGGAGGCTCGAAAGTTCTCGGCGCCGTACAGCGGCGTGCTGCCGCTGGCGCGGCCTTACGCGGCCGCTTCCTTGGTCCGCTCGGCGCGCTTGCGGTCGTTCGGATCGAGGATCGCCTTCCGGAGGCGGATCGACTTCGGCGTGACCTCCACGAGCTCGTCGTCCTGGATCCAGGCCAGCGAGCGTTCGAGGGTCATCCGAATGGGGGGCGTCAGGCGCACCGCCTCGTCCTTCGAGGTCGTGCGGAAGTTCGTCAGCTTCTTGCCCTTCAGGACGTTGACCTCGAGGTCGTTGTCCCGGGTGTGGATGCCGATGATCATGCCCTGGTAGACCTTCCAGCCCGGCTCGATCACCATCGGGCCGCGATCCTCGAGGTTCCACAGTGCGTAGGCGACCGCCTCGCCGTTGTCGTTCGAGATGAGGACGCCGTTGGTCCGGCCGGCGATCTCGCCCTTGTGCGGCTCGTAGGCCTTGAAGAGGCGGTTCATGATCGCGGTGCCGCGCGTGTCCGTCATGAGCTCGGCCTGGTAGCCGATCAGGCCGCGGGTCGGCGCATGGAAGACGAGACGGAGCCGGTTGCCGCCCGAGGGCCGCATCTCGATCATCTCGGCCTTACGCTCCGACATCTTCTGCACGATGATGCCGGAATGCTCCTCGTCGACGTCGATCACGACCTCCTCGATCGGCTCGAGCAGGTTGCCGGCCTCGTCCTTCTGCATGACGACACGCGGACGCGAGACGCCGAGCTCGAAGCCCTCGCGGCGCATCGTCTCGATGAGGATGGAGAGCTGCAGCTCGCCGCGGCCCGAGACGAAGAAGGAATCCTTGTCGGAGGCCTCCTCGATCTTGAGCGTGATGTTGCCCTCGGCCTCCTTGAACAGGCGGTCGCGGATCATGCGGCTCGTGACCTTGTCGCCCTCCGTGCCGGCGAGCGGCGAATCGTTGACGATGAAGGACATGGTGACGGTCGGCGGGTCGATCGGCTGCGCCTGGATCGGGGTGTCGACCGACGGGTCGCAGAAGGTGTCGGCCACCGATCCCTTCACGAGCCCGGCGATGGACACGATGTCGCCCGCCTCGCCGACCTCGATCGGCTGGCGCTCGATGCCCCGGAAGGCGAGGATCTTCGAGACGCGGCCGGTCTCGACCACGTTGCCCTGGCGGTCCAGCACCTTGACGGTCTGGTTCGGCTTCACCGTGCCGGACGCGATGCGGCCCGTGATGATGCGGCCGAGGAAGGGATTGGCCTCCAGCAGCGTGCCCAGCATGCGGAACGGGCCGGGCTCGACCTTCGCGGGCGGGACGTGCTCCAGCACGAGGTCGAAGAGCGGGGCGAGGCTGGCCTCCGCCGGCTGCTCCGGCGTGGTAGACATCCAGCCGTTGCGGCCGGACCCGTAGAGGATCGGGAAGTCGAGCTGCTCGTCGGTGGCGTCGAGCGCCGCGAAGAGGTCGAAGACCTCGTTGATCACCTCGGTCGCGCGGGCGTCCGGGCGGTCGACCTTGTTGATGGCCACGATCGGCCGGAGGCCGATCTTCAGCGCCTTGCCGACGACGAACTTCGTCTGCGGCATCGGGCCCTCGGCCGCGTCGACCAGGACGATGACGCCGTCGACCATGGAGAGGATGCGCTCCACCTCGCCGCCGAAATCGGCGTGGCCGGGGGTGTCGACGATGTTGATGCGGGTGTCCTTCCAGACGACGGAGGTCGCCTTGGCCAGGATGGTGATCCCGCGTTCCTTCTCCAGGTCGTTCGAATCCATGACGCGTTCCGCGACGCGCTGGTTTTCCCGGAACGAGCCGGATTGCTGGAGCAGCTTGTCGACGAGGGTCGTCTTGCCGTGGTCGACGTGCGCGATGATGGCGATATTTCGGAGGTTCATGTGTCTCGAGCGGTCCGCGTGCAACGGCCGGCACGGGCTCCCGCAGGCATGCAGAGTCCAGGCGAACGCAGCTGACGATGTGATGACGCTGCGCTGCACATAATACGTCTGGCGTCTTGCGGCAACGGGCCGCGTGAGAGAGCCGGCCTATTCGGCCGCCGGCGCGAGGAGAGGACGCGTGCGGCCGAGGGTGCGGCGGCGCTCCGCGATCGCCTGGCGGGCCTGTTCCAGCCCGAGCGTGAAGGCCGAGACCCCGTGCTGGTCGAGGCGCCCGGTCCCGGCATGGCTCAGCGCGACCCCGAGGATGTCGTCCGCCTCCCGTTCCAGCTCGTCCAGCTTCGAGAGGCCCTCGGCGCTCCGGGCATGCCGGACGATCTCGAGCAGCCGGTCCAGCAGGCCGAGCGTGCTCGACCGCTGGTGGCTGGAGGCCTGCGAAGCCAGCCAGGCGAGGCCCGAGCCGAGGATCGAGAGGCCGAACAGGCCCAGGTAGAACCAGTCGCTGTAGCGGTCGAAGAAGCTCAGGACCTCGTCTTCGTAATAGGCGCTCGCGCCGGGATGCACGGTCAGGGTGGAAGGCCCGTTCTCGAGTTCGGGCGCCTCGATGCGGTTGGCCAGCGGGATCTCGCGGGCGATCACCGGCCGCAGCGTGAAGAGGAGCCGCGTCAGCTCCGAGACCTCCGCGTCCGGCAGGGAGGTCGCGGCGACGAGGACGTGGTTGACGCCGAGGGTCTTGACGGTCTCGGACGGCCGCGGCGGCGTGCCCCCGAAGGTGCCCGGGACGATGTCGAACGTCTCGTGATACGGCGAGGGCTGGGCGATCGCCTCGGCTTCGTTCACGGGAAGGAAGACCGGTCCGGCTCCGTCGCCCGCCGTCGTGACGGCCGAGACGGTCGCGGAGACGGTCCGGCCGTTCACCGTCCCGACGGCGAGCACGGCGTCGATCTGCCCCGACCGCAGGGCGGCCTCGATCTGCTCCGGCCCGTCGAGGACCACGGTCCGGACGCTCTCCTTCGGCACTTCGTAATGGGAGAGAAGCAGTTCCAGGAGACGCAGGTTCGCCGGCATGCGACGGACGATCCCGACCGTGCGGTCCCGCAGGTCGGAGATGGTCGCGATGCCGCGGGAGGGCGGGGCCACGATGGTGATCGCGTCCCGATGCATGATGGCGACCGCCTGAGCCCGCTCGGGCATGGCGACATCCGTCCGCACGACCGCGAGATCCGCCCGGTCCTCGTCGACGGCGCGTGCGCTTTCGGCCTCGCTCTCGGTGGGGACGATCTTGAGGCGGAGCGCCTCGTGCTCGCGCATGAGATATTGCCCGGCCGCCGCGATCAGCCGGGCGTCCTCGCTGGCCAGCGGGCCGACGGCGACGCGCAGGACCGTCGGCGCGAGGACGAGGCGCCACGCGACCAGGCACATGCCGAGCATGAGCAGCACGGCCGCCAGACTGAGCAATGTGGTGCGCCGCATGCCTCCGCGCCCTTACGGCAGCATCAAACGCAGCAAATAAGGCAGAACCCTGGCTGGTTCCGCGCTACTTTTCACCACACGGCAAGGTGAACGCTCAGCGCGCGGGCAGAACCTCGGAAGTGCCTGCCTGGGCGACGCTCTGGGCTTCGCCGTTCTTTTTGAACGGATAGAGCATCTGCGCTGCAAACCCCTCCGGGAACTGCTTGTCGTCGACCCCGTAGTGGTCGGGGAGCTCGCCCTTGGGCATGTAGAAGCTGCCGAAGATCAGGTCGAAGACCGGGAAGGTCGGCGCGAAGTTCTTCGATCCGCCCCGCTCCGGATCGGTGTGGTGCCAGCGGTGGAAGACAGGCCCGGCGATGACGTAGCGGAAGGGCCCGAGGGTCCAGTCCAGATTGGCGTGCACGAAGGCCGACATCGCGACGTTGAAGGGCCCGAGATAGACCAGCACCTGCGGCGAGATGCCGAGCAGGAGGAGCACGGCGTCGGCCAGCACGCTGTGGAAGAAGATGTTGATCGGGTGGAACCGCGTCGCCGAGGTCCAGTCGAGATGCTCGGGCGCGTGGTGGATCGCGTGGTAGCGCCAGAGCGACGCGCCGTGGAAGAGCCGGTGCGTCCAGTACATCATCAGGTCGGCCAGGATCAGGAAGGCCGCGACCTGCCCCCAGAAGGGAAGCCCGGAGAGCGGCCCGTGCCCGCCCTCGAAGAAGCTGCCGAGATTTTCGGGGCCGACCTGGTAGATGTAGAGCGCCCCGACCGCCAGGAAGAAGACGCGCATCCAGCTGCCGACGAGCGGCAGCGCGAACATGAAGACGAAATCCGTCACCAGGCCCGGCTTGCGCCACCAGGGCACGCCCCTGTTGCAGGGCTCCGCGACCCAGTGCAGCACCGTGAACACGCCGGCCAGCAGGAGCGTGGCCGGCAGGATGTGGAGGACCGTGCCCCAGACGTGCTGGGCGACGGGCAGAAGGTAGGCCTCGACCATGGGGCGGATTGTCGTGGATCACCCGTTAACGCCCGGCTGATCGGATCGCGACGACGCGCAGCAATTCCGCTTCGAGGGGTTCGATTCACCCATCGTTAACCGGCATGGCCGCTCGATCGGTGCTTGCGGCCCGGAACCTCATGTCGACCATTCCCCTCCAGAACGCGGCGGCGCGGCGTCAGCGTCGGCTCTTCGCCCTCGCGGCCTGCTTCGCGCTCGGCGGAATGGTTGCGCTTGCGCCCCGCAGCCTGACCGCGCCGCTGCCGGCCGAGGTCGAGATCGCCGAGCTGACCTGGGTCGAGGTCCGGGGCTTCCTGGAGCATGGCTACACGACCGTCATCGTGCCGTCCGGAGGGCTCGAGCAGAACGGTCCGCATCTCGCGATCGGCAAGCACGACCGCATCGTGGCCTATACGGCGAGGCGCATCGCGACGACGCTCGGCCGCACGCTGGTGACGCCGGTCGTATCCTTCGTGCCCGAGGGCGGCCACGAACCCGCGACGGGCCACATGCGGTTCCCGGGCACGATCGGGGTCAAGCCGGAGGTCTATGCCGGGACGCTCGAGGGCATCGCGCGTTCGCTCAAGGCGGCCGGCTTCCGGACGATCTGCTTCATCGCCGACCACGGCGACAGCCTTCCCGTGCAGAACGCCGTCGCCGAACGGCTTTCCCGCGAATGGGCCGGGGAGGGCGTCAAGGCGATCAGCGTGAGGGATTATGGCGCCGATCCCGCGCAGCTCGCCTGGCTCAGGTCGCAGGGTGAGACCACGGGCAGCATCGGCCGGCATGGCGGGATCCAGGATACGTCCGAGCTGCTGGCCGCCCATCCGGCCGGCGTGAAGCTCGAGCGCTGGACCGACCGCCCCGTCTGGTCGGAGCAGACCGGGTCCGACGGCGACCCGACGCGCGCATCCGCCGAACGCGGGGCGAAGCTTCTCGAGATGAAGATCGCGGCGGCGGTCGACGAGATCAGGGCGGCGCGGGGCGAACTTGCGCTGCGCGGCTCGACCGACTAGCCGGTCACGCGGCGGCCTGGAGCCGCACGCCTCGGCGGGTGGGCACGATATGCGCCCAGGCCGGCCGCCGGAACAGGAAGGAGAGCGGGGTTCGGCGCACGAGCCGCTCGAGTACCAGCGGCGCGACGATCGCGACGATCAGGACGACGAGGGACACGATCCCGACGTCCTGGATGATGCCGGTCTTGATCAGGATGGTGCGGGTCGCCGCCATCGGCAGGAAGAAGGCGAGATAGATGGCGATGGAGTTCTGGCCGCAATAGCGCAGCGGCTCCGCCGCCTGGGCGGCCTTGCGGGTGAGGAGCGAGGCAGCCGCCACGATCGCGACGGCACCCGCGAGCCCCAGGAGAAGGCCGACGAGCGGCAGTTCCGCCATGGTCGGGAAGGCCGGGACCGGGCCGGGCGCGAAGGCCAGCACCCCGTTCACGACGGCCCAGAGCGCGATGCCGAGCAGCGCTGGCCGGGGGTTGGCGGAAGCCCAATCCGCCAGGGCGAAGATCCGCCCGGCCAGGAGGTAGCCGGCCAGGAAATAGACCCAGCGCTCGCAGAACTCGTCGACCACGAGCCAGCCCGTCTCGATGGGCAGGATCTGCAGGACCGCCGCGCCGGCGAGCAGGACGTTCGGCGAGACGTGCCGCAGCAGCTTCGTGACGACGGAGAAGACCGCCAGGAGATAGATGAACCAGAGCGTCGAATAGGGCTCGTAGAGCCCGTGCGCGAGGTGCTCGAGGAAGCCGAGCGGCGAGCCGCCCGAGACCTGGCCGTATTTCGCGGCCGACTGGAGAACGAGCCAGAGCAGGTAGAAGTAGAAGAAGTGCACGACGCGCTTGTCGGCGTAGCTCCGCCAGTCGCGCGCGATCACCCGGCCGAGGAAGAGCCCCGAGACCAGGAAGAAATCCGGCATCCGGAAGGGTTTGGCGAAGGCGACGACCCAGTGCATGAAGCCTTCGCGGCCCATCTCGGCCCCGACCCCGAGGGTCGCGTGCATCATCACCACGAGGATGATGCAGATGCCCTTGGCGGCATCGACCCACGCGATGCGCGCGCCGTCCGGATCCGGCCGGTCGGAATCGGCCGGCGCGGCCGGTCGCGTGTCGCCCCGACGGGCATAGGTCACCACGTCCATGGGCGCGAAGGATAAGGGTTCAATCCTTCAGGGAATGTTGCCGTGATCCCGCAATGTCGGGCGGCTACTGCGCCAGGACGAGCGCCCAGTAGTGGCGGTAGCCGTGCTGCGGGCTGTCGGCGCGGGCGAGCCCGATGCGGCGCGCCTCCGGCATGAGCAGGTTCTCGTTGTGGCCGGGAGAGGCCTTCCAGCGCGCGATCGCGCCGGCGACGTTGTCCGAACCGGCCGACAGGTTCTCGGCCGAATGCCCGCCGATCTTGAAGCTGGCCATCCGGGTCGCGAAGGCCCCGTGCGAGAGCTTGCCGGCCTCCGCGACCGCACGGGCCTGGTGCTCGGCGGCGCCGTTCAGGGCCGCGTCGGCCACCACCGGGCCGAGCCCGCGCGCCTTGCGGTATTCCGAGATCAGGGCGGCCGCCTGGGCGGCGTCGCGCGTGGTGGTCGTGACCTTGTCCGAAGGGACGACCTTGGTCAGGTCGTCCCCGGCGCATTGGGCGAGAAGCGGCGCCAGGGCGAGCGCCGCCAGGATCGTCTTGAGCTTCATGGCCGAACCGCTGGAGGGACGCGTTCCTTTGTTCCGAAAGGTGGCGGCTCCATGGCCAAGGAAGCGTAAATGCCCGTCAGTGCCGGAAGTGGCGGTGTCCCGTGAAGACCATGGCGAGCCCGGCTTCGTCGGCGGCCCGGATGACCTCGTCGTCCCGCATGGAGCCGCCCGGCTGGATCACGGCCGTGGCGCCCGCCTCGGCGGCGGCCAGGAGCCCGTCCGCGAAGGGGAAGAAGGCGTCGGAGGCGACGACCGAGCCCTTGGCGAGGCTCTCGGGCAGGCCGGCGGTCTTGGCGGCTTCGGCGGCCTTCCAGGCCGCGATGCGGGAGGAATCGACCCGGCTCATCTGGCCGGCCCCGATCCCGACCGTGGCGCCGCCCTTGGCGTACACGATGGAGTTCGACTTCACGTGCTTGGCGACCCGGAAGGCGAAGCGGAGGTCGCCGAGCTCCTCGTTCGTGGGCGCGCGCCTGGTGACGACCTTCAGGTCCATGTCGTCCACCACGGCATTGTCCCGCGACTGGGCCAGGAACCCGCCCGACACGGTGCGGACCACGAGGCCGGCCGAGCGCGGATCCGGGAGGCCGTCCGTCAGGAGAAGGCGCAGGTTCTTCTTCGCCGCTACGATGGCGATCGCCTCATCGGAGGCGTCGGGCGCGATGATCACCTCCGTGAAGATCTCCACGATCTTCCGGGCGGCCTCGGCATCGAGCGTCCGGTTCAGGGCCACGATGCCGCCGAAGGCGGAGACCGGGTCGCAGCGCAGCGCCTTCTCGTAGGCGTCGAGCAGGCTTTCGCCCTCCGCGACGCCGCAGGGATTGGCGTGTTTGATGATCGCCACCGCGGCCGAGCGGGCCGGGTCGAACTCGGCCACGCATTCGAAGGCCGCGTCGGTGTCGTTGACGTTGTTGTAGGAGAGCTGCTTGCCCTGCACCTGGCGGGCGGTCGCGACGCCCGGCCGCGCCTCGGGGCCGCGGTAGAAGGCGGCCGATTGATGCGGGTTCTCGCCGTAGCGCATCGCCTCCGCGAGGGTGCCGCCGATCGCCCGGAAGGCGGGGGTGGCCTCGCCGATCTGGCCCGCCAGCCAGTTGGAGATCGCGGCATCGTAGGAGGCCGTCCGCGCGTAGGCGGTCTGGGCGAGGCGCCTGCGCAGCGTCAGCGTGACCGAGCCGTCATGGTCCGCGAGGTCCGCCAGGATCGCGTCGTAATCGGCGAGGTCCACGACCACGGCGACATCCGCATGGTTCTTGGCTGCCGCCCGGATCATGGCGGGGCCGCCGATATCGATGTTCTCGACGCAATCGTCATAGCCCTTGCCGGCCGCGACGGTCGCCTCGAATGGGTAGAGGTTCACGACCAGGAGGTCGATGCTGGGGATGCCATGGGCCAGCATGGCGGCCTGGTGCTCCGGGTTGGAGCGCACGGCCAGGAGGCCGCCATGCACGGCCGGGTGCAGCGTCTTGACCCGCCCGTCCATCATCTCCGGAAAGCCCGTCAGCTCCGAGACCTCCTGCACCTCCAGGCCGGCCGCCACGAGGGCCGCATGGGTGCCGCCCGTGGAGACCAGCTCGACGCCGCGCTGGGCCAGCGCCTGCGCGAAAGGCACGAGCCCGGTCTTGTCGGAAACGGACAGGAGGGCGCGGGTGACGCGCCGGAGATCGCTTGGCATGGCTTAACTCTGGTCAGGATTGCGGCGCGGTCTCGGCGGCCGCAGGCTCAAGTGACGCTTCGGCGGCTTGCTCGGCCACCTGCGGGTGCCTCTCTAGCACACGTTCGAAGCTCCAGCGGACCGTCATCGGCGCATCCTGCGCGGGCGGCGGAAGCCGGAGGACGATCTGGGTCGTCGGGCGCCGGCCCTGCGGCCCGCCGAAATAGATGCTTTCCTCGAGGGTCGGCGCGACATCCTCACTCAGGAAGCGCCAGACCTCGTCGCCGGGGCCGAGCGTCAGCTCGACCGCCGTCGCCGAATTGAGCCGCGGCAGGACGTTGGGGTGCAGGTGGAACCGGATCACCGGCGCAGGCGGACGCTCGCGATGCCGGCCCGTGCCGAGGACGCGGTCGGTGCCGTCGAGCCGCGCGCCGTCGGGCCGGAGGCGCCACTCCCTTTCGTGCGTGACCCCGAAGCGCGGCTCGTAGCCGTCATGCCGGGCCGTGCACGTGACCGAGCCGTCCGGCTCCGTCTTCTTCTCCACCCGGACCACGGCGGGGCCGCGCGCCAGGACCGGCCCGAGCTGCCGCTGCATGAAGCGCGCGACCTCGCCCCGGGCATCCTCGAGGAAGAGGCCGGACGAGACATCGCCGAGTTCGAGGGTGGAATGGGCGGCCGTCCGGCGCGCCGCCGAACGGGCAGGGCCCGGCGCCGCGGACGAGCCGACATTCACCACCACGGGGACGCCCTGGGCGGTCATCTCGAAGGAGAGGCAGCCGGCATGGGCCGATGCCGAGGAATCGAGCGGCGGCGCCGGCCCGGTATCGGCAATCACGACCAGCCCGGCCGCATCCAGCCGCGCATAGCCGGATTGCTCGGCATGGCTCGGCGGCGTGCCGCGGACGCTGTCGTAGGAGAGCAGCGTTGCGACCTGGTCGACGGGGGTCGGCCCCATGCCGTTGAAAAGCGCGAGCTCCCGCCCGCCCCCGCGGAGATAGCGCAGCATCGGCATCATGCGGTCGATCGCCCGGCCGAGCGCCTCGGGCTGCTCGATCGAGCGGCTGGAATAGAGCAGCCGGAGCGGCAGGAGATCGAGCAGGAGCTCGACGAGGATTCCGGGGTGGCGGCTGATGTGGCCGCCATCCGGCAGGATCTGCGCATCGAGCTCGGTCGCCAGGAGGCGCGTTGCCCGCTTCAGCCGGTTCTCGAGCCCGCCGCAGCAGAGCGCGGCGTAGCTGAGGGCGATCGCGGCATGGAGACGGTCGAGCGGGACCCGGGCGGCGAGCGCATCGCCTTCCAGCTCGGCCGCGCCGCGGCCGATCGCGCGCAGGAAGGAGGCGTAGAAGGCCGGATCGGCGCCGTTCAGGACGAGCGGCGACTGGCACAGGAAGGAGATGACCCGCCGTGCCACGACGCGCGGCTCGCGGGCGACGCCACGGGCGAGTTCATGCCGGCGCGGGCCGACCGCCTCGCCGACCAGCGCGCGGGCGTTTTCGCGGGCGAGGGGCGTGTCGGCGGCGCGCAGGTGCCTCAGCCAGGAGAAGCCGTAGAGGGCGCGCGCCCATTCCGCCGTGGGCGGCTCCAGCTCGAAGGGCGAGCGCCCGCGCGTCTCGACGTCCCGCCCCGCGAAGGTGAAGAGGCCGGAATAGATGTCCTGCGCGACGGTGGGGTCGCTGGTCCGGAGGTCCTGGGGCGCGAAGAGCAGCCGCTCCGGCCTGGACACGCGCCAGGCCGCGCTGCGCGCGGTGCGGCGAAGCCAGAGGATCGGCACGCGGCCCGCCTCTTTCAGGGCCAGACCGTAGAGCCGCCAGCGATCGGCTGCCCAACCCAAACGCTAATCCCGCTTGACCGGGCCCTGAGGAAGGCTGGGGCCCGCGTGAGTGAGGTGCGGCTGGAGACAGCCACACTCTCCCATGGCGCATCAGCCGGGCTTGCGCGAGACCCGGAACGCGAAAAACCCGTCCAATCCCCGGCCGATGCTGTCCGGGAGGCCCGTCCCGTCGGGCAGGGTCCGCAGATCGCCGTCGGCCGTCACGGCCTCGGGCCCGAGGCCGGTCTCGTCCGGCCCGATGGCCGCCCTCTCGAAATCGGGATGCCGGGCCAGGAAGGCGGCCGCCTGCTCCTCGCCCTCTTCCGGCTCGAGCGAGCAGACGCAATAGACGAGGCGTCCGCCGGGCCGCACCAGCCCGGCCGCATGGTCGAGCAGGCGGGCCTGCAGGCCGGCGAGGCTCGCGAGGTCGCTTTCCTTCTTGGTCCAGGCGACGTCCGGATGCCGCCGGATCGTGCCGGTGGCCGTGCAGGGCGCATCCAGCAGGACCGCATCGAAGGGCGCGGCCTCGAAGGCGAGCCCGTCCCGGCACACGACCTCGGCCCGGAGCCCGAGGCGCTCGAGGTTCTGCCGGAGCCGGTTCAGCCGCGGGGCGGAGCGGTCCACGGCCGTGACCTCCGCGCCGGCCGCCGCGAGCTGGGCGGTCTTGCCGCCCGGGGCGGCGCAGAGGTCCAGGATGCGCTCGCCGGGCCGTGGCGCGAGCAGCCGGGCCGGGATGGCGGCCGCCGCATCCTGCACCCACCATCCGCCGGCCTCGAAGCCCGGGAGTTCCGGGATCGCCGTCTTGTCCTCCAGCCGGATGCTGCCGGTCGGCAGCAGCGTGCCGCCGAGCCGGTCGGCCCAGCCTTCGGGATCGCTCTTGACGCTGATATCGACCGTGGCCCCTTCGCGATGGGCCCGGGCGATGGCGGTGGCGCGCTCCGGCCCGTAGGTCCGGGCCCAGCGCTCGGCCAGCCAAACGGGAGCGTCCTCGAGCGGCGAGACCTCCTCGGCCAGGATCTCGTCCCGCTCGCGCGCGACCCGGCGCAGCACGGCATTCGCCACGCCCGTCAGGTGCCGGAGCTTCGGGTCGCGGCGGGCGAGCTCGACCGACAGGTCGACGGCCGCATGGTCGGGAACCTTGAGAAACAGGATCTGCGCCGCGCCGGTCGCGAGCAGCGCGAAGGAGCGCTCGTCGGCCGACAGCCCCTTGGAGAGCCGCGCGTTCAGGACCCGGCCGAGCGTGCCGAGGCGCCGGAAGGTCGTGACCGCGATCGCCCTCGCCAGCGGATCGGTCTCGCCGCTCCGGGCCAGCACGTCGTCGAGCGTGGCGCCGCCGCGAAGCACCTCGGCGACGCTCGCATAGGCGGCGCGGCGTGCCTGCATGCCCGGCGGGTCCGACGGCGCTGCGGCCGGCTTCTCGTCGCGTTGCGGGGGACGGCCCGCGCGCCTCACCGCCACGGGTTCGTCCGGGCGGACCGGCCCCAGGGCGAGCGGCGCGCGCCGACGGCGGGAGGGTGGCCGGAGCCCGACCGGGCCAGGTCCTGGAGGGCGGCGATCCGGTTTTCGGTCGCGGGATGTGTCGAGAACAGGTTGTCTACTCCGCCCGCCGTCAGCGGGTTGATGATGAAAAGGGGCGCGGTCGCCGGGTGGCGCTCCGCCTCCAGGTTCACGATGCGCCGGGCGCTCTGGTCGATCTTCGCGAGGGCCGAGGCGAGCCAGAGCGGGTTGCCGCAGATCTCCGCGCCCGCGCGGTCGGCCTCGTATTCGCGCGACCGGCTGATCGCGAACTGGATGATCATCGCTGCAATGGGTGCAAGAAGGGCGGTGGCGATCACGACGATCGGATTGGTCCGCTCGCCCCCGCGCCCGCCGAACATGAAGCCGAACTGCGCCAGTGTCGAGATGGCGCCCGCCACCGTGGCCGTCACCGTCATCAGCAGCGTGTCGCGGCTGCGGATATGGGCGAGCTCGTGGGCGATCACGCCGGCCAGCTCCTCCCGGCTGAGCGCGTGCAGGAGCCCGGTCGAGACCGCGACCGCGGCATTCTCCGGATTGCGGCCCGTCGCGAAGGCGTTCGGCTGCGCGCTCTCGATCACGTAGACGCGCGGCATGGGAAGGCCCGCGCGGGACGCGAGCTGGCCCACCATCGCCACGAGATCGGGCGCGGAGCGGTGATCGACCTCGACGGCGCCATGAGCCGACAGCGCGAGCCGGTCCGAGTTCCAGAAGGCGAACAGGTTCGTGGCGGCCGCGAAGCCGAGCGCCATGACCATGCCGGTCGTGCCGCCGAGCGCATAACCGACTACGCCGAACAGCGCCGTGAGCCCGGCCAGAAGAACCCAAGTCTTGACGGTGTTCATCCCGTCCTCCACCTCCGTAGAATGACCGATATCCCTGCCGTGAATGTGGGAATTGAAGGGGGGGCGCGACAAGACGCACCACCCGGTGCCGCCCACGGAAAATCCTTGAGCGAGGCCGCGAGGCGCGCCCTCGCCGAGGCAGCCGAGCGGCGGGCCGAAGTGGATCGGCGGGCCGCCGAGATCGCCCGAAACCCGGAGCACAACGGTCGCGGCGGCCTCGAGCCCGTCCGCTACGACGACTGGGAAATCGGCGGTCGCGCGATCGACTTCTGAGCGCGCGCCGTCCTGATTGCGGGCGCTGCACTCGCCCCCTAAAGCTGAGGCAAAGCTTGAGGGGAGGGGCCACGTGTCCGCCTACGACCGGGATCTCGATCGCAATCCGGCGAACCACCAGCCGCTGAGCCCGCTCCAGTTTCTGGAACGTGCGGCAGAAACCTTTCCCGATCGCACGGCGATCGTCCATGGCGGGCTCCGCCGCTCCTATGCGGAGTTCTACGCCCGGGCGCGGCGGCTGGCTTCGGCCCTGAACAGCCGTGGGGTCGGGCCTGGCGACACCGTGGCCGTGGTCCTGGCCAATACGCCGGCCATGCTCGAATGCCATTACGGCGTGCCCATGTGCGGCGCGGTGCTCAACACCCTGAACACCCGGCTCGACGCGGCGACCGTCGCCTTCACGCTCGACCATGGCGAGGCCAAGGTCCTGATCACGGACCGGGAGTTCTCCACGGTCGTGAAGGCGGCGCTCGCGAAATCCGGCCGGACGCCGCTGGTGATCGACTACGACGACCCGGAATATGACGGGCCCGGCGAGCGCCTCGGCGAGGTGGAATACGAGGCGCTGGTCGCGGAGGGCGATCCCGGCTTCGCGTGGCAGCCCCCGGCCGACGAGTGGGACGCCATCGCCCTGAACTACACCTCCGGCACGACCGGCGACCCGAAGGGCGTCGTCTACCACCATCGCGGCGCCTACCTGACGGCGATCGGCAACGTGCTCTCGGCCGGGATGGGCCGGCATCCGGTCTATCTGTGGACGCTGCCGATGTTCCACTGCAACGGCTGGTGCTTCCCCTGGACCATCTCGATCCTGGCCGGGACGCATGTCTGCCTGCGCTGGGTCAGGGCGAAGGCGATGTACGACGCCATCGCGGATCACGGCGTCACGCATCTGTGCGGGGCCCCCATCGTCATGTCGACGCTGCTGAACGCGCCGGCGGGAGACAAGCGCGAATTGCCGCACCGGGTCGAGTTCATCACGGCGGCCGCGCCGCCGCCGGAAGCCGTCCTCGCCGCGATGGCCAAGGCCGGCTTCAACGTCACCCATGTCTACGGCCTGACCGAGACCTACGGCCCGGCCGTGGTGAACGAGTGGCATCCGGAATGGGACGACCTGCCGGCCGGGGATCAGGCGGTCAGGAAGGCACGCCAGGGGGTCCGCTACGTGCCGCTGGACGCGCTCGACGTGCGGGATCCGGCGACCATGGAGCCGGTTCCCGCCGACGGGGAGACGCTCGGCGAGGTCATGTTCCGCGGCAACGTCGTGATGAAGGGCTACCTGAAGAACCCGAAGGCCAGCGAAGCCGCCTTCGCGGGCGGCTGGTTCCATTCCGGGGATCTCGGGGTCAAGCACCCCGACGGCTACATCCAGCTGAAGGACAGGTCCAAGGACATCATCATCTCGGGCGGCGAGAACATCTCCTCGATCGAGGTCGAGGAGGCGCTCTACAAGCATCCCGCCGTCCAGGCCGCGGCCGTGGTGGCGAAGCCCGACGAGAAATGGGGCGAGACGCCCGTGGCCTTCGTGGAGCTCAAGCCCTCGGAGATGGTCTCGCCCGAGGAGATCGTCGCCTGGTGCCGCGCCAACCTCGCCCACTACAAGGTGCCGCGCCACGTCGTGTTCGTGGAACTGCCGAAGACCTCGACCGGCAAGATCCAGAAATTCCGCCTGCGGGAGATGGCGCAAGCCGTCTGAGGGCACGCGAAAACCGCCGCCCTGGCGGGCAGCGGCAAGTCTCAGAGCTTCAATGCGAATTTAATGGGACGGCCGCTTCAGGCGGTAGATTTCGTCCTTGAGCTGCAGCTTCCGCCGCTTGAGTTCAGCCACTCTTACCGGGTCGGCCGAGGGACGTGCGGCGATACCATGAATCTCGCGCTCGAGAGCTTCGTGACGGCGCTCGAGCTCGGACAGATGATTCTGCAGCGGCATTGATGTCTCCTCACCTGTTGCTAGCGGATGAAGTGTGCGACTCGATTCGTGGCGAACCTGTGGCGAGGCGCCGCAGCTTGACCGCAGGGCAGCCTTGCTGCGATGCCGGGGCGGCAGCATAGTCGCAGCCGCCTTCGGGTGAACATTGCGACGCTCGGGAGCCGCGATGGAGCTGGAACAGGACGACGATCCGTTAGCTGCGATGCAGGCCGAGCTGTCGCGGCTCCGGCAGGAGCATCGCGACCTCGATTCAGCTATCGAGGCGCTCGAGAACATGAACGGCGGAGACCAGCTTCAGGTTCAGCGTCTGAAGAAGAGAAAGCTGATCCTGAAGGATCGGATGTCCTTCCTCGAGGACCAGGTCACGCCCGACATCATCGCCTGACGCGCAGGGCCCCCGTCCTCCCGACCCGCATGGCGGGCGCCGGGAAGAGCCCGGGCGCCTGCGGCGAACGCTTGCCCAACCCCGTGCCCTCCTCTAAGCGGCCCTTTTCCGCGGGGACAGACGGGCATGAACACGGGTGAAGCACCCGTCGCCATCATCATGGGAAGCCAATCCGACTGGGCCACGATGCGGCATGCCGCCGAAACGCTGGACGCCCTCGGCATTCCCCACGACGACCGCATCGTGTCCGCGCATCGCACGCCGGACCGGCTCTTCGACTTCGCGAAGGGCGCGCGGGATGCGGGCTTCAAGGTGATCATCGCCGGTGCCGGCGGCGCCGCGCACCTGCCCGGCATGGCGGCTTCCATGACGACCCTCCCGGTGCTCGGCGTTCCCGTCGAATCGAAGGCGCTCTCGGGACAGGACAGCCTCCTGTCCATCGTGCAGATGCCGGCCGGCGTGCCCGTGGGCACCCTGGCCATCGGCCGCGCCGGGGCCGTGAATGCGGCGCTCCTGGCCGCCTCCATCCTGGCCCTCGGGGACAAGGAGCTGTCGCGGCGGCTCGATGCCTGGCGTCTCGCCCGGACCGAGGAGGTCGCGGAGCGGCCGCGCGACGATGGTTGACCGGCTCGCGCCCGGCGCCACGATCGGGATCCTGGGGGGCGGCCAGCTCGGCCGCATGCTGGCGCTGGCGGCTGCCCAACTCGGGGTCAGGTCGCACGTCCTCTGTCCCGATCCCCACAGCCCGGCCTTCGACGTATCCGCCCGGCACACCGTCGCCGATTACGAGGACGAGACGGCGCTGCGGGCCTTCGCCGAGGCGGTCGACGTCGTCACCTACGAGTTCGAGAACGTCCCGGCCCGGACGGCCGAGATCGTCGCCTCGGCGCATCCGCTCTATCCGGGCGCCAAGGCGCTCGCGACGACCCAGGACCGGTTCGCCGAAAAGAGCTTCGTGGCGGAGCTCGGCATTCCGACCGCACCCTTCCGGGTGGTCGGCAGCGCGGGGGAGCTGGCCCAGGCGCTGGCCGAGCTCGGCTCGCCCGCCATCCTGAAGACCCGCCGGTTCGGCTATGACGGCAAGGGCCAGGTCCGGATCGGGCCCGGCGATTCGCCCGAGGAAGCCTGGGCCCAGCTCGGAGGCGCCCCGGCGATCCTCGAAGGCTTCGTCGGCTTCAGCCAGGAGATCTCCATCGTCGGCGCTCGCGGACGGGACGGCGCCTTCGCGGCCTACGATCCCTGCTGGAACGAGCACCGGGGCGGGATCCTGGACGTGACCCGGCTGCCGAGCGGGCTCCCGGCCGCGACGGAGCAGATCGCCATCGCGGCGGCCCGGCGCATCGCCGAGGCGCTCGACTATGTCGGCGTGATCGCGGTCGAGATGTTCGTGGTCGGTGAAGGCGAGGGCGCGAGCATTCTCGTGAACGAGATCGCGCCCCGGGTGCACAATTCCGGCCACTGGACGGTCGAGGGGGCCGAGACCTCGCAGTTCGAGCAGCATGTCCGCGCCATCTGCGGCTGGCCGCTCGGCTCGACCCTGCGCCGCGGGCGGATCGAGATGCGCAACCTGATCGGCACGGATATCGAGGCCTGGCCGGAGATCCTCGCGACGCCGGGCGCGCATCTCCACCATTACGGGAAGGCCAAGGCCCGCGCCGGACGCAAAATGGGCCACGTGACGAGGGTTTTTACCGGCTCCTGAGAAAGCCCTGATTCTGCTGAGATCGTCCTGGACAGGGTTTTGCGACTCTGCTATCGGCCGCGCTTCGGCGCAGGCCTGCGCGGTTGCGCCCTTTTGTCGTTTCCGAGATTTACGCTGGCGGTCAGCGAAGAGGCACCTCGAGGAGCACGCGTGCAGGTTCTCGTTCGGGACAACAACGTCGACCAGGCGCTTCGCGCCCTGAAAAAGAAGATGCAGCGCGAAGGCATCTTCCGCGAGATGAAGCTCCGTGGCCATTACGAGAAGCCGTCGGAGAAGAAGGCGCGCGAGAAGGCCGAGGCCGTTCGCCGCGCGCGCAAGCTGATCCGCAAGCGCATGCAGCGCGAAGGCCTGCTGCCGTCCAAGCCGAAGCCGCCGCCGCGTGGCGGCGCTCGGCCTGGCCGCCCCGGCGAGGTTCGCCCGGCGGCCCCGCGTCCGGTTGCCGCGACCCCGGCGATCTGATCTCTTCAGTTTTTCCTAACCACGAGCCGACACCTTCCGGCCGGCGGACGGGAGTTTGAGCTTATGGTTGCGTCAAGCGGACGGAAGTGGGGCATCATCGGGGCGGCTGCGCTGTCGGCCGCGCTCGCGGGGTGCAACACCGTCGGGCAGACGGGACGCGGGCCGCAGGTCGCGGTCCTCGAAGAGGACAAGACCGGGACGGCCTCGATCAACATCGAGTCGCTCACGGATGTCGTGCAGCGCAATCCGAACGATGCGAGCGCCTACAACACGCGCGGCGCTGCCCTCGCCCGGTCCGGGCGCTATGGCGACGCGATCGCCGATTTCAGCAAGGCGCTGCAGATCGATCCGAACAACGCGCCGGCCTACACGAATCGTGGCCTGGCCAACCGGCAGACGAACCGCAACGACGCGGCCTATGCGGATTTCTCCCGCGCCATCGAGTCCGATCCGAATTACGGTCCGGCCTATATCGGCCGCGCCAATCTCGAACGTGCCCGCGGCAACTTCGACGCGGCCCTCTCCGACCTGAGCCAGGCGATTCGGCTGACGCCTGAATCCGCGGAGGCGCTGCACGCGCGCGGCCTCGTCTACCAGCGCATGGGGCGCCATCGCGAGGCGATCATCGATTTCGACGCGGCCATCGACCGCAACGCCTACGTGGCCGCCCCGTATGCGGCGCGCGGCCAGAGCCTGATCACCACCAACCAGCTCGACAAGGCGGTCGAGGATTTCAACGCGGCGCTGAACATCAACAACAAGGACGCCGATTCCTGGGCGTGGCGCGGCGTTGCGCTCGACAAGCTCGGCCGCAAGACCGAGGCGCAGGAGAGCTTCAGCCGGGCGACCACGATCGATCCGGGCAACAGCATCGCCCGGCGGGGGCGCGGCTCCGGCGTGGCTTCGCTGAACCCGTTCCAGTAGCGGGCGCCGTTCACGAGTTCGAGCGGATCCGATCGGGGATCCCTTCCGCGGCGTTGTCGGCCGGGAAGGGAGATCGCCGGTGGCGCGAGGTGCCGAGAGCCTGGACGAGGCCGATCGCAAGCAAGTCTGGGCCGATTTCCGGTCGGCCGTGAACATGAGCCCCACGACCCTGGAGAAGTGGCTCCGGACGGAGGAGAGCCGCTCGGTCGGCTGGACCCACGAAGGCGAGAGCGAGGCCGTCGGGCACCAGGAGGAACGGCGGATCGTCGAGATCCGGCGACGCCGGAAGAGCGACCTCACCGAGGACGATTACCGGCACATGCGCAAGGTCGTCGGCTACGTCCATCGTCACATGGCGCAGGGCGGTCCGAAGGACGACAAGGCGCATTCGCGCTGGCGCTACTCGCTCATGAACTGGGGCCACGACCCGCTCAAGGCCTGACCGCCTCGTCGGCAGCGAGCCGCTTCTCGACCTCGTTCAGGAAGGAGCGGACATGGTCGATGCCGCCTGCCTCCAGGATCGAGACATGGTCGATCCCGGGCAGGCGCACATAGCGCTTCGGCTCGTTGGCGGCTTTGAACAGGAGTTCCGACAGCGCGATCGGGATCACGGCATCCTCCTCGCCGTGCATCACGAGGAGCGGCACCTTCACGTCCCCGATGCGATCGATCGACCGGAACTGGTCGCGCATCAGGAGGGCGATCGGCAGGAACCAGTAGACCCCGCGCGCCACGTCTGCCGTCGACGTGTAGGGCGCATCCAGGATCACGCCGCCCACGGGCCGTTCCGTCGCCAGGCGCACGGCAACGCCCGTCCCGAGCGACTCGCCATACAGGACGATGCGCTCGGGCTGATACGAGTTCAGCCAGTCCCGCGCCGCCCGCGCGTCCTCGCGCAGCCCCTCCTCGGACGGCGAGCCCGTGGAGCCGGAATAGCCGCGATAGCTGACGATCAGCAGGCCGCGTCCGTCCCGCGTGAGCAGCCGCACCCGCTCGCGGCGGTTCCAGAGGCTGCCGCCATTGCCATGGAAGTACAGGATGAGGGCGCGGCCGGGCTCGGGCGGCTTCCACCAGCCGAGGATGCGCTCGCCGTCCGCCGTCCTGATCTCGACATCCTGCATCTCGGGCAGGCCGGCCTCCGCGGCCGTCACGCGCAGGGACGAGGCCGGGAAGAGCAGCCGCCGCTGCTGCGTGTAGAGCAGGGCGAGAAGGGCGAGGTAGATGAGCCCCCCGATCAGCACCGCGTTGCCGACCAGGCGGAGAAGTCCTGAGCCGCTGCTCTCCATCGTCCTCGGGCTAGGTCAAATAAAGGCCAGGAACAATGTGGTGCGCCCGCAATTGTTCGGCCTGCTCCCCGCACCACAGAACGATCGAGCCGGCCGCATGAAGCTGTTCAAGTGCCCGCATTGCGGGCAACTGCTCTATTTCGAGAACGTGAAATGCGAGCGCTGCGGCCATCGCCTTGGCTACATTCCGGAGGCCGACATCCTGGCCGCCCTGGAGCCGAGCGGCGACGGTGCCTGGCGATCCCTGGCGCGCGACGGCGGCCTCTACCGCTTCTGCTCCAACGCCGAGCACGAGGTCTGCAATTGGCTGATCCCGGCGGAGAGCCCCGACACGCTCTGCCGCGCCTGCCGGCACAACCGCACCATCCCGGATCTCAGCCAGCCCGGCGCGCAGGAAGCCTGGCGGAAGATGGAGGACGCCAAGCACCGGCTGTTCTACCAGTTGCTGCGGCTCCGGCTGCCAACGCCGGCGCAGGGCGAGGCGAACGAGCCGCTGGTCTTCGACTTCCTGGCGGATCCGCCGACCCCGACCGGCCCCAAGGTGATGACCGGCCACGACGACGGCCTCATCACGATCGCGCTCGCCGAGGCCGACGATGCGGAACGGGAGCGGCGCCGCGCCGCCATGGGTGAGCCCTACCGGACGCTGCTCGGCCATTTCAGGCACGAGGTCGGGCACTTCTACTGGGACGTCCTGGTCCGGGATGGCGGCCGGCTGGCCGAATGCCGTGCCGTGTTCGGCGACGACGAGGAGGATTACGGCGAGGCCCTCAAGCGCCACTACGAGGAGGGCGTGCCGCCGAACTGGCAGGAGAACTACATCTCCGCCTACGCGACCACGCATGCCTGGGAGGATTTCGCCGAGACCTGGGCGCATTACCTCCACATCGTCGACTGCCTCGAGATGGCCCGCGCCTTTGGCATGAGCGTCCGGCCGGAGGGGGACCAGACGGGATTGCTCGCCGCGGAGGCGGACGTGGATGTCTACGGGCCGGGCGATTTCGAGCCGCTGATCCGCACCTGGCTGCCCATCGCGTTCGCGCTGAACAGCGTGAACCGCTGCATGGGCCAGAGCGACCTCTACCCCTTCGTGCTCTCGCCCGCGGTGGAGAAGAAGCTCGCCTTCATTCACCGGCTCGTTCACGACCGACAGAGCGCCGCAGGTGCCGAATAGTTGACGCAGTCAAATAACCAGGCCAGGCTCGTCCAAACGACGGTGACGAGACATGGGGGGGACCGACGAAGCCGCGATCGCGGCGGTGCGGCGCTTCACGCGCTTCTACACGCGGCAGGCGGACCTCCTGAACGAGGGCCTCCTCGACAGCGGCTTCTCGCTGGCCGAGGCGCGAATCCTCTACGAGCTGGCGAACCGTGCCGAGGCTACGGCCGGGGACCTCGTCCGCGACCTGGCGATCGACGCGGGCTATCTCAGCCGCATCCTCAAGCGCTTCCGCTCGGCGGGCCTGCTGAGCCGGGAGACCGCCTCCGATGATGCGCGGCGTGCCCGCCTGACGCTCACCGAAATGGGCCACGCGGCGTTCGGGCCGCTCGATCTCGCCTCGCGCGAGCAGGTGGGGCGCCTGCTCGGTCCGCTCACCGACAGCCGGCGCCGCGCCCTCCTGCGCGCCATGGCGGAGATCCAGGAGATCCTGGGCGACGACCCGGACGGCGGCGTCACGCTCCGGCCTCACGGGCCCGGCGACATGGGCTGGATCACCCACCGGCAGGCGGTCCTCTACGCGACGGAATACGGCTGGGACGACACGTTCGAGGCTCTGGTGGCCGAGATCACGGCGCGCTTCATCCGCAACTTCGATCCCGAGCGCGAGCGTTGCTGGATCGCGGAGAGGCATGGCGAGGTAGTCGGCTCGATCTTCTGCGTCCGGGAAAGCGATAGCGTCGCCAAGCTGCGGCTTCTCTACGTCGAGCCGCAGACGCGCGGCCTCGGGATCGGCCGGCGCCTCGTCGAGGAATGCATCGCCTTCGCCCGCGCGACCGGCTACCGGACCCTCACGCTCTGGACGAACGACATCCTGGTCGCGGCCCGGAAGATCTATCTCGAGGCGGGGTTCAAGCTCGTGGCCGAGGAGCGCCACCACTCCTTCGGGCACGACCTGGTCGGCCAGAACTGGGAGCTGGCGCTATGAGGGTGAGGCACGAAACTCGGCCACCCGGCCGAGAACCTGTTTGAGCGCCTGGAGATCGTTCGTGTCCGCACGCGAGCTGAAGTCCCCGTGCGCAAGAGCATTGCGCTTCCGGAGAAGATCACGGAGCGACAAGACGACGTCTCCTTCGACGATACCGAGAGCCGTGAGCTGTTCGACAATCTGCCACGAAGTCATCGGCATACTCGCCGCCGGTGCGGCATCTGCTATTCTGCGACGCGTCGCGGCCTCGAGCAGAGACCAGCCGAGTAGGAAGGCCGCGGAGAGATTGCCGCCCTGCTCGAGCCTCTCGATCTCCTCTTGAACCTCTCTGAGTTCGGCGTCCGAGGCCGAGCGGATCTCGGCGGGACTAAGCGTCCATCCTCTTTCGCGAACGAAATTCTCAGCGAATACGACTTCGAGCGTCCAATTTGGGTGACCGCTGAGCCGGCGCGATACCTCGGCAATCCGCTGGTCATCTCGCCCAGTCTTCTGCCGTTTGAGCTCAATCAGCACGCCTTGCCCATCCTTCAAGGCGAGGGCATCGGGCGTGTAGCCCTGCAGGAAGTCGGGCACGAACTCGGTGGGCGGCTCGACGAGGAACTGGAAACCCCGCTCGCGATACCGCGCGCCCAGGACTTCCATGATGTCTCGCTCTTGGAAAGCAGACGGCGCTGTCATGGCAGCTCCTGATGGTCAATGTCGGCGCTCACCCGAACAAGCACAAAGGCCTCGTTCCATATAAGCGCCTCGGCGAGCTCCGGAGGCGGGCTTCTTAGGGCCACGAGAGCCGTGAGATCCGATTTTCTGATCACGATCTCGTCGATCTGTCGATCGTCCACCCAGATCAGCCCATTCAGGGCATCCAGTATAGGCTTCGCAATGTTGTCCGCATCCAGGCTGGAAGGGCCTTCAGAGAAATAGACGATCGCGACGCGAAGTTGGGTCGTCCACGCCCAGGATCCTGGAGAGAGCTTGGCCTGGGCAGCCTCCCGGACGCATTCTCGCCACCTTGCCCGCGATCGGGCCGAGGCCTGCATTGAAGCAGGGATCCCCCGCACCGCGAACGTTAGGGGCAGGTCTGGCTCGAGCTGCTGCACGGGTCGGCAGCTCGAGGTCGCCGTCAGGGCTTTGGCCGAAGCCGCCTCGCGTCAGTGCGCGAGGCTCTTGTTGATCTCGTCCACCATCTTCTTGGCGTCGCCGAAGAGCATCATGGTGTTGTCGTTGAAGAAGAGCGGGTTCTCGACGCCGGCATAGCCCGAGCCCATGCCGCGCTTGATGAAGAGCACGGTCTTGGCCTTCTCGACGTCCAGGATGGGCATCCCGTAGATCGGCGAGGACGGGTCGGTCTTGGCCGACGGGTTGGTGACGTCGTTCGCGCCGATCACGAAGGCGACGTCGGCCTGCGGGAACTCGCCGTTGATGTCCTCGAGCTCGAACACCTCGTCGTAGGGGACGTTCGCCTCGGCCAGGAGCACGTTCATGTGCCCGGGCATGCGGCCGGCGACGGGGTGGATGGCGTACTTCACCTCCACGCCTTCCTTCTTGAGATTGTCGGCCATCTCGCGCAGCGAGTGCTGGGCCTGGGCGACCGCCATGCCGTAGCCGGGGACGATGATCACCTTCGAGGCGTTCTTCATGATGAAGGCGGCGTCGTCGGCCGAGCCCTGCTTGACGGGGCGCGTCTCGGCGGCGCCGGCCGCCGGACCGGCGGTCTCGCCGCCGAAGCCGCCGAGGATGACGGAGAAGAAGCTCCGGTTCATCCCCTTGCACATGATGTAGGAGAGGATCGCGCCCGAGGAGCCGACGAGGGCGCCCGTGATGATCAGCGCCAGGTTGTGCAGCGTGAACCCGATGCCGGCGGCCGCCCAGCCGGAATAGGAGTTCAGCATCGACACGACGACCGGCATGTCCGCGCCGCCGATCGGGATGATGAGCGTCACGCCGAGAATGAACGAGACGAGCACGATCGCCCAGAAGGCGACGTAGCTCTCGGTCCGGATCAGCACGATGACCAGGATGACGAGCAGCACCGCCAGCGCGATGTTGAGCAGGTGGCGCTGCGGCAGGATGATCGGCTTGCCCGACATGCGCCCGTCGAGCTTCAGGAACGCGATCACCGAGCCCGTGAAGGTCAGCGCGCCGATGGCGACGCCGAGCGCCATCTCGAACAGCGACGCGCCGTAGATGCGGCCCGAGGCCGGGTTCACGATGCCGAAGGCCTGCGGGGCGTAGAGCGCGCCGGCTGCCACGAGCACCGCCGCGAGGCCGACCAGCGAGTGGAACGCCGCCACGAGCTGCGGCATGGCCGTCATGGGGACGCGCTTGGCCACGACGGCCCCGATGCCGCCGCCGATCCCGAGGCCGAGGATCACCAGGATCCAGGCGATTGCGCCGGACGGCGGATGGCCCGCGAGCGTCGTCAGGATCGCGATGCCCATGCCGACCATGCCGAACAGGTTGCCCTGCCGAGAGGTCGTCGGGTGCGAGAGGCCCCGCAGGGCCAGGATGAACAGGACCCCGGAGACGAGGTAGAGCAGGGCGGAGAGGTTCGGCGACATGGCGGCGGCCTCAGCCCTTCTTGCGGTACATCGCGAGCATTCGCTGGGTAACCAGGAAGCCGCCGAAGATGTTGATGGAGGCGAGGATCACGGCGATGAAGCCGAAGATCCGGGCCCAGGTCGTGCCCGAGCCGAGCATCGGGGCCGCCGCGACCCCGACCGAGAGCAATCCGCCCACCACGATGA
Organism: Pseudomonadota bacterium; assembly: GCA_023423995.1. Lineage (GTDB taxonomy): Bacteria > Pseudomonadota > Alphaproteobacteria > Rhizobiales > Beijerinckiaceae > Enterovirga. The sequence continues at coordinate 31,582 of JAFAEL010000181.1, read as the reverse complement.
CGGACGAGATCGCGTTGGTGACCGACATCAGCGGCGTGTGCAGGGCCGGCGTGACCGACCAGACCACGTAATAGCCGACGAAGACGGCCAGGACGAAGACGGCCAGCTCGAAGACGACCGGGTCGACATGGCCGCCGGTCGCAGCGCTCGCGGCGGCGCTGAGGCCGCGGATCTGGTCGAGATAGCCCTGGGTGGCCTCGACGGCCTGACGGGCCGCGGCCGCGGAGGCGCGGGCGCTCTCGAGGGCCTGTTGATCGGTGGTCGCCATGCGGGAACTCCGGAGCCCGGCGGGGCCGATTACGAAGGAATCAGAGGGTAACGGCGTCTTCGGTGGAGGGCGCCTCCGCCGGGGAAGCCGCGGCGGGTGCGGCTTCCGGCCGAGCGGCAGCCGCTCCGAAGAGCGGATGCACGACCGCACCGTCCCGGGTCAGCAGCGTCGCCTTGACGAGCTCGTCGTCCCATTTGACGGCGAGGCTCTTGGCGGTCTTGTCGACCAGCGTCTCCACGAACGCATAGAGGTTGCGGGCGTAGAGGCTCGACGCCGTGGCGGCGAGCCGGCTCACGTTCGAGTAGCCCACCAATTTCACGCCGTTCGGCGTCGTGACGAGTTCGTCCGCCTTCGCGCCATCGACATTGCCGCCGCGCTCGACCGCCAGATCCACCAGCACCGAGCCGGGCTTCATGGATGCGATCATCTCGGCCGAGACGAGCTTCGGGGCGGGCCGGCCCGGGATGAGCGCCGTCGTGACCACGATGTCCTGCTTGGCGATGTGCGAGGCGACGAGCTCGGCCTGCTTGCGGCGATACTCGGCCGACATCTCCTTGGCGTAGCCGCCCGCGGTCTCGGCCTGCTTGAATTCCTCGTCCTCGACGGCGACGAACTTCGCGCCGAGCGACTCGACCTGTTCCTTGGCGGCCGGCCGCACGTCGGTCGCCGTGACGACCGCGCCGAGCCGGCGCGCCGTCGCGATCGCCTGGAGGCCGGCGACGCCCGCGCCCATGACGAAGATGCGGGCGGCCGGAACCGTGCCGGCGGCCGTCATCATCATGGGGAGAGCTCGGCCGTATTCGGCGGCGGCGTCGATGACGGCGCGGTAGCCGGCGAGGTTCGCCTGGCTGGAGAGCACGTCCATGACCTGCGCGCGGGTGATGCGCGGCATCAGCTCCATGGCGAAGGCGGCAACGCCCGCATCGGCCGCGACGCGTAGCGCGTCCTCGTTGCCGTGCGGATCCATGATCGCGATGACCAGCGCGCCGGGCTTGCAGGCGCGAAGCTCGGCGGCATCCGGACGCCGGACCTTCAGGACGATGTCGGCGTTCCGCGCGGTGGAGGCCGCGTCCGGCGCGATCGTCGCGCCGGCGGCCTCGAACTCCGAATCCGGCACGCCCGCGGCGACCCCCGCCCCGGCCTGGACCACGACGTCGGCACCGAGGCCGACATACTTCTTCACCGTCTCGGGCACTGCCGCGACGCGTGTCTCCAAGGGCGCGTCGGACAGGACAGCGATCCGCATTTCCGTCCCTTTCGGTTTATTGTCCGGCGCTCAGCCCGGAGAAGATCGGCAGGAAATCAGTAGAGGAGGAGCATCAGGAGCAGTACGCCCAGGACGGCTGCCACCGGGCGCCACGACAGGGTCGTCGAAACCAGCCCGATCCCGGCCGCGATATGGGCGAGCACCACCATCACGAGCGTGGAGATCCAGGCGCCCTTGATGCCGCCGACCGCAAGCGCCGCCACGATCGCGATGACGAAGATCGTCCCGACCGCAGTGAAATGCGTAAAGGCATTGTAGGTGGACTCATGCGCGGGCCCATCCATCTCGGGACGGTAAGCCTCGTTCCCCGCGCTGCTAGTCTGCGCCATCTCGACCCTCTTATGCGACGTTCCCCGTCTCGTAGCCGAAGCTCCGGGACGCCGCAATCGGGGCGTGGCTGTGGCGGATGTCAGGCCGGGTGAGGCAGTCCGGCGCGGTCGAGCGCCTCGCTCTGCCTCCGGGCCAACTGTTCGACCGAGAAGCCCTCGATCTCCGACTGGAACAGGCGATGGAAGTTCAGCTCGGCATCGAGGTGGAGGAACACGCCGCCGAGCCCGACGGCCGCCCGGTCCATGAAGACGAACTCGCGCGGGACGGTGACCGGTCCTTTCTCACGAAGGGCCTTGTGCACCTGGTAGGCTTCGCGCCGGCCGTATTCGGAGGGCTTCACGCCGTCCGCGATCGTGCGGACCCGGTCTTCCAGGAGCGGCCCGTAGATGAAGCGCGCCCAGATGTTCAGCGTGTCGATCAGTTCGGGCGTGAGGCGGCGGAAGCCCCAGGTCTCGTAGGCATGGACCATCCGGTCGCGGTCGCCGTGCTGGAGCCCGAGATAAAGGTCGACGACGCCCGCCAGGAAGCGCGGCGGGAAGATGCGGATGCAGCCGTAATCCAGCAGGTTGATGCCCTGCGGCTCGCCGCCCTCGGAGAACACGGTGTAGTTCCCCAGATGCGGGTCGCCGTGGATGATCCCGAGATCGGCGACCGGGTGCCACCAGGCCTTGAACATCGCCATGGCGAGGCGGTTGCGGATCTCCACCGGAGCCGTCTTGAAGGCGAGGATCTTCTCGCCGTCGAGCCAGCCGAGCGTCAGCAGGCGGCGCGTCGAGAGCTCCGGAAAGACGTCGGGCACGCGCACTTCCGCGACCCCGTCCAGCGCCTCGCGATACAGCGCGGCGTTCTTGGCCTCGTGCCTGTAGTCGAGCTCCTCGCGGACGCGGGCCCCGATCTCCTTGGCGATCTCGCGCGTGTCGATGGCCGGGTCCATGCGCCGGTGCAGCGCGAAGGCGATGTCGAGCTGCTTCAGGTCCGCCTCGACGGCCGACTGCATGTCCGGATACTGCAGCTTGCAGGCGAGCGCCCGTCCCTCATGGCTCGTGGCGCGGTGCACCTGGCCGAGGGATGCCGCCGCGGCGGGCTTCAGGTCGAAGGAGCCGAAGCGGCTGCGCCAATCCGGCCCGAGCTCGCTCATCATGCGCCGGTTCACGAAGGCCGCGCCCATGGGCGGGGCCTCGCTCTGGAGCTTTGCGAGCTCGGCGGCATATTCCGGCGGGACGAGGTCCGGGATGGTGGCGAGAAGCTGCGCCACCTTCATGATCGGACCCTTCAGGCCGCCCAGGGCCGCCGCGAGCGCGGCCGCGTTCGAGGCGTTCGCACTTTCACGCCCGAGCAGCCGCTGGCCCGCGATCCTCGCCGCGACCCCGCCGACATTCGCGCCCACCCGGGCGTAGCGCGCGGCACGGGCGGAGAATCGGTTGGCTTCGCGGTCGGACATGCGGGGGAGGGGGCTCCGGAGACGGGCCACTTATATGGGTGGCGACCGCGCGAGCGGGAGATGCAGGCTCGTTCGGACCCCTTTCCTTTGGAAGCAGCAGCAACTGTGTTATAACGGATGTACTGACGGAGACCGGATATGACGGCTCACGACAAGACCTTGGCGGCCACTGCCGTCCAGGACGCACCTGCCGCAAAGGTGGTGGCCATCGGCAACTCGCATGGGATTGTTCTCGGAAAGGATGTCCTGGCGAAGCTCAATGTCGGGCGCGGGGATCTCCTCTATCTCGTCGAGGCTCCGGACGGGTTCCTGCTGACCCCCTACGATCCGAAGGTCACCGAGCAGGTGGAGGCGGGCAAGCGCTTCATGCGCAAGTACCGCGACACGTTCCGAGCGCTGGCGAAGTAACCGCGCTCCATGCGCGAGGTCGTCTGGATCGAGAAGCAGGCCCTCCTCCTGCTTCACAACATCAGCCTTGCGGAGCATGGCGGCTCGCCCGGATTGCGGGACGAGGGCCTGCTGGATTCAGCGCTCGCGCGCCCGCAGAACCTGGCCGTTTACGGAGAGCCGGACTTGGCCGCGCTGGCTGCAGCCTACGGTTTCAGGCTGGCGAAGAACCACCCGTTCATAGATGGCAACAAGCGGGCAGCATTTCTCGGCATCGGCCTCTGCCTCGACCTGAACGGGATGGCTCTGGACGTCGACCAGCCCGAGGCGATCGCGACCATCTTCGCCCTGGCTGCCGGGGAGCTCAGCGAGGACGAACTCGCGGTCTGGATCCGGGATCACGCCGTTCCGGTGGATTGATCTGCGCCCTCCTGCTGCGATCGTAGCACCCCCTCCGCCGCCGCAACGCCGGTCGCGAAGCAGGCCTGCAGCAGGTAGCCGCCGGTCGGGGCTTCCCAGTCGAGCATCTCGCCTGCCGCGAAGATGCCGGGCAGGCGCTTCAGCATGAAGCAATCGTCGATCTCGTCGAGGCGGATGCCGCCGGCGGACGAGATGGCGCGGTCGAGGCTGTCGGTTCCCGTGACCCTGAGCGGCACGGATTTCAGCGCGGCGGCGAGGGCTTGCGGGTCGGTCGGGAGGGCAGGCCCGAAACCTTCCCGCAGGATGCCGATCGCGGCGGGGGAAAGCCCGGCCGCCTTGCGCAGGAAGCTCGACAGGGACTGCTTCCCCCGCCCGCGCGACATCGAGCGCGCGAGGTCGTCGGCAGAGAGATCCGGCCGGAGATCGACCGTCAGGATCGCCTCGCCCCGACCCGCGATTTCGTCCCGCACCGAGGCCGCGACCGCGTAGACGGCCCCGCCCTCCAGGCCCGTGCGGGTGATGTTGGCCTCCCCCCTCGCGGCCCGGCCGGCATGCGTCAGGGCGATGCGCTTCAGCGGCGCGCCCTCGTGGCGCTCCAGCAGATGGGCGGACCATGCGATGCGCAGGCCGGTATTCGCCGGAACGAGATCGCGCACCCCGATGCCGGCTTCCCGCAGGATCGAAACCCAGCTGCCGTCCGTGCCGAGCCGCGGCCAGCTCCCGCCGCCCAGCGCCAGGATGGTCGCGTCCGGCCGGACGGAGACCTGGCCCTCGGGCCCGTCGAACAGAAGCTCGCCGCGGGGGGACAGACCGATCCAGCGATGCCTGGGCCGGATCGTGACCCCCAGCTCGTCCAGGCGGCCCAGCCAGGCCCGCAGCAGCGGCGAGGCCTTCCAGGCACGCGGAAAGACGCGGCCGCTCGATCCGACGAAGGTCTCCTGGCCGAGGCCCTCGGCCCATTCGCGCAGCCGCTCGGGCGGAAAGGCTTCCAGGGCGGGGCGGAGCCGTTCGGCCGCCTCGCCATAGCGGGTGAGGAACCGGTCGAACGGCTCGCTATGGGTGAGGTTGAGCCCGCTGCGGCCGGCGATCAGCAGCTTGCGGCCGACCGACGGCATCCGGTCATAGACCGTGACGCTCACGCCTGCCCGGGCCAGCGTTTCGGCCGCGATCAGGCCTGCCGGCCCGCCCCCGATGACGGCCGCAATTCGAGAACCCACCGGACCCAGAAGAAAGCCTCAGACCACCATCGTGGCGAGCATGGCGGCGAATTCGCCGTTCGGCTGCGCCGTGTTGAAGGTCATCATAGCCTTCCGGGAGGTCGCGTCGAGCTGCTTGCGAGCCTTGGCCGTCCGGGTCTCCTCGCCGCCCTGCACCAGGGTGCGCAGGGCCCGGACCGTCTCGCGGGCGGCGAGATAGCGCGCCTTGGCCTCCGAGCGCAGCTGGAGCCGGTTCCGCTCCGCGCTCGCGAGGTCCAGCCCGACGAGCGGGACGCTCGAGAGCCCGCCCGGCGCGCTGAGGGCCAGCGTGCCGACCTCCACGGCATCGTCCCAGAGGTCCTGGATGACGTGGCCGGCCTGGGTCACGCAGGAATCCATCTCGTCGGCGAAGCGGCTGGCGAACAGGTGCTCGATCACGAGGAGTTCGAGCACGAGTCCGGGGCTGAAGCGGCGAAGGCTCTCGTCATATGCGCATTTGATCGCGAACGAGGTCCGCCCGACCTGGAGATTGAGCGAGACGGCGATCGCCGTCCCGTCGAGCGACAGGACATCGGCGGAGGCGAGGGGCGCGTCTCCGATCCGCCCGGCAAAGGCCGCGCGGGCGAAGGCGGCCGTCTCCGGTTGCGACAGGAAGGCGGTCGCGGCTTCGCCTTTCCAGCCGGAATGTTCGATGCGGAGAAAGTCCTCCAGGGCCGCCCGGAAATCGCCGGGCTCGGTCACATGCCGGAAGGCCACCGTGCCCTGCTCGGAGAGGCGGCGCTGCGTGCGGCGCAGCTCGCGCAGCCGTTTGGGCGCGACGCTTCGGGCCAGATACGCCTCGGCCGCCTCGTCGCGCCGGCGCAGGATCGGCCGGGACAGGCTGCCGATGAACTCGGCCCGAGATCCTGTCGCACCTGCGCGCGCGCGGATCAGGTCTGCGACCGGGCCGTCCAGGCGGATGTTGGGCAGGAGGAGGTGGGGCGCGAGCCCGGAGGCCGCCGTCCGAACGGACAGGATCGCGTCCAGGGCGCGGGCCGCGTGGTCGCGGTGGATCAGGGGCGTGCCGCTCGGCTGGAACAAGTTCTGCGCCCCGAGCTCCACAGACCAGGGCAGGCCGTAGCGGAACCGGCTTCTCTGCACCGGCAGGAAGCCGATCAGGCGCTCCGAGGCGCCTCCATCTCCGGTGAAGACGCAGAGCGCGCGGGTGCCCGTCTCCTCCAGGTGGTGCAGCCCGGCCAGGAAATAGGGCCGGCTGTAGAACGGGTTCTCCTCGACCGCGTTCGCGGCGAGTTCGTCCCAGGCGGGACCGATCGCCTGGAGCTCATCCCGGCCGAGTAGCCGCATGACGGGCGGGTGCGAGGTCTCAGTCATGCGCCTGCCTCAGGGACAGGCCGAGCGGGAGGACGATGCCGAGCCGGGCATAGGCGTAGCCCGCGAGCAGGAGCGAGCGGCCGGCCATCGTGGCCGCGCTCGCGGCTGCCGCGCCCGCGAGCCCGAAGGCCGGGACGAGCAGCACGAGGAGGACGAGGTTCAGGACGAGCGCGAGGGCGAAGCTCAGCGCGCAGGCGCGCTCCTGGCCCAGCATGGTCAGGACGTCCTCTCCCGGCCCGCCGAGGCAGGCGACCACCATCCCGGAGACCAGGATCGGGACGAGCCAGGCCGCCGGCCCGAAACCGGGGCCGAAGAGGGCCAGCAGAAGCGGGGCGGCGGCGGAGAGGCAGATGGCGCCCACGAGAGCGACCGCGGAGGTTCCCAGCGTCACGAGGGCGATGAGCCGATGAAGCTCGGCCCTGCGGCCGGTGGCTCGAAGCGCCGCGAAGCGCTGGGCGGTGGCGGCCGAGGCGGAATAGCGGACATATTCCAGGATCTGCGCGATCCGGGTCGCGGCGAAATAGACCGCCACGGCTTCCGGCGGGAGGAACAGCCCGACCACGAGCACGTCGGCATTCAGCAGCAGCATCTCGGTCGTGTCGACGAGCGCGATCGGCAGCGCGGTTCTCAGCCACAGGCGAATGTCGTAGCGGCGGTCGCCCGCCGTTACGGCCTGCCGCAGGGCCGCCCGGAGAAGGAGGGCCTGGATCGCGATGCCGGCCAGGAGGGCCGCCACCGCCCCGACCAGCGCGACGCTGGGGCTCGGGACCATGGGCGAGAGCGCGAGACCGGCGAAGATCAGGACGGATACGCCCTGCCGGACGACATAGGCGGGCCCGATCCCGAGCAGCGGGCGACCGATCGCGCGGGCGATCGCCTCGAGGTTGTCCTGGATGGCGAGGAGCGGAACGGCCAGGAAGGCGATCGCGAGCGGCAGGACGTAGATGCCGTCCACGAGCCCCGGCAGGAGCATGGTCGCGCCGATCGCCGCGAGCCCGATGCAGGTGCCGGCGCCCAGCGCGAAGAGGATCCCGAACCGCACGAAGCCGCGCACGGCTGCGTGGTCGCCCGTTGCGAGCGCCTCCGCCACAAAGCGGCAGAGCGCCTGGTTGGTGCCGCCGACGGAAAGATGGCCGAGCAGCGTCAGCCAGACGAGCGCGAGGGCATAGACGCCGAAGCTCTCCTGGCCGAGATAGCGGGCGGCAAGGACCTGGGCCGCATAGGCCAACGCCGCACCCGCCAGCCGAGCGGCGAGCACCTGGGCGCCTGCGCGCCCGTCCCGGTGCGCGGCCGCGCGCTGCACGCGCTCGCGGATCGAGGCCGTCAGCGAGAGAACGCGAGAGGAATCGAACACGATTCCGGTCGAGCTCATTCGCCAACCCGTGCGTCGCTGTCGGTCCGCCTGTTCATCTTCCAGCTCCTTTTGCCATGTGCAACGGGAGCTGTTGTCAATCTATGAACCCGATAGGGGAGATGTCGCTGGACAGGTCCTATACAGGCCGTTTTCAACGGCAGATTGCGAGACGACTGGATTATTCCATGCTCTCCAGCTCGGCGATCAGGTTCTCGATCATCGACAATCCGATCTGCCAGAACCCCGGATCCCGCGCGTCGAGGCCGAAGGGTTTCAGGAGTTCGCCATAGGGCTTGCTGCCGCCCGCCGAGAGAAGCGCGAAATAGCGGTCCACGAAGCCGTCGCTCGCGCGCTGGTAGACGCCGTAGAGCGAGTTCACCAGGCAATCGCCGAACGCATAGGCATAGACATAGAACGGCGAGTGGATGAAGTGCGGAATATAGGTCCAGTAGGTCTCGTATCCCGGGCCGAGGCGGATCGAGGGCCCGAGGCTCTCGGACTGGACCGACATCCAGAGCTCGCAGAGCTTGTCTGACGTCAGCTCGCCCTGGCGGCGCTCGATGTGGAGCTTCCGCTCGAAGGAATAGAACGCGATCTGGCGCACGACCGTGTTGATCATGTCCTCGACCTTCTGGGCGAGCATGGCCCGCCGCTGCTCGGTCTCCCTCGTGCGCTCGAGCAGGCGCCGGAAGGTCAGCATCTCGCCGAAAACGCTCGCCGTCTCGGCCAGCGTCAGCGGTGTCGGCGCCATCAGGGCGCCGTTCGGCGCGGCGAGGACCTGATGCACGCCGTGCCCGAGCTCGTGCGCGAGCGTCATCACGTCCCGCGGCTTCCCCTGGTAGTTCAGGAGCACGTAGGGATGCGCGGAGGGGACGGTCGGGTGCGCGAAGGCGCCCGGCGCCTTGCCGGGCCGCACCGGCGCGTCGATCCAGCGCTCGTCGAAGAAGCGGCGCGCGATGTCGGCCATCTTCGGGGCGAACTCGCCATAGGCTTCGAGCACGGTGTCGCGCGCCTCGCCCCAGGAGATCGGCCGCTGGTCGACTTTCGGCAGCGGCGCGTTGCGGTCCCAGAAATCGAGCACGTCGCGGCCGAACCAGTGGGCCTTGAGCCGGTAGTACCGATGCGACAGGCGCGGATAGGCCTCCGTGACGGCCTGGACGAGGGCGTCGACGACCTCCCGCTCGACCCGGTTCGCGAGATGGCGCGAATCGGCCACGTCCTCGAAGCCGCGCCAGCGGTCGGAGATCTCCTTGTCCTTGGCGAGCGTGTTGGTGATCAGCGTGAAGACGCGCAGGTTGCTCCTGAACACGTCCGCCAGCGCATCGGCGGCCTCGCGGCGCACCTCGCCGTCACGATCCTGCAGCTTGTTGAGCGTCGGCTCGAGCGTCAGCTCCTCGCCCCGGACCTTGAAGCGGAGCGAGGCGAGCGTCTCGTCGAACAGGCGGTTCCAGGCGCCGCGCCCGGTGACGGACTTCTCGTGGAAGAGCTGCTCGATGCGATCCTCGAGCTGGAAGGGCTTGTCCTTGCGGATGTCCTCCAGCCAAGGCCGGTAATGGCCGAGGGCCGGGTCCGCCATCGCGGTTTCCAGGACCCCGTCCTCGATGCGGTTCAGCTCCAGCGTGAAGAACAGGAGGTCGCTTGAGGCCGCGGTCAGCCGCTCCTGCGTGTCGCCGTAGAACTTGGCCCGCACGGGGTCGGTGGTGTCGCCGGAATAGACCAGCCCGGCATAGGACATGAGCCGCCCGAGCCGATCCTCGATCGCCTCGTAGCGCTTGACGGCCTCGGCGAGCCCGCCCGAGCGAGCCAGATCGTCGAGCCTGCCCCGGTAGGCCTCCGCGAAGGTGCGGCACTCGCCCTCGGCCCAGGCGAGGTCGGTCCTGAACGCCTCGCTGTCCATTCCCGGATAGAGCTGGGAAAGATCCCATTCAGGCAGGGCGCCGAGCTCCGCCTGGCCGGCGGGCGTGGCGGCCAGAACGGCACTGGAGCGAGCATGCTCACGGAAGGCGACGGGCGACATCGCGATGGCAATCCTGATCGGCGTGGAACTGTTCCAATATCGGGCGTAGACGGCGCGGATCAACAAGGGAAGCCGGTAACCTTAAGCGGGGCTTTACCCTTCCCACCCACGATGCGGGCGACCTAGCAGCCCAGCATTCGCACCTCGAGGCATGTCCCAGACCGTCCTGATCGTCGACGACGATCCCGTGCAGCGCCGCCTGCTGGAGGCGACCGTCCGCCGCCTCGGCTACGGCGCCTTGATCGCCGAGAACGGGGACGCGGCGCTGTCGCTCCTGCGGGCCGGCGACACCGTCGACCTCGTGATCCTCGATCTCGTGATGCCCGGGATGGACGGGTTCGGCGTGCTCGCCGCCATGCGCGAATCACGCCTGGAACTGCCCGTCATCGTGCAGACCTCGAACGGTTCGATCGAGACGGTCGTCAACGCCATGCGGGCGGGCGCGGTCGATTTTGTTGTCAAGCCGGTCGGGGCCGAGCGCCTCGGGGTGTCCATCAAGAACGCGCTGCGGCTCGGCTCGCTCGAGGGCGAGGTGCGGCGCATGAAGCGGCGCGCCGAGGGGACCCTGTCCTTCCGCGACCTGCCCACGCGCTCGCCCGACATGACGCGCGTGCTCCGCCTCGCCGAGCGGGCGGCGAAATCGAACATCCCCGTCCTGATCGAGGGCGAATCGGGCGTCGGCAAGGAGGTGCTCGCGCGGGCGATCCAGGGCTCGGGCGACCGGAAGGGAAAGCCCTTCGTGACCGTTAATTGCGGCGCGATCCCGGAAAACCTCGTCGAATCGACCCTCTTCGGGCACGAGAAGGGCGCCTTCACGGGCGCGACGGAGCGGCACCAGGGCAAGTTCGTCGAGGCGAATGGCGGGACGCTGTTCCTGGACGAGATCGGGGAGCTGCCGCCGAGCGCGCAGGTCAAGCTGCTCCGCGCCATCCAGGAAGGGGAGGTCGACCCGGTCGGCGGCAAGCGGTCGGTCCGCGTGGACATCCGCCTGATCTCCGCCACGAACCGCTCGCTCCTCGACATGGTCAAGGAGGGCCGCTTCCGCGAGGACCTCTATTACCGCCTGAACGTCTTCCCGATGACGATCCCGCCGCTGCGCAACCGGCGGGAGGACATAGCGGAACTCGCGCGCTCGTTCCTGGCGCGGTTCTCGGCCGAGGAAGGCAAGCGCCTGCGCGGGATCTCGTCGGAGGCCCTGTCGCTCATCTCCCAGTACGATTGGCCCGGAAACGTGCGCCAGCTCGAGAACGCCATGTTCCGGGCCGTCGTCCTGGCCGACGGGGACGAGCTCACACTGGCCGAGTTCCCCCAGATCGCCAATCTGGTCGACGGCTACGACGTCCGCATCCCGCCAGCGCCGACCCGCGAGGCCTCGGCCCCGATCGAGAAGGAGATCGTACGCGTCGAGATCCGCGACCCGCACTCGACGTCCCTCCTCGACGAGGTCGGCGACGTGAAGAAGCTGGAGGACGTGGAAGCGGAGGTGATCCGGTTCGCGCTCGCCCATTACCGCGGCCGGATGTCGGAAGTGTCCCGGCGGCTCGGGATCGGCCGCTCGACCCTGTACCGAAAATTGAAGGAATTCGGCCTAGACGAGGGCTTCGACGAGGAAGCAGCCTGAACCCTCGACTGTGTCCTTCGTGCGCTTGCGTACGTCGGCGGGTGGGGACAAGCAGGTTTCGGCAGGGCGTAAGGGGCGTAGGGCATGGGACGAGGGTGCGGCGCAGCTTGGTTCGTCGGGCTGTGGCTCGCAGCAGCACCGGCCTTGGCGATGGAGCCGGGGCAGGATGCGGCGCTCGGCATCCCGGTTCCCGGAGAGCCCGCCCCGTTCAGCCTTCGCGGCACGACGGAGGTGAAGGAGGCGGCGTCGGTTCTCGACCTCCCTCCGCCCGATCTTCCCGCCGTGCCTCCCGTCGCCGAGGCCCTGAAGCCGGCCGATCCCGTGCGGACGGGCAGCCTGGGCGAGCTTCTGCTCCCGACGCCGGTCGAGGTGGTGCTGACGGCCGGAGATTTCGTAAGCGGCGCGATCGAGAACCGGCTCGCGGACGACAAGGGTATCTGGCCGCGCCGCCTGCCCGAGGCGGATCGGGAAGCGATCGCGGCCTTCTACGCGGCCCGGGAACAGCGGCCGCTCTGGCTGGCTTCGACCGAGTGGAATGCCGGCGCGAGCGCGGTGATCCGCCGCCTGGAACTCGCCGCGGAAGAGGGGCTCGACCCGGCCGATTACCGGCCGCTCGCGATCGGGCCCGGTGGCGAGGGACAATCGCCGGCGGAACTCGCCGAGGCGGAGCTCAAGCTGAGCGCCGCCGTCGCCCTTTATGCGCGCGACGCCCGGGGCGGGCGTCTCAACCCTGCCCGGCTATCCGGGATGCTGACCCCGACGCTGGAGCTGCCGGGCGCCAGTGAGGTCCTGACGCGGCTTGCGGCCGCCGAAGATCCCGGTGCCGAACTGGAAGCCTACAATCCCAGCCACCCGGGCTATGTCGCGCTCAAGCGCAAGCTCGCCGAGTACCGGGCGAACCGGCCGGCCACCGCCCCGACGGTGCGCCGGAAGCGCGGCATCGAACTCACGACGCAGTCGGTCGCGATCCTGAACGACGCCCCGGCGACGCCGCCCAGGGGCGCCTACGCGAATCCGCGCCTCGAAGGCGACCTGATCGCCAACATGGAGCGTTGGCGCTGGCTCCCGAGCGAACTCGGCGAGCGCTATGTGTCGGTGAACATCCCGGAATACCGGCTCCGCCTTTTCGAGGGCGGCCATGTCGCGCACGAGACGCGCGTCATCGTCGGCAAGACCGATACGCAGACCCCGGTCTTCTCGGGTGTCATGGAATACGCCGTCGTCAACCCGTCCTGGTACGTCCCTCCTTCCATCCTGAAGAAGGAGTTCCTGCCCAAGATGGCCGAGGACCCGAACTACGCGGCCCGGCAGGGCTACCAGGTCGTCCGGCGGGGCAATTCGATCTCGATCCGGCAGCCGCCCGGCGAGCGCAATGCGCTCGGATTCATCAAGTTCATGTTCCCCAACGGGCATGCCGTCTACCTGCACGACACGCCGAACCGGCGGCTCTTCTCCACGACGCGCCGCGCCTACAGCCACGGCTGCGTCCGGGTGGAGAACCCGTTCCTGCTGGCGGATTTCGTGCTCGGCTCCGAATGGTCCGAGCAACGGCTGAAGAAGCTCATCGGTCGCGGCGAGCGCACGATCTTCCTGCCGCAGAAGCTGCCGGTGCATCTCACCTATTTCACCCTGAGCGTGGATGCCCACGGCGAGCTGAAATCCTTCGATGACCTCTATGGGCACGACAACCGCATCCGGCGGGCGCTCGGCCTGAACGGCTGAGGTCGGACGTCCGAACCCACAAACGAAAGGGCCGCCCCGGAGGGCGGCCCTGATGTCTCGACCATCGTCTAGCCCGGCCCTCGGCCGCGTTGGCTGGGGGCTGACAAAGCACGGCAGATAGCCGGGCCGTCGAGGCAACGATCGAGTTGTGCCGCCCCCGCTTGGCGAGAGCGCGACCCCAAAGCGGCCAGAATGTGAAATCTGCCGACACGGACGTGATCGAGCGTACGCTCGCGGCCGGGAACCGTGACTGCACCAGCTTGGCTGTGCGAACTTCGCCTGGTTTCGCACGTTGCGGATGCAGGAGTGGCGACCATGCTACCAGGCGACGACACGGACGAGTTCGGGCGCGAGGAGCACGAGAAGGCTCTATCCCGGGAAGTGCGCGAACATCTGGGCCGGAAGCTCCGGTCCGAACTGCGCGTGGAGGCCGAGAAGCCGGCCTTCCTCGGAGACGATGCCGTGCCGCCGGAATTCGCCGGCCTCGTCCACCAGCTCCAACGGCGCGAAATGTCCTCGCAGAGGGGCCTCGAGGCTATCCGGAAGGAATTCGGGCTGCCGGACGAGGACGAGGGCAAGAACGAGGGCTAGCGGGGCATGTCCTCCGCCAGCGCCTTCAGCGCCGCGAGGTCACGTTCGACCCAGGCATTGTCCCGGGCGAAGGTCGCGTCGTCCATGTCGGGCTGGCGGAACAGCGTCAGGGTTACGAGGCAGCCCTCGCCGTTCCCGATGATCCGCAGCGGCACATAGACCTCGCGGCCCCCGCCGAGATCGACCCAATGGTCCATGACGCCGAAGGCGTTGTGCGGCGTGAAGCGGAGCGTGACCGGACCCTCCGGGCCGCGTGCTCTCCAGACATCCCCGGCCCGCTCGAGCCCCGCCTCGCTCAGGCCCGATGCCCAGCGTGGAAAGGCTTCCGGCGTCCAGAACGCCTCGTAGACCTCCCGCCATTCGCGGCCGATGGAGGTGCTGATCGTGGTCGCCTCCAACATGGGCCTCATCGCTGGCAGACGGGGCAGTGGAAGGTCGAGCGGCCGGACTGGACGATCCGTCCGACGACGCCCCGGCACCCGGGCGTGATGCAGGGCTCGCCCTCCCGGTCATAGACCCGGAACCGCTCCTGCATCGCGCCGGAGGTGCCGTCGACCTGCACGTGGTCGCGCAGGGTCGAGCCGCCATGGGCAACCGCTTCCTCGAGCACGGCCCGGATCGCCTCGCTCAAGGCCTGTGCCTTGGCCTTAGGACGTCCCGTCTCGGTCACGAGGGAGCCGGCCGGGGCCTCCGGCGAAAGCCGGGCCCGGAACAGCGCCTCGCAGACATAGATGTTGCCGAGGCCCGCCACGAGCCGCTGGTCGAGCAGCGCCGCCTTGAGGGGCGTCCGTTTTCCCCGGAACAGCTCCGCGAGCGCCGCCCCGGACAGGTCCGGCCCGAGCGGTTCGATCCCCATCCCGGCGAAGGGCGGCGAGGATTCGATGGTCGCGCCGTCGTACAGGCTCATGAAGCCGAAGCGTCGCGCATCGTTGTAGGTGACCCGGGCGCCGTCGGAGAGCTCGAAGACGACATGGTCGTGCGCCGGCGCGGGCGGGGCGTCGTAGTAGAAGGCGCCCGGTTCCTCGGCCTCGCGGCCCAGCTCGACCCGGAAGCGCCCGCTCATGCCGAGATGCATCACGAGCACTTCGCCGGACGAGAGGTCGGCCAGGAGATACTTCGCCCGGCGGCGCAGCGCCTCGACGCTCGCCCCGGAGAGCCGCTCGGTGAAGCGCTCGGGAAACGGAAAGCGCAGGTCGGGCCGGCGCTGCTCGACGCGGACCAGTTTTCGGCCGACGAGGACCGGCTCGAGGCCGCGCCGGACGGTCTCGACCTCGGGAAGTTCGGGCATGACGACCCTTTGCGGAGAGCGGGCGGCATTCGCCCAAGCCGCGCGGATAACCTAAAGACCCGGCTCAGATAGCGGGCCGGGCCGGCTTTCGCTATGTGCGGTCGGAAGGTCGGACAGGCATGCAGGACGCTTTGAACGGATCGCGCGACGACGAGACCCATTTCGGCTTCGAGACGGTGCCGCTTGCCGAGAAGCAGGGGCGGGTCAACGATGTCTTCCGGTCGGTGGCGCGCCGCTACGACCTGATGAACGACCTGATGTCGGCGGGCCTGCATCGGGCCTGGAAGTCGACGCTCGTCTCGATGCTGCGGCCGCCCCGGAACCATCCCTTCCGGCACCTCGACGTCGCAGGCGGCACAGGCGACGTGGCCTTTCGGGTCGCGGCGGCCGGCGGCGAGCAGACCCGTGTCACGGTCGCGGACATCAACGCCGACATGCTGGCCGTAGGCCGCGAGCGTGCGGACAAGCGCGGGCTCGCCCGGCTGGAGTTCGTGGAGGCCGACGCCCAGGCGCTCCCGTTCGGTGATCGTGAATACGACGGCTACACGATCGCCTTCGGCATCCGGAACGTGCCGCGCATCGAACTCGCCCTCAAGGAGGCGCACCGAGTGCTGAAGCCCGGCAGCCGGTTCCTGTGCCTCGAATTCTCGAAGGTCGATATCCCGGGCCTCGATCGCATCTACGAGGCCTATTCCTTCAACGTGATCCCGAGGATCGGGGAGCTCGTCGCGAAGGATCGCGACTCCTACCAGTACCTCGTCGAGTCGATCCGCCGCTTTCCGGCCCCGGGTACCTTCGCCCGCATGATCGAGGAGGCGGGCTTCCGCCGCGTGAGCCACCGGCCGTTGTCGGGCGGCATCGTGGCCATCCATTCGGGCTGGAAATATTGAGCGTGATCGGCGCCGTCGCGCATCTCGCCCGCAACCTGCACGCCGGCTACGTGCTGGCACGCGAGGGGGCGCTCTCCCTCATCGATGCCAGCGTGCTGCCGCCCGGCGCGAGGCTCGGGCTCGGCTTCGCGCGGCTCCTCGAGAAGCAGCGCGCCGGCGGAGGCGCGGCCCGCCTCTCCTCGGCCCTGACCCGTCTCGGACCTTCCTATGTGAAGTTCGGCCAGTTCCTGGCGACCCGGCCGGACATCGTCGGCGTCGAGGTCGCGCGCGACCTCGAGAGCCTGCAGGACCGCATGCCGCCCTTTCCGAAGGCGGAGGCGATCGCCACCATCGAGGCCGCGATCGGCCGGCCGGTCTCGGACATCTTCGTCAGCCTGAGCGAGCCTGTCGCGGCAGCCTCCATCGCGCAGGTCCACCGGGCGGTGCTGAGCGACGGGCGGACGGTCGCCGTGAAGGTCGTGCGGCCGGGCGTGCGCGAGCAGTTCCACAAGGACCTGCAGGCGATGCGTTTCGCCGCCCGCCTCGCCGAACGGACCCTGCCCGAGGCGCGCCGCCTCCGCCCGCAGGACATCGTCGAGACCCTGGCGCGCTCGGTCGCGGTCGAGATCGACCTCCGGCTGGAGGCCGCGGCCCTGTCCGAGCTCGCCGACAACACGGGAGCGGATCCGGGGTTCAGGGTGCCGCGCCCCGATTGGGACCTGACGCAGCGCGACGTCCTCACGACGGAATGGATCGACGGCATCCCGCTGCACCGGCTCGACCTCATCGACGGGGCTGGCCACGATCGGCCTGCGCTCGCCCGCACGGTCATCCAGTCCTTCCTGCGCCAGGCCATCCGGGACGGCTTCTTCCACGCCGACATGCATCCCGGGAACCTGATGGTGGACGGGGAGGGCCGGCTCGTCGCGGTCGATACCGGCATCATGGGGCGGCTCGGCCTCAAGGAGCGGCGCTTCCTGGCCGAGATCCTGCTCGGCTTCATCCGGCGCGACTACCGCCGCGTCGCCCAGGTGCATTTCGATGCCGGCTACGTGCCGGCGCATCACTCGGTCGAGGATTTCGCGCAGGCGATCCGCGCCATCGGCGAGCCGATCCACAACCGGCGCGCCAGCGAGATCTCGATGGCGCGTCTCCTGACGCTGCTGTTCGAGATCACCTCGCTCTTCGACATGGCGACCCGGCCGGAACTCGTCATGCTGCAGAAGACCATGGTGGTGGTCGAGGGCGTCGCGCGCGGGCTCGACCCGCATCTCAACATCTGGGCGATCTCCGAGCCGGTCGTGCGCGACTGGATCGAGCGCAATCTCGGACCGATCGGCCGGGTGGAGGAGGCGGGCCGCGGCCTCGCCACGCTCGCCAAGGTCGTGTCCGATCTTCCCGAGATGGCGCAGCGCACGGAGCGGCTCCTCGCCAAGCTCGAACGGGTGGCGGACCAGGGCCTCGGCCTCTCGCCCGTCCAGGTCACCACGATCGGGCAGCGGCCGACGCGCAACCTGAGCTTCATCGCCCTCGGCATATGGGTGGTGGTGGTGATCCTCCTCTTCGGCCTCGCGGCCCTATAGGTGTTCCGATGCAAGGCCGGCGCATCCTCCTCGTCATCGGCGGCGGCATAGCGGCCTACAAGTCGCTCGACCTGATCCGCCGCCTGCGCGAGCGCGGCGCCTCCGTCCGCTGCATCCTCACGGCGGGCGCGCAGCAATTCGTGACGCCGCTCGCCGCGGCCGCGCTCTCCGGGCAGCGCGCGCATACCCATCTCTTCGATCGCGAGGACGAGGCGGATATCGGCCACATCAAGCTCGCCCGCGATGCGGACGCGATCGTGGTGGCGCCCGCCACCGCGAACCTGATGAACAAGATGGCGAACGGCGCGGCCGACGACCTCGCCTCGACGGTGCTCCTCGCCACGACCCTGCCGATCCTGATCGCGCCCGCCATGAACGTCCGCATGTGGCTGCACCCTGCGACCCAGCGGAACCTCGCGACCCTCCAGGGCGACGGCATCCACGTGGTCGGCCCGAACGAGGGCGCCATGGCTGAGGCCGAGTTCGGCCCGGGCCGGATGGCGGAGCCGACCGAGATTGCGGATGCCGTGGCGAATCTTCTCTCCGCCCACCCCGGCGAAAGCCGGGGCCCAGACGGCCCGGCCACGCTGGATCCCGGCTTTCGCCGGGATGAGCGAGGCCCGCTCGCAGGCCTTCGCGTCCTTGTCACGTCCGGGCCGACGCACGAGCCGATCGATCCGGTCCGCTACATCGCCAACCGCTCCTCCGGCCGGCAGGGCCATGCCATCGCGGCCGCCGCGGCGGCGGCCGGAGCGGATGTCACGCTCGTGTCCGGTCCGGTCTCGCTGCCGGACCCGGAGGGCGTCAGGACGGTTCGTGTCGAGACGGCACGCGAGATGCTCGCCGCCGTCGAGGCCGGGCTGCCGGCGGATATCGTGGTCTTCGCGGCGGCCGTCGCGGATTGGCGGACCGCCAGCGAGGCCGGGCAGAAGCTCAAGAAGGACGGCAACGCCCCGCCGCCCCTTCAGCTCGCCCTGAATCCCGACATCCTGGCCACGATCGCGCACCGGACGGAGGGGCGGCCGCCCCTGGTCGTCGGCTTCGCGGCGGAGACGGAGAACGTGGTCGAGCATGCGCGGCAGAAGCTCGCCCGCAAGGGCTGCGACCTGATCGTCGCGAACGACGTCTCGCCCGCGACCGGCGTGATGGGCGGCGAGCGCAACACGGTCCACCTGGTCACGGCCACGGAGGTCGAGACCTGGCCGACGATGGGCAAGGACGAGGTCGCCCGCAAGCTCGTCGGCCGGCTGGGCGAGATCGCGAGGGAGAAGGCGAGGTCATGACGAATTCGGTCCTGTGGCGCGAGCTCACGGCGGCGCAGCTTCGCGACAGGGCTGCCGCCGGCGCGCTCGTGCTCCTGCCGGTCGCCTCGACCGAGCAGCACGGCCCGCACCTCGCGACGGGCGTGGATGACGTCCTGTGCTCCGAGATCTGCCGGCGGGTGGCCGAAGCGCTGGTCTCTGCCGGGAAGCCGGCCGTCGTCGCGCCGACGCTCTGGTGCGGGCTCGCCGAGCACCATGTCGCCTTCGGGGGCAGCTTCACGCTGACGCTCCCGACCTACCACGCCCTGCTGCGCGACCTGTGCCGCTCCATCCTGCGGGCCGGCTTCCGCCAGATCCTCATCGTCAACGGCCATGGCGGCAACATGAGCGCCCTGGCCGCGCTCACGGTGGACCTGACGCGCGAGCTCGATGCCCCGATCGCGACGACGACCTATTTCCTCGCCGCGCAGGAGGAATTCGCCTCCATCCTAGAGGACCAGCGCTCGGTGCTGCATGCCTGCGAGGCGGAGACGTCCATGATGATGGTGGTCCGGCCCGACCTGGTGGATTCAGGGCTCCTGCCGGATGCCTTCGGGCAGGGCGCGGACAGCCCGAGCGCGATCCTGTCGCCGACCCTGAACCGCTGGCGCTCCTTCCGCGACCTGTCGGAGACCGGGGTCCTCGGCGATGCGCGCCGCGCGTCGGCCGAGAAGGGTGAGCGCCTCATCCGGGCCGTGGTGGACGGCATGGCCCGGCGGCTGCTCGCCGGGGAGCCCTGGGCGTAGAGGCAGGCTCGTCTCGCAACGAGCCTTCCTGCAACCCCCTACCAGCGACTGGACTGGGAGCTCTGGTTGTAGAGGCGGCAATAGCTGCCGAGGTCCTCGAACCCGGCCGGGCAATAGGGCATGCAGGCGCCGGCCGCGAATTTGAGCGGCGGCTGGCAGAAGGTGCGGAGCTGCCGCTCCTGGAAAAGATAGTCCTTCGCCGGGTCGGCCTGGGCCGGTGCCGCGAGCGGGATGGCGGCCACGCATAGAAGCAGGCCGGAAGCGACAATACGCGCAGACATGGTCCGTTTTTCCTCTTCGCCTCAGCAACTCACAGGGGGCAACTCGGTTGCGGACCTCGCTTGCCGAGGGTGACGCGGCCGCATTAAATCTTGTTCATCTAAGGGGTTGCGGCTTCTCAGCTACGTCGACCCTCCCTAAGGTCCCGCGGCGACCCTCCAGGCTGGCAAACCTTGGGCGCAACGATGTTCCGCGCCCAGATCCAGATGTCATCCTTTCCCGCCAAGCACGTCCAGCGCCGCCGCCGTGCCTGGCGGCGTCTCTGTGCGTCCGGAGGTGCGGTCCTGCTTCTCGCCGGCTGCCAGACGGCGGCGCCCGACACGGCGCTTCCGATCCCGGTCGCCTTCAAGGCGGCCCCGAGCGGGGAGACGCCGCCGGTCTCTCCGCTGTGGTTTCGCGGCTTCGGCTCGGCGGAGCTCGACCGGCTTGTGGGCGCGGCGCTCGAGCAGAACCTCGATATCGAGGCCGCCATCCAGCGCATCAACCAGGCGGAGGCGCAGGCCGTCGTCGCGGGCGCACCGCTCTTCCCGAACCTGGGCGCCTCGGCCGACGCATCCCGGCAGCAATCCTCGGGAACGGGGCGCGCGGGGCTCGGCGGAAGCGGGTCGCCGTTCCGCTCCAATTCCTTCAGCCTCGGGCTGAACGCCTCCTACGAGGTCGATCTGTTCGGCCGCAACCGCTACGCCGCGCGCGCCGCGGAGACGACCGCGATCGCGACCCGCTTCGACCGTGACGTCGTCGCTCTCGCCACGGCGGCCTCCGTCGCAAACACCTATTTCGCCGTCCTCGCCTCCCAGGACCGCCTGCGGATCGCGCAGGACAACCTCCGTATCGCCGAGCGGGTGCTCGAGGCCGTGCGGGGCCGCCTCAACGTCGGCACCGGGACGGCTCTGGACCTCGCCCAGCAGGAGAGCGTCGTCGCCACCCAGCGCGCCACGGTGCCGCCCCTGCGGCAGGAGCTGCAGCAGAACCGCAACGCCCTCGCCGTGCTCGTCGGCCGCACGCCCGAGAGCATGAGCGTCGCGGGCGGCAGCCTCGACCGGCTTCGCCTGCCCGGCGTGCGGGCCGGCCTTCCCTCGCAGCTTCTCCTCCGGCGGCCCGATATCGCCCGGGACGAGGCGAATCTCGCGGCCGCGGCCGCGAATGTCGCGTCGGCCCGCGCCGCCTTCTTCCCGTCGATCCAGCTCACGGCCAGCGGCGGCTTCCAGAGCGCGGCCCTGCGCTCGCTGCTCGGCGGCAATTCGCTGGTCTATTCCGTGGCGGCCGGCCTGACGCAGCCGATCTTCGACGGGTTCAACCTGCAGGGCCAACTCGCCCTCCAGCAGGGGCGCGCGGCGGAACTCGCGGCCGCCTACAAGCGCACCATCCTGCAATCCTTCCTGGACGTCGAGAACGCCCTGGTGGCCGTGCGCGAGACGGCCGAGTTCGAGCGGCGGCAACGTGAGGCGGTTGCGGCATCGCGACGGGCGCTCGACATAACCGAACAGCTTCTCCGCCAGGGCACGATCGACATCGTGACGCTCTTCAACGTCCAGACGACACTCTTCGGGAACCAGGATGCGCTGGCCCGCGTGCGGCTGCAGCGCTTCCAGGCGCTCGTCTCCCTGTACCAAGCGCTTGGCGGCGGCTGGACGGCGGAGCGGGCCGTGGCCGTCGCGGCGGTCGCCGATGCGCCGTTCAGCTGGAAGTCCGTCCCGTGAAGCGGCTTTTCTCCGCCCTCCTGATCCTCGCCGTCATCGCGGCCGGCGCCGCCTATGTCTGGCGCAAGGAGCTCGGCCTGTTCGGTCCCGGCCAGCAGGTCGCCGGTCCCGGCCGCGCGCCTTCCGGAGGCGGCCGGCGGGCCGCGATGCGCGGCGGCGAGGGGCCGGTTTCGGTCCTGGCCGAGGCCGCCCGGGTGGCGGACGTCCCGGTCATCCTCGAGGCCGTCGGGACCGCGCAGGCCCTGAACACCGTCACGGTCCGGTCCCAGGTGGACGGCCGCCTGATGGAGCTCGCCTTCCGGGAGGGCGAGGACGTGAAGAAGGGCGATCTCCTCGCCCGCATCGACCCCACGATCTACCAGGCGCAGTACGACCAGGCCGTCGCCAAGAAGGCGCAGGACGAGGCGAACCTCGCCAATGCCCGGATCGACCTGGAGCGCTACGCCAGCCTCGCCAAGACGAATTACGGCTCGAAGCAGCAGGCCGACACGCAGCGCGCGCTCGTCGCCCAGCTCGAGGCCCAGGTGAAGGCCGACCAGGGCGCGATCGACAATGCCCGCGCCTATCTGGACTACACGACCATCACGGCGCCGATCGACGGCCGCACCGGGATCCGCCTGGTCGACCAGGGCAATCTCGTCCGGGCCTCCGATACGACCGGCCTCGTCGTGATCACGCAGCTCAAGCCGATCTCGGTGGTGTTCAACCTGCCGCAGCAGAACCTGCGGGCCGTGAACGCCGCCGCCCAGCGTGGCCCGCTTTCGGTCGAGGCGCTGGAATCGGACAACCAGACCGTGATCGATACGGGGCGTCTCGAGGTGGTGGACAACCAGGTCGACCAGACGACCGGGACCGTGAAGCTGAAGGCCAGCTTCCCGAACGCCAGCCTGCAGCTCTGGCCGGGCAGCTTCGTGAACGTGCGGCTCACCGTCGACGTGACCAAGGGCGCGACGGTCGTGCCGACAGCCGCGGTCCAGCGCGGGCCGAACGGGACCTTCGTCTACGGTCTCGACGAGGACAGGGCGGTGCTCAAGCCGGTCACGATCGGCCGGCAGACCGAGACGGTGTCGGTCGTCACCTCCGGCCTTTCGGCCGGCAAGAGGGTCATCACGACGGGCTTTGCCCGGCTCACCGACGGCGACCGGGTCCGCGTGGCCGAGCCCGAGCCGGGTGCCGCGACGGCTCCCGCGGTGCCGGCGACGCGGCGCCAGCGCCCGGAGGGCGAGGCCGGGACCCCGCCGCGCGAGCGGCGCAGGCGTCCGGACGCCCAGACAGGCTCGACGGAGCCGGCGCCGACTGGCGGCCCGGGGCAAGGCGGCGCTCCCGCCGTGGCGGCGGACGGGTCGCAGCCGCGCGGCGACGGCCAGCGGGGGTGGCGGCAGGGCGAGGGCCGGCAAGGCGAGCGGCAGGACACGAGGGCGGCCTCGCCGTGAGCGTCTCGTCGCCGTTCATCCGCCGGCCGATCGCGACCACACTTCTCGCCTTCGCGGTCCTGCTCTGCGGCGTGCTCGGCTTCCTGAAGCTTCCGGTCTCCTCGCTGCCGCAGGTCGATTTTCCGACGATCCAGATCACGACGCGGCTGCCGGGCGCGAACCCGGACACGATCGCATCCCTCGTCACGGCGCCGCTCGAGCGACAGTTCGGGCAGATTCCCGCCCTTGCGGGCATGTCCTCGAACTCGTCCTTCGGGCTGTCGCAGATCACGCTGCAGTTCCAGCTCGACCGCGACATCGACGGCGCCGCCCAGGACGTGCAATCGGCCATCAACGCGGCAGGCTCGACGCTGCCGCGCAACCTGCCCTTCCCGCCGACTTACGCCAAGGTGAACCCGGCGGACGTGCCGGTGGTCACGCTCGCCCTGTCATCCCGCACCGTCCCGCTGCGGACGCTCTCCGATCTCGCCGACACGCTGATCGCGCAGCGGCTGGCCGAGGTGTCCGGGGTTGGCAGCGTGTCGATCCAGGGCGGTGTGCGCCCTGCCGTCCGCATCCAGGCGGACCTCGCCCGCCTCGCCTCGTACAAGCTGAGCCTGGAGGACCTGCGCCTTGCGATCGTGGGCGCCAACGTCGCGGGCCCGAAGGGCGCGCTCGACGGCAAGCAGCAATCCTACACGGTGGCGGCGAACGACCAGATCGAGACGGCTGCGCAGTACCGCGACATCGTGATCGCCTACCGCACGGGCGCGCCGGTCCTCCTTCGGGACGTGGCCGAGATCGTGGACGGCCTCGAGGATTCGCGGGTCGGCGGCTGGTACAACGGCGAGACGGCCGTGATCCTGGACGTGCAGCGCCAGCCGGGCGCCAACGTCGTCCAGACGGTCGACCGCATCCGCCACGAGCTGACCCGCCTCGGGCGCGCCATGCCGGCCGGCGTCGACCTCCGCATCGTCCAGGACAGGACGGACACGATCCGGGCCTCGATCTGGGACGTGCAGCTGACCCTGATCATCTCGGCGATCCTGGTCGTCCTGGTGGTCCTCCTGTTCCTGCGCAACGCGCGGGCGACAATCATCGCGGCCATTACCCTGCCGCTCTCGATCATCGGCACCTTCGCGGTGATGTGGCTGGTCGGATTCAGCCTCGACAACCTGTCCCTGATGGCGCTGACGATCGGGACCGGCTTCGTGGTCGACGATGCGATCGTGATGATCGAGAACATCGTCCGCAAGATCGAGGATGGCGAGCGGCCCTTCGAAGCGGCCCTGGAGGGCGCGCGCGAGATCGGCTTCACGGTCATCTCGCTCACCGTCTCGCTGATCGCCGTCTTCATCCCGCTCCTGTTCATGACCGGTCTCGTCGGCCGCATGTTCCGGGAATTCGCCCTGACGCTCACGATCAACGTGGTCGTGTCGGCGATCGTGTCGCTGACGCTCACGCCGATGCTCTGCGCGAAGATCCTGCGCCACGTTCCGCCGGGCGAGAGCCGCTGGCAGCGGATCGCCGAGGCGCCGGTCGCCTGGATGGCGCGCGGCTACGACGTGACGCTCGGCTGGGCGCTCCGCCACCGCGCCCTGATGCTGCTGATCACCTTCGGCACGCTCGGGCTGACGGGCTGGCTCTATCTCGCCATCCCCAAGGGCCTGCTGCCGCTGCAGGACACGAGCCTGATCGTCGCGGTGCTCGAGACGGAGCCGGATTCGTCCTTCCAGGAGGTTTCGCGGATCCAGGCGCAGGTCGTCCGCATCATCCGCCAGGACGCCGACGTCACCGGCGTCGTTTCCTCCGTGGGCGTCGGGCCCCTGAACCCGACCCCGAACGTGGCGCGGCTCTCGATCAGCCTGAAGCCGCGCGACGACCGCTCCGCCTCCGCGGCCGAGATCGGCGACCGCCTGAAGCTGGAGGCCGCAGCGGTGCCGGGCGCGACGCTCTTCGTCCAGCCCGTGCAGGACATCCAGATCGCGACGCGCCAGAGCCGGTCGCAATACCAGTACACGCTGGCCGGGTCGGACGCGCAGGAGGTCTCGCTCTGGGCCCGCCAGATTGCCGAGCGCCTCGCGCAGGACCCGGCCTTGCGGAACGTCGCCTTCGAGAACCAGGACGGCGGCCTGCGCGCCCTGATTACGGTGGACCGCGAGATGGCCGGACGGCTCGGCGTCTCCATGCAGACCGTGAACGACACACTGAACAGCGCCTTCGGCCAGCGCCAGATCTCGACCATCTACGGCCAGGCGAACCAGTTCCGCGTGATCCTGGAGGCCGCGCCGGCCTACCAGACGAGCCCGGATGCGCTCTCCAAGCTCTACGTGCCGGGGACGGGCGGGGCGCAGGTGCCGCTCTCGGCCTTCTCGCGCATGGAGCGCACCACCGCGCCCCTCTCGGTGGCGCACCAGGAGCAGTTCCCGGCCGCCACCATCTCCTTCGACGTCGCGCGCGGGGCGGCGCTCAGTGCCGCGATCGACGGCGTCTCGCGGGCCGAGGCGGACGTGGACCTGCCGAGCTCGGTGGTGTCCACCTTCACGGGCGACGCCGCCGAGTTCCGCCGCTCGCTCGACGGGCAGCCCTGGCTGATCCTGGCCGCCGCGGTGACGATCTACATCGTGCTCGGGATCCTCTACGAGAGCTTCATCCACCCCCTCACGATCCTGTCGACCCTGCCCTCCGCCGGCGTCGGCGCCCTGCTCGCCCTGATGCTGTTCGGGCTCGACCTGTCCGTCGTGGCGCTGATCGGCATCATCCTGCTCATGGGCATCGTGAAGAAGAACGCGATCATGATGATCGACTTCGCGCTCGCGGCCGAGCGCGAGCAGGGCCTCGGCGCCACCGAGGCGATCATCCAGGCCTGCAGGCTCCGCTTCAGGCCCATCATGATGACGACGCTGGCCGCCCTATTCGGCGCGCTGCCGCTCGCGCTCGCGCACGGGGCCGGGGCGGAGCTGCGCATCCCGCTCGGGATCACGATCATCGGCGGGCTGCTGCTCAGCCAGCTCATCACGCTCTACACGACGCCGGTGATCTATCTCGGCCTGGAAGGCCTTCGGCAGCGGCTCGTGGCCGCGCCCGAGAATCAGCCCGCGGCGGCGCTCGAGCCCGAACTGCCGCTTCCCCAGCCCAAGGCTCCCACGCCCCTGAAGGAGGCGGCGGAGTGAATCTCTCCGAACCCTTCATCCGGCGGCCGGTCGCCACGACGCTGATCTCGATCGCGCTGCTGCTCGTCGGCTTCGTGGCCTATCGCCTCCTTCCCGTCGCCTCCATGCCGACGGTCGATTTCCCGACGATCCGGGTGATGGCGAGCCGGCCCGGGGCGGATCCCGCCACCATGGCGTCGACCGTCGCCGCTCCGCTGGAGCGGCGGCTCGGCGCGATCGCGGGCGTGACGGAGATCACGTCGCAATCCTCGCTCGGGTCGAGCTCGATCTCGATCCAGTTCGACCTGTCGCGGAACTCCGACAGCGCGGCGCGGGACGTCCAGGCGGCCCTCAATGCGGCCGCGACGGACCTGCCGAGCGACCTGCCGACGCTTCCCACCTTTCGCAAGTCGAATCCGGGCGCCTTCCCGGTCCTGATCCTGGCCCTGACCTCGAAGACGCTCGGCGGGCCGGCGATCTACGACGTCGCCGACACGGTCATCGCCCAGCGCATCGCGCAGGTGGAAGGCGTCGCGGAGGTGAATGTCAGCGGCGCCGAGCAGCCGGCCATCCGGGTCCGGATCGATCCGCAGCGCCTGGCCGCCATGGGGCTCTCGCTCGAGGCGGTGCGCAGCGCCGTCGCGGCCGCGAACACCCAGTCACCCCTCGGGGCCTTCAACGGGAACGACCAGGGCATCACGATCGAGACCAACGGGCAGCTCTCGACGCCCGAGGAGTATCGGCGGATCGTCGTCCGCAGCCAGAACGGCACGATCGTGCGGCTCGGCGACATCGCGGTCGTGGAGCGCGGGACGCGGAACAGCCGCACGGGCGGCTCCTATAACGGCCTGCCCGCCGTCACGCTGCAGATCACCAAGCAGCCGGACGCGAACGTGGTCGAGACCGTCGATCGCGTGAAGGAAATCCTGCCCGAGCTGCGCCGCTGGGTTCCGGCCGCGATCGACATCCAGGTGATGAGCGACCGGACGGCGACCATCCGCTCCTCCCTCGCCGACATGCAGGTGACCCTGTTCGAGACGATCCTGCTCGTCATGCTGGTGGTCTTCGTCTTCCTCCGCCGGGCGACGCCGACGCTCGCCGCGGGCGTGACCGTGCCCCTGTCCCTGGCCGGCACCTTCGCGCTGATGTGGGCCTGCGGCTTCACCCTGGACAACCTGTCCCTGATGGCCATCGCGATCTCGATCGGCTTCGTGGTCGACGACGCCATCGTGATGATCGAGAGCGTGCAGCGGAACGTCGAGGCGGGGATGAGCCGCATTGATGCCGCGATCGCGGGCGCCCGACAGATCGGCTTCACGGTTCTGTCGATCTCGCTCTCGCTGCTGGCGGCGTTCATCCCGCTCTTCTTCATGCCGGGAATCATCGGCCGCTTCTTCCGCGAGTTCTCCATGACGCTCGCCTTCGCGGTCGTGATCTCGACGATCGTGTCGCTCACCATCGCGCCGACCATCGTGGCCCGCATGCCGCAGCGCCAGGGCCGCACGACGCGCTTCGACCGCATCGTCGAGGGAGTGCTCGGGGCTCTCACGCGCGGCTATGCGGCAACGCTCGGCGGGGCGCTTCGCCACCGCTGGCTCATGCTGCTGCTGACCCTCGCGACCGTGGCCTTCACGGTGCAAATGTTCCGCGCCATCCCGAAGGGCTACTTTCCTCAGGACGATACCGGCCTCGTGGTCGGCTTCACCGAGGCCGCGCCGGACATCTCCTTCCCGGCGATCGCCGAGCTGCAGGAGCGTGTGGCGCGGATCATCCGCGAGGACCGGGCGGTCGTCGGTGTGTCCTCGTCGGTCGGGTCCTCCGGCTTCGGGGTTGCCTCCGTCAACCAGGGCCGCCTCTTCATCAGCCTCAAGACGGGCGAAGGGCGCGAGCCGTCGATGGTGGTCATCCAGCGGCTGCGGCGGCAACTCGCCGAGGTTGCCGGCATCCGCACCTTCATGTTCCTGGCGCAGGACATGCGGGCGGGTGCGCGCGGCGGGCGGGGCACCTACCAGTTCACGCTCTGGAGCCCCGAGCTCTCCGACCTCGAGACCTGGATGCCCCGGGTGCTCGCGAAGCTGCGCACGCTGCCCGGCCTGCAGGACGTCTCGACCGACCGCGAGCAGGGCGGCCTGGAGGCGAAGGTCGAAGTCGACCGCACGGCCGCCTCGCGGCTCGGCGTACGAATGCAGGACGTCGACGACGCGCTCAACAACGCCTTCTCGCAGCGGCAGATCTCGACGATCTACACCCAGCGGAACCAGTACCGCGTGGTGCTCGACGTCGCCCCGACGGACCGGGATGATCCGGAGGACCTGACGCGCATCTATGTCCCGGCCTCGGGCGGAACACAGGTCCCCCTCTCGGCCATCGCGCGGGTGACGCGCGGGACATCGCCTCTCGTCGTCAACCACCAGGGCCAGTTCCCCTCGGTGACGATCAGCTACAACCTCGCTCCCGGGATCGGCATCGGCGAGGGCACGGCCGCCATCATGGAGGCCGTCAACGAGCTGCGCCTGCCGGACACGCTCCGGGCGGATTTCGCGGGCGATGCGAAGGATTTCGCACAGGGTTCGGGCAGCACCGGGATGCTGATCCTCGCGGCGCTGCTCGCCGTCTACATCATCCTCGGCATCCTTTACGAGAGCCTCGTCCACCCGATCACGATCATCTCGACGCTGCCCTCCGCAGGCCTGGGCGCCCTGATCGCGCTCGATCTCGTCGGTTACGACCTGTCCATCATCGCCCTGATCGGGCTCGTGCTCCTTATCGGGCTCGTGAAGAAGAACGGCATCATGCTGGTCGATTACGCTCTCGAGGCGGAGGCGCGGGGGCTCCCCCCGGAGCAGGCCGCCGTCCAGGCCGCGGTCGAGCGGTTCCGGCCGATCCTGATGACGACCCTGGCCGCGCTTCTCGGCGCCGTCCCGCTCGCGATCGCGACGGGCGTCGGGGCTGAGATCCGCAAGCCGCTCGGCGTGACGATCATCGGGGGGCTCGTCGTGTCCCAGCTCCTGACGCTCTATACGACGCCTGCGATCTACCTCCTGCTCAGCCGCTGGCACCGGGTGAGCGCCGCACCGCGTCGGCCTGCCCTGGAACCCCAGGTCACGGGCTGAGTGCGCCTTAGGCTTTACAGGATCTTTACGGCGTCCCGGCAAGCGTGATCCCGGGGACGGGGTTGCGCGCGGATGAGCAGTTTCGAGGCCGATCTTCAGGCTCGGCGAGCGGCGCTTCACGTCACGCCCGAGATCGATCGCGAGGTCCTCAGGATCGCGGAGGACGCCAACGGGGACATCACCCGGGCGATCGACGACTACACCGAGTCCTGGTCGGATTTCTGCGGGCACGACGAGGAAAAGCGGGAGGACGGCCGCCGGCTCGCCCGTCTGGAAGCCGCGTATTTCGAAGCGCTCCTCTCAGGGCCGATGGACCAGGCCTCGCACGAGCGCCTCTGCGCCGTGCACAAGGCCGAGCAGGAGACGGGCTACGGCTTCCGCGTCCATCTCGGCATGAGCACCCATGTCGCGGCTGCCCTGTTCGAACGTATCGGCCGGCGCCATCGCTGGTCCGGACCCAAGACGGCCCGCCTCTGCGCGGCGCTCATCCGCTACCTCGGGGTGGACAATCTGAACGCCTTCCAGCTCGAGCGGGTGCATGCCCGCGAGACGGTGAAGCGGCGGAAGGCCACGATCGGCGAGGCGCTGGAGATGTTCGGGCAGGCCGCCTCCCACCTGCGGGCCGCCATGAACGACGCCTCGGGGGCTCTCGCCGAGACGTCGCTGCGGACCGCGACGGCCGTGGAAGCCGCTCTCGACGCATCGCAACAGACGAGCGAGGCGGCCGACCGCGGCTCCAGCAATCTCGTCTCCACGGCGGCCGCGAGCGCGCAGCTCGTGGGCTCGATCGGGGAGGTCGACCGGCTCGCGAACCAGAGCCTCGATGCCGTGCGGGAGACGACAGCCACGGTCGGCTCCCTGCGGGACGAAGTGCAGGAGCTCGAGCGGGCCGCGCGCGAGATCGGCAGCGTCGTCACGATGATCGCCGGGATCGCGAGCCAGACGAACCTGCTCGCCCTGAATGCCACGATCGAGGCCGCGCGCGCCGGCGAGGCCGGGCGCGGGTTCTCGGTGGTTGCCTCGGAGGTGAAGAGCCTCGCCGGCCAGACCGCGGCCGCGACGCGCGAGATCACCGCCCAGGTCGGCGCCATCCAGGCCGCCTCAGCGCGCTCCGCCGAGCAACTCGGGCGCATCCTGGGCATCATCGCCCAGGTGGAGGAAATCTCCGCCGCCGCCGCCGCCGCGACGAGCGAGCAGGCCTCCGCGACGGCGGCGATCGCCGACCAGGCGCGCTTCGCATCGGAAGCCGTGGCGACCATCCGGACCGCCGCAAACGGCGTGCGGACCATGATGCAGGATCTGAAGACCTCGATGGCCGCCATGGACGACGCGTCGCGCCGCATCTCGGCCAATCGAGAACGCTTCGACGAGGAGCTGGATCAGTTCTCGACGCGGCTGACCGCTGCGTAGGGGAGGCTTGCCGCGGAAGGGCGCTAGGCTTATGTACGTGATCGCGTACTGAGACTTGCCATGGCAATCGTGTCCTTCACCGAGCTCCGGGCCAACATGGCGAGCCATTTCGACCGGCTGGTCGCGGATCGAGATGAGCTTGTCGTCACGCGCCAGAATCGTGAACCAGTCGTGATCATGCCGCTCGCCGAGCTCGAAAGCTTGCGCGAGGCGCTGCATCTGCTGAGCAGCGAAGAGAACGCACGGCGTCTCCGCCAATCGGTCAAGGACCTCGATCGCGGAGAGGGCGTCGTCGTCGATAGCCTGCCTGACCCTTGAGGC
Source organism: Pseudomonadota bacterium (assembly GCA_023423995.1). Lineage (GTDB taxonomy): Bacteria > Pseudomonadota > Alphaproteobacteria > Rhizobiales > Beijerinckiaceae > Enterovirga. The sequence goes on along the minus strand of JAFAEL010000181.1, from coordinate 423 downwards.
TCGTCTTCGCGCCGCTCGCCTGGGAGGATTACCTTTACTGGCAGGAGCATGACCGTGCGGTGCTCCGACGCCTCAATGAGGTCATCCGGGACACCGTCCGCTCCCCCTTCTCCGGGGTAGGCAAGCCCGAGCCGCTGCGGGGCGAGTTCCAGGGCTGGTGGTCCCGTCGGCTCACCGGCGAGCACCGCCTGATCTATCGGGTGGTCGGATCCGGAGAGGGCCAAAGCCTGGAGATCGCGTCCGCCCGCTTCCACTATCGGCGTCAGTGACGCGTCACATCCCCAGCATCTCGGCGACTTGCGGCACGTCCTTGTCGCCGCGGCCCGACAGGTTGACCACCATCAGGTGATCCTTCGGCAAGCTGGGGGCGAGTTCGACCACCTTGGCGATCGCGTGCGAGGGCTCCAGCGCCGGGATGATGCC
>JAFAEL010000164.1 GCA_023423995.1 Pseudomonadota bacterium | reverse complement strand
GACGGTCTTTTCGGCCCCATAGGCACGCGCCCGGTCAGCCGCCCGGACGCCCCGGCTACCGAACCGAGACCCCGGGACCCGTCCTCCCCTCCGCCAGACGTGACCGGTGCGCACGCGGCTCCCTCGCAGGAGGGGAATAAGTCCTATATAGGAATAAATACTAGATTTGTCAACCCGCGTGATCGCCATGCGGGAGAGATGCTGCATCCCTGAGCGGCAGAAAGCATGATCGCCGAGACGGCCATCCCTGACCACGACTGGTCGCAGCGGCTCAGGGCAGTCCAACACCGAACCCTTCCGGCTTTGTCAGCCGTTCAGCGCCCTCCTTTAACGGATGTGATTGAACTGGACGGAGAAGAGGGTGGACAATCTTTCAAGCTGTCCGAGTAATGATGTCCGAGCGCTCGTACTATCGTGACGATGGGGAGCGACGATGGTGACGCGTTCCTTGCAGACGATGCGTCCGTTCCACGAAGGCTCCGTGAGCCGAGCGTACGGGTCGACGCTGACCGACAATCCTTACACACCCGACCGAACAGAGCACCGGGCATGGGCCGTCGGGTGGAAGGAAGTCGACCACGCGCTCAAGCAACTCGCCAAGAGTACCCAGGACACGCACCGCCGTCGCGCCGCAAAGCTGCACGACGTGCACTCGGGCTTGGCAGCAGCATGACCTGAACGCCGGTCCATCTCGACCGTGCGGTTCCGCGTCGCCGCGCTGCGCAACCGAGTCGGGAGGCGTCCATGAAGCTCATCGCCCTCGCCGTGTGGCCGATCGGTGCGGTTGCCTCCCTCGTCGGTCTGGTGGGTTACGACAGGGGGACCTTCGACGGCGACATCGTTCTCGAGCGGGCCGCGTATTGCGAAATCTTCGTGATCAAGACGCGTCCCGCATACGTCATCGCATCGGATGAGGATGGCTGGCTCGTCGCGTTGGCCAAGGCCAACCGGGTCACGGGGATTCGTCTGAGCAAGGGCGGCCAGAACGTCGGTCTCGAGGACAACATACGGCTCAACATCAACGTCCAAGGTTGGGAGACGAAGTGGGAGTTGGCACGCACCCGGTTCGAGAGTGTCTGCGATCCGGGAGCGCCGACACGTGAGTTCCGCCAGGTCGCCAGCGCGAGCCGGATCGGCACTGGAGGCCGGTGAATCGCGAGGCTTCTTCGGCCTAGCGGGTTCTTTCGCGAGACCCGTCCGTCCCGCGGAAAGGCTCGGCCGGAGAGTTCGGCAGCTTGGATAATCGCCCGGATCACTCCGGTTTTCGGCGCCGTCTGAGACACCGCCAGACGGGGAGGCTCTCATGCTACCAGCTTACGAAGGCGAGGCGTCGGCCCCCTCGCTTCTTGCGAATTCGACCTTTGTCGAGGGCCTTCCCGTTTTCGATCCCGCCGGAACCCTCGTCGGCAGGGTACGGCATGTGCTCATCGACCCGGCGAGCAGCACATGGTGGCTGGACATCGTATGTTGGTCCCGGCTTCATACCCGGAGGTCGACTTGCCGCCTCCCGTGCGCAGCCTTGTCGTACGATTCCATCCGACGCGAATTCCGGACCGCGATACCCGCTGACGCCTGTCACGGGCGTGAGTTCGAATGCGGGGACAGGACGATGTGGCCGGCCCCCTCGCCCCATGGCGGAGCTTCGTCGCGCTGGGACGAGCCCTTCCACTGGTCGGGCTGAGCGAGGGAGTTCCGAAGCGGCCGGCCCGCCCGAGCCCCGATCTACCCCTTCCGGTGATCTCGGGCCGTCTCCGGTTGGCTTTGTGCGGCGATCGGTGAGAACCTGGGACGGTGAACCGTCGCCGTGGGGCTCTCATGCCGGAACATCGCGGGGGACCAACGTCAGAGCCGGATGCCGTTCTGGTCGACCTCGCGCTGCAGGGCGGGGGTGCGCACGGCGCCTTTACCTGGGGCGTGCTCGACCGGCTCCTGGACGAGAAGCGGCTGCGCATCGAGGCCATCTCCGGCACCTCGGCGGGAGCGATGAACGCCGCCGTCCTGGCCGACGGCTACGCGGAGGGCGGGCGAGAGGGCGCGCGGACGGCGCTGGAGACCTTCTGGCGGAAAGTCTCCGACGCGGGGCGGTTCAGTCCCCTCCAGCGCAGCCCGCTCGACGTCCTGTTCGGCCGCTGGACGATGGATAATTCCCCGGCCTTCATCGCCATGGACCTCATGGCGCGCCTCTTCTCGCCGTACGACCTCAATCCGAAGGGGTTCAATCCGCTTCGCAACATCCTGGCCGAGTGCATCAGCTTCGATCGCCTTGCGGCTGGTCCCATCAAGCTATTCGTCACCGCCACCAACGTGCATACCGGCCAGGGCCGCGTCTTCCGCAACGGTGAGATCACGCCCGACGTGCTCCTGGCATCCGGCTGCCTCCCCACGCTCTTTCACGCGGTCGAGATCGACGGCGAGCCCTATTGGGACGGCGGCTATTCCGGAAATCCGACGATCACGCCGCTCGTCCGGGAATGTGCCTCGCAGGATACGATCCTGGTGCAGATCAATCCCGTCGAGCGCTCCGGCACGCCGCGCAGCGCACGCGAGATCGTCAACCGGCTCAACGAGGTGTCCTTCAACGCGGTGCTCCTGAAGGAGCTGCGCATGATCGCGATCTTGCGCCAGGTCGCCGATCCGGGCGGCGGCGAGGGGGCGATGTGGGCGGCGATGCGCATCCACCGTGTGGCGAGCGATGGCATGGTCGAGCTCGGCTACTCCTCGAAGCTGAACGCCGAGTGGGAGTTCCTCAGCATGCTGCGGGACATGGGGCGCAACGCCGCCGAGGAGTTCCTCGCCAGGCATGGCAGCGACGTCGGCACCCGCTCGACGCTCGACATCGACCGCCTGGTCGAACTCGTCTGACGCCGTGGGCCTGCTCGGCATCCTGCTCGGCCTCGGCCTTCTCGTCCTGCTGGCATTCCGCGGCTGGAGCGTGCTGCTGCTGGCGCCGGCCGCCGCGCTGATCGCTGCCGCCCTCTCTCGGGAGCCCCTGCTGGCGAACTGGACGCAGACCTTCATGGGCAGCGCGGCGCGGTTCCTGGCGCAGTTCTTCCCCCTGTTCCTGCTCGGGGCCGTGTTCGGCAAGCTCATGAACGACACGGGCTCGGTGACGGCGATCGCCGACTTCATCACCACCCGCCTGGGGAAGGAGCGGGCCGTCCTCGCCGTCGTGCTGGCGGGTGCGCTGGTGACCTATGGCGGCGTGTCCCTGTTCGTCGCCTTCTTCGTCCTCGTGCCGATGGCGCAGGCGCTGTTTCGCGCAGCGGAGATCCCGCGCCGGCTGATGCCGGCCGCGATCACGCTCGGCACCTCGACCTTCACGATGACCGCGCTGCCCGGGACGCCCGCCATCCAGAACGCGATCCCGATGCCGTTCTTCGGCACCACGCCCTTCGCGGCCCCCGGCCTCGGGCTGATCGCGGCGGCGCTCATGCTGGGCGTGGGCCTGTGGTGGCTGCGCTTCGCGGAGGCCGGCGCCCGCCGGAAGGGCGAAGGCTACGGCACGGGGCCGGAGGTCGACGCGGCCGCGGCCGCCCGCGACGAGAAGCTGCGCGAGCGCGCCACGACCGCGCGCGAGTTCGATCCCGCCGAGATGGAGCATGGAGCGCACAGCCAGAGGGAGCCGGAGATCCTCCGGGCCGCCCTGCCGCTCCTCGTCGTGGTCGCCGTCAACCTGCTGATGTCGCTCGTGGTCCTGCCCCGGCTCGACGTCTCGTTCCTGGCCGAGGAGCGCTGGGGCAGCACCTCGCTCGCCTCCGTGGCGGGCGTATGGTCCGTGGTCGTCGCGCTCGCGGCCGCGATCCTCGTCCTGGTCATCCTCAACTGGGGGCGCCTGCCGTCCCTCCGCGAGAGCCTGGATGCGGGCGCCAACGCATCCGTGCTGCCGGCCTTCAGCATCGCGTCCCTGGTCGGCTTCGGGGCCGTGATCGCCGCGCTCCCCGCCTTCGCCCTCGTCCGCGACTGGGTGCTGACGATCGAGGGCGGGCCGCTGGTCTCGCTCGCTGTGGCGACGAACGTGCTCGCGGCGCTGACGGGATCCGCCTCTGGCGGGCTGACCATCGCGCTCGACGCGCTCGGGGAAACCTACATGGCCCTCGCCGCCCAGCTCGGCATCGCGCCCGCCCTCCTGCACCGGGTCGCCGTGATCGGCTCCGGCACGCTCGACATCCTGCCGCATAACGGCGCGGTGGTGTCCCTGCTCGCCCTCTGCGGCTCCAGCCACCGCGAGAGCTATTTCGACATCGTGATGGTCGGGATCGTCAGCTCGCTGCTGGCCCTGGCCGCCGTGATCCTCCTCGGCTCGCTCTTCGGCGCATTCTGAGGACGCGGCGGCGGGGACGAGCGCCGCCCATGCCGCTCATCCCGGCGGAAGCCGGGATCCAGCTCCGTGGGCACCGGCTTTCGCCGGTGCGAGCGGGGAGTTTCGCCCTACAGCGGGATGTTGTCGTGCTTCTTCCAGGGGGTCTCGACCTCCTTCTCGCGCAGCATCGCGAGGGCGCGGGCGATGCGGCGGCGGGTCGAGTGGGGCATGATCACCTCGTCGATATAGCCGCGCTCGGCGGCCACGAAGGGTGACAGGAACCGGTCCTCGTATTCCTTGGTCTTGGCCGCGATCCCATCCGCATCCATGCCGCGGAAGATGATCTCGACGGCGCCCTTCGCGCCCATCACGGCGATCTGCGCGGTCGGCCAGGCATAGTTGATGTCGCCGCCGACATGCTTGGACGCCATGACGTCATAGGCGCCGCCGAAGGCTTTTCGCGTGATGACGGTGACGAGCGGCACGGTCGCCTCGGAATAGGCGAAGAGCAGCTTCGCGCCGTGCTTGATCAGGCCGCCATATTCCTGCGCCGTCCCGGGCAGGAAGCCCGGCACGTCCTCGAAGGTGACGATCGGGATGTTGAAGGCGTCGCAGAAGCGCACGAACCGCGCGCCCTTGCGGGAGGCATCCGCATCGAGCACGCCCGCCAGCACCATCGGCTGGTTGGCCACGAAGCCGACCGTGTGGCCCTCGATGCGGCCGAACCCCGTGATGATGTTCCGGGCGAACGACTCCTGGATCTCGAAGAAGTCGCCCTCATCCACGACCTTCAGGATCAGCTCCTTCATGTCGTAGGGCTTGTTCGGGTTGTCGGGCACGAGCGTGTCGAGCGAGTTGTCGACCCGATCCACGTCGTCGAACGAATCCCAGGTCGGCACGCCCTCCTGGTTGCTCGACGGCAGGAAATCGACGAGCCGCCGCATCTGCAGCAGCGCCTCCACGTCGTTGTTGTAGGCGCCGTCGGCGATCGAGGACTTGCTGGTGTGCACCTTCGCGCCGCCGAGCTCCTCGGCCGTGACGACCTCGTTGGTCACCGTCTTCACCACGTCCGGGCCGGTCACGAACATGTAGGACGTGTCGCGGACCATGAAGATGAAGTCCGTCATGGCCGGCGAATAGACGTCGCCGCCCGCGCAGGGGCCCATGATGAGGGAGATCTGGGGAATCACCCCCGACGCGATGACGTTGCGCTTGAACACCTCGCCATAGCCGCCGAGCGCCGCGACGCCCTCCTGGATGCGCGCGCCGCCGGCATCGAAGAGGCCGATGATCGGCGCCCTCGCCTTCAGGGCCATGTCCTGGATCTTGGTGATCTTGCGGGCATGCGCCTCCGAGAGCGAGCCGCCGAAGACCGTGAAGTCCTTGGAGAAGACGAAGACGGTGCGGCCGTTGATCGTGCCCCAGCCGGTGACGACACCGTCGCCGGGGATCTTCACGTTGGCCATGCCGAAATCCGTGCAGCCGTGCTGCACGAACATGTCGAACTCCTCGAAGGAGTTGTGGTCGAGGAGCAGCTCAAGACGCTCGCGGGCGGTGAGCTTGCCGCGCCCATGCTGGGCGTCGATGCGCTTCTCCCCACCCCCGAGCCGCGCCGCCGCGCGCCGCTCGGCCAAGAGCTCCAGCATCTCCTTCATGCACCTGTCCCGTATCGTTTCCCCCGCCGCCCTAGCATGTTGCAGAGCCGCGACAAACGGCCCTGGGCGCGGGCGGGCACCATCGGGCACGTGCTTCAGCGCACATCTGTCCGGCGCGGAATGGTCTTGGGTGGTGGTGGCCGAACATGGCCCCGACAGGACGGAGGAGGCACAGATGCCCTTCCTGCACACGTCCATCTCACGCCACGGCGCAATCCGCGCCGAAATGCGCGAGCTCCGAGTCGGGAAAGCAGTCCCCTACCCGGCGGCCTTCCTCGGCCTCTTGGCTGCAAGCTGCACGGCTTCGGCGATCATGACGCTGTTTGCCGCCTGACAGAACTGCGCGTGGGGTTTTGCCACGCGCCCGGTGTGCGGTTGCACACTTCCATGTTGCGCCGCACACCCCATTTCAGCTCGGCTTGGCTGGGGCCAAGGCGAGCAAAACGGAAATGGATCAGAACAACAAGGCTGCGCGCCGACGGCGCAAGGCTCTCGTACGTGGGTTGGAACGGCGTCAGGTGCCGTTCGTGCGGCTGGGACTGGCCGTCGTGGCGGCCGTGAGCGCCGCCTCCGCCATCGCTTCGATGTCCACCATGTGAGCCCGTGCCGAGCCGGTTCTAGCCGGCCCGGGCAAGGGCCAGAAATCGTGAGGCGGCCCGAAACTCCGCCTCGCGCCGGCTTCGCCGCTCGGCGGCCTCGTAATCCTCCCCCCAGCGGCTCTCCTGGAAGAACTCGTCCGCGTGTGCGGCGCGCCACGCCTCCTCGACAGAGAGGCGGCCGGCGGCATGCATGAGGGCGATCAGCACCGAGCCGGTCAGCGTGGTCATCACGTGCAGGGCGGCGAGCGCGAAGGGCGACGATTCGCGCGCGAGTTCGGCCCGGATCGCCGATAGCGCTGCCTCGGGCTGCTCGACGAACATCACGCCCTCGCTCAGCATGAAATGGGCGCCGAGCTCGTCATGCGCCCAGGCATGGACCGGGTCCCAGGCGGCCGCCTGCTCCGCGACCAGCTTCTCCGGCTCCGCCGCGCGATAGACGACGAGGTCGGACCCGGCATAGCGCACGAGATCCGCCCGAACCTCCTCGGCGCGCGGCGCGACCCCGTCGATGGTCGAGTTCGCCAGCCGCGTCAGCGGCATCGTGGTCGGGTCGACGCTGTCGCCCTGGGCCTCCCATTCGGCCGCGACCGCCTCCGCGAGCGGCCGGGTCGGAAGCGCGAGCGGCGCACGACCCGGCGTGCGCGCCTTCCGGCCGTCCAGCGTCAGGGCGAAGCCGCCCTCCCCCGCCTCGAAGCCGGCCTGCTTGTAGAAGCGCTTCGTCGCGCCCGCCCCGTTCTCCGCCATGTCAGGCCGCCTTCGCTCGCGCCGGCAGGAGATCCTCCACGGCCCCGAAGCCGTCGATGATCGCCTCCGCGCCGGCTTCCTGCAGGGCCGTCACCGGATGGTAGCCCCAGGAGACGCCGATCGGCCGCACGCCCGCCGCCCTCGCCATCGCCATGTCGAAGGAGGTGTCCCCGAGCATGGTGGTCGCCTCCGGGCCGATCCCCGTCTCGGCCATGGCCTGGAGGATCATGCCCGGATCGGGCTTCGAGGGCGCGTCGTCCGCCGTCTGGATCGTCGTGAAGAACGAGCGCCAGCCATGCCGCTCGAGAAGATGCGCCACCCCGCGCCGGGACTTGCCGGTCGCGATGCCGAGGAGAAGGTCGTCCCGGGCGGCGAGGCGGCCGATCACCTCCTCCACCTCGGGAAAGAGCGGCTCGACCGTCGCCGGGTCCGCCCGCAGCCGCGCGAAGGCTGCCTTGTAGCCTTCCGCGAGGGCCTCGATCGGGCCGGCTGGGCCGACCAGCGCCGTAAAGGCTTCCGCCAGCGACAGGCCGACGATCGAGAGCGAGCGCTCGCGGCTCGGCGCCTCGAGCCCGCAGGCCGCGAAGGCGTCGCGCTGGGCGGCGACGATGAGGTTCTGGCTGTCGACGAGCGTGCCGTCGACATCGAGGATCAGGAGCTGCATGGAGCGTGTCATGTAGCGTCCGCCGGCCGCGAAGGCGAGGCGGTGCAGCCAGACGCCGCTCCGCGGCTTGCCCCTCCGACGCTACCGGAGCGGCGGCGCGTAGAGGATGCCGCCCATGCTCCAGAGCTGGTTCAGGCCGCGCGGGATCCCGAGCTTCGAGTCGGAGCCGAGATTCCTCTCGAACAGCTCCGCGTAATTTCCGGAGGCCTGGACGGCCTGGAGCGCCCACCCGCTGCCGAGGCCGAGCAGCTCGCCGAAGCCGCCTTCCAGCCCGGCGAAGCGGCGGACGTCGGGCTTTGCCGAGCTCTTCGCATCGGCCGCGTTGGCGGACGTGATCCCGAGCTCCTCGGCGTTCACGAGGGCGAAGTTCACCCACTTCACGACGTTGGACCAGGGGACGTCATCGGCGCGCGTGGCCGGCCCGAGCGGCTCCTTCGAGATGACGTCTGGCAGGACGATCGCGTCCGCCGGGCGGCTGAGGCTCAGGCGCTCCGCGAACAGGGCCGATTGGTCGCGCGTGAGCACGTTGCACTCCCCGCGGTCGAAGGCCCGGAGGGCGTCGGCGCTGCTCTGGAACAGCCGCTCCTCATAGGTGATCGAGTTGGCGCGGAAGAAATCGGCGAGGTTGAGCTGCGTTGTCGTCCCGGCCTGCACGCAGACCTTCGCCTTGTCGAGCTCGAGCGCCGAGGTGACGTTGAGGTTGCGCGGCACCAGAAAGCCCTGGCCGTCATGGTAGGTGATGCCCGCGAAGGTGAGGCCGAGCCCTGCCTCCCTCTCCAGCGTCCAGGTCGAGTTGCGCGACAGGAGGTCGACCCGGCCCGCCTTCAGGGCCTCGAACCGGTTCGCGGCCGAGAGCGGCACGAAGGACACTTTCGTCCGATCATCGAAGATGGCGCCCGCGACGGCGCGGCAGAAATCGACATCGAAGCCGGACCATTGCCCGTCCGGCTTCTGCTCCGAGAAGCCGGGTAGCCCCTCGCTCACGCCGCAAAGCAGCTGGCCACGCTGCTTCACCTGTTCCAGCGTCCCGGCCGAAGCCGCGCCCGCTCCGAGGACAGCCGCCACCGCGACCGCGATCGCCTGCCCCAATCGGGAGATGAGCGTCTTCGACATGATCGGACGGGCTCCTAGCTCCCGGATTGGTAGGACAGGCATCAGAGGCTCGCCGCGTGGCGGACGATCACCTTCGTGCCGACCGGCACGCGCTCGTAGAGGTCGATGATGTCGCCGTTCGCCAGCCGGAAGCAGCCGGACGAGATGGCGGTGCCGATCGTTTCGGGCTGGTTGGTGCCGTGGATGCGGAACACCGTCGAGCCGAGATAGAGCGCCCGCGCGCCCATGGGATTGCCCGGGCCGCCGGCCATGAACCGGGGAAGGTAGGGCTGCCGGGCGATCATCTCCGGCGGCGGCCGCCAGTCCGGCCATTCGGCCTTGCGCGTGACCTTGACGAGGCCGGACCACTGGAAACCTTCGCGGCCGACCCCGATCCCGTAGCGAAGCGCGCGGTTGTTCCCCTGGACCACGTAGAGAAAGCGCTCGGAGGTGTGCACCACCACCGTCCCGGGCGCCTCGCTTGAGCGGAAGAAGACCGCCTGCCTGGCGAATGGGCCCTCGGCGATGACCGTCTCCTCGCCGGAGACGCGTCCAGGCTCGTCCGGGACATCGGCCAGGTTCGGTTCCGGCTGCCTTCCGGGCTGCGCCCCCGCCGGCACGGCGAGGCCCGCGAGGAGGAGGAGCGCAGTGCCCGCGACCCACCTCCGGATGAGGGCTGGCTTCCTTCGCAGGACATCGAGTTCGTCGGGCTGCATGGCCAACTCCACGCGTCCTCGGATCAGGCGCATCGGGCGTAGACGAAGGTGCCGTAGCGCCGGCTGATCTCCGGCTCGACGAAGCGCATGAGGACCAATCCGCTGCTCGCGGACAGGATCTCGCGGTCGTCCGGCGCGCCAGCGGGGGCCTCGAAGCCGAGATAGGTCTTGCCGCCCGCGCCGCCCTTCAGCTTGAGCTCATAGAGTTTCGGGTCATCCGCGACGTGCATCATGACGCCGTCGGTCGGCCCCTTCGCGATCACGTAGGGGCTCTTGCATTCCGCACGGGCCTGGGCCTCGGTTCGCCGGCGATCCTTCTCGTTGTGAAAGGACGCGACACCCCACCTCCCCACGAGCTGCTCGCGCGCCAGCGACGTCGGCCCGGACGCCACCGCGACGGCCGGGGTGAGAGCGGCTTCGCGCGTCCCGCTCGAGCAGGCCGCCAGCGCCAGGGGCGCCGCGACGAGAAGGCAGCACCCGAGCAGGCGGGCGCCGGGTTGCGATTCGAAGGGGCTCATTGCATCGGGTCCTCCCTGCGGAACGTCTGCTGCGGACGTTTCCGTGTCATGTCGTCGAGCGCTCCGGGTGTGTCGCAGCCGAAGCCGGCCGAGGGACAAGCTTTCGCCCGGGACGATCTGCGTCTCCCGCCTACTCCTCCGGCGATTCCTCGATCGGGTCGTAGCGCGAGGCGTCGAGGCCGAGCAAGTTGAAGCTCTGCTGCATGTGGGCCGGGAGCGGGGCCGTGACGTCGATCGGCTTGCCGGTTCGCGGGTGGGGGATGACGATGCGGCGGGCCAGGAGGTGCAGGCGGTTCTGGATGCCGCCGGGGAACTCGTAATTCTCGACGTTGAAGTATTTCGGGTCGCCGATGATCGGGTGCCCGATATGGGCGGCATGCGCGCGCAACTGGTGGGTTCGGCCGGTCACGGGCTTCATGGAGAGCCAGGCAAGCTTCTGCCCCGCCTGGTCGACCATCGCGTAGTAAGTGAGCGCGTGGCTTGCGCCTTCGGCGCCGTGCTTGGAGACCGCCATGCGGCTGTCCCCGTCCTCGACCTCCTCGCGCGCCAGATAGGTCGAGATCCGACCCTGCCGCGTCCGCGGAATTCCGGCGACGAGCGCCCAGTAGATCTTCCGCGTCGCCCGGGAGCGGAACGACTTCGCAAGCGCCGTCGCGGCGAAGCGCGTCTTGGCGATGACGAGGCAGCCGGCCGTGTCCTTGTCGAGCCGGTGGACGAGCCGCGGCTTCTGGCCCTGCCTGTCGCGCAGCGCCTCCAGCATGCCGTCGACATGCCGCTTGGTGCCGGAGCCGCCCTGGACGGCGAGGCCCGACGGCTTGTTGATGATGAGGACGTCGTCGTCCTCGTAGAGCGCGTTCTGCCGGAAGAAGAGCGCGTCCTTCGATTCCTCCCCCGGAACCCGGCTGGAGGGCGGCTTCTGATCGAGCTTCAGGGGCGGGATGCGGACCTGCTGCCCGGCCTCCAGCCGGTCGTTCGGCTTGGCGCGCTTGCCGTCGATCCTGAGCTCGCCCTTCCTGACGATGCGCTGGATATGTGCGAAGGACAGGTCCGGGAACCGAGCCGTGAGAAAACGGTCCACCCGCATCCCGGTCTCGTCCGGCTCGACCGTGACGGTCTGGACGCCGACGGCAGGCGCGGCATCGGCCTGCTTGGGCTCGGGCCGCGGCTTGGGGGCGGCCGCCTTGTTGGGAGAGGCCGCCGCCTGCTCGTC
>JAFAEL010000123.1 GCA_023423995.1 Pseudomonadota bacterium | reverse complement strand
CGATTCCCGCGATCATGCCTGGCTGGCAATCAAGATCCTACGGCGCCCATCTACGCCGACCTCGCCAGGAGCGGGACGGCGTCCTTGGCGAGGGCACGCGGCTCCGGCGGGCGTGATGCCGTCCTGTTCTGCTGCCGCCACAAGCGGGCATACATTTCACACCGCTCGAGAAGTTCGTCGTGGGTGCCTTGGTCGATAACTAGTCCTCCGTCGATAACGAGGATGCTGTCGGCCACTGACAACGACGCGAGTCGATGCGAGATCATGATGACCGTCCGACCCGATGCGATCCGCCGGAAGTTGGAGATGAGGACCGCCTCGCTTTCCGCGTCGAGTGCACTGGTTGCTTCGTCGAAGAGCAGCATCCCAGGATTGCGCATCAGAGCGCGAGCAACGGCGAGGCGTTGCCGCTGCCCCCCGGAGAAGTTGCTTCCGCCTTCGAGGATCTGAGTCTCGTACCCGCGCGGAAGCTGGCTGATGAACTCGTCGGCCCCGGCGAGGCGAGCCATCTCGATCACACGCTCGAGCGGTGCGCCTGGCTCGCCGATGGCAATGTTGTCTCGAATTGATCCCGAGAACAGGAAGCTCTCTTGGAGGACCACCCCCATCCCGGCGCGCAAGTGATTGACGTCGAACTCCTTGAGCTCCGTTCCATCAATCTTGATCTGCCCCGAATACTCGGTGTGTAGCCGCTGCAGCAGGCGGGTGATCGTGGTCTTGCCGGAGCCGCTCCTTCCTACAATCCCGAGAACCTTTCCTGACGGGACGACGAAGCTGACACCCCTCAGGGCCGGTGTCGGCGATTGCAGGTACGAGAACGTGACGTTGTTGAACTCGATCTCGCCCCGCACCGGAGATCGAAGTCCGTCGCGATTGTCCGCCTCCTCGGCAGGCCTGTTGAGCAACCCCGACACGGTACTAACCGCCATCCTCGCATCGTCGTATTGCTGAACCAGGTAGGACAGCTGGATGAGAGGCGAGGCTACTCGGTTCGCGAGGAGCATGAAGCCAATAAGGGCGCCCACGTACACGGTCCCATCGGTACTCAGAACAAGCCAGACTCCGAAAGCTATCGCTCCCGTGGTCATCAGGCGCTCCATCGGCAGCACCGTGGCCTGGACGAGGGCCGCCAGCCTCCCCTCGCGGATCCGCAGGCGGATCGACGCCGCGACACGCTGATCCCACTCCCGCCGCTGGCGCTCCTGCAGCGCGAGTGTCTTCACCGTATGAATGCCACGCAGCGTCTCGAACAAGAATGCGCTCTTCCTACCTTCAGCCTCGAAAACATCCTGCGAACGCCGCCGCAATCGCGGCAAAACCATGATAAGAAACAGAATGATGAGGCAGCAGATCGCCAGAACCCAGGCGGTCATGACAGGACTGATGATGACCATGATCGGCAGAAAGATGACGAGACCGATCATGTCGATGGCCGTGCCGAGGAGCTGACCCGTCATGAAGCCACGAATTCGCCCGATCTCGTTCATGTCGCGGGCGACGTTTCCAACCGGAGTGCTCTCGAAGAATTCGAGAGGGAGTCTGAGCAACTTGGAAAACGCGTGCGCCGAGAGCTTTCCGTCCAGTCGCGCCGAAACGTAAAGTATCACGATGCGCCGCAAAAACGTCAATACGGCCTCACAACAGACAAACACTGCCATGAAGACACACAAAACAGCGAAAGTGTTCGCGCTGTTGTGATGCAGAACGCGATCCACCAACAGGCGGATGAACATTATCGGGCCGAGAGACAGGATTGCGAGCGCTAGCGCCGCGATCACGATGTCTCGAATCGTGCCCCGCTCTTGAAGCATCTCTCGCGCGAGCCACGCCATCCCGAATGGGGCGTCCGTCTGGTTGCCATGCTCGGGAGTTCGGAACTCCCGTTTGACCAAGAGCAATTCCCCATTCCACCCGCGCTCCAAGGCGAGGACGTCCAAGACAATCGGCCGCCCTTCTCCGACGACCGGGTCGACAAGGATGAATCGCGCAGCATGCCGCCTGGCGATCGGAGATGGATCTTCCTGACTGACGAATGCCTGCTCGACCCGGAGCAGCACTAGAGCTTGGCCGTTCTTCAGGATGAGAACGGCAGGCAATGCCGACCTCAACTTCAGCAGGTCGTCTGCCCGCTGACCAGAGATCGGAGCGAGCCGTAACCCCGACCGCTTCGCGAGCGGTCCGAGTGCGCGCGCGGCCGAGGCCGATGAAGCGACCGTCCCTTCCTCAAACGCGATGGCTTCGGGCCCGATCTCCTGGAGACGGCCGGGGAGAGCGACCCCGAGATGACGCGCGACAATGGCGAGCGAAGCAAGCAGCTGGTTAGTGTCGCGTTCATCGACCTCCAGTTCGACCGGGATGCGGACTTCAGCCATGCAGATACGGTCGTTGTCTCAGCCAGGGAATACAGATGCCGTGGAAACGCGTAGTCGCAAGGTCTAACGAGCAGCCCACCGAACGGCCGGCGGGGGCGGGTCCTGTGAGACAGACATCTCGGCGCGTCCTTGTCGGATTTGCTGCTCAGATTCGGGATCCGCCAGCGCGTCCGCGGTCCAGCTATAGCCGAAACGGAACTCGGTCTTCACCAATGCGCGAGCAGCCTCCCCCCCGGCAAGCATCAGCTTCTTGCGCAAACGAGTGACGAGGACGTCTACCGCGCGGTCATTAGCTGGTTGCTGCGCTCCGTAGATGGCAACGCCGAGCTCAGCGCGACTCAACACACACCAAGGCCGCATCGCAAGCGTTCGGAGAAGGCGGTTTTCTGCCGTAGTCAGGAGAACATCTCTTTGGGCTGGGCCCCTGATGATGTTGCCACGCAGACTCAAGCGAACACCTTCAGGCGAGACTGAACCCACTTGCTCGGCCTGGCTCGCAGAGTCTCGCGCATCCTTGTCGATCCCCGCGGCAGACCGCCGCACAAGCTCTTGCATCAGAGTTGCGAACGCCCCGATGTCGACCGGAACCTGAACGCACTCAGTCGCTCCATGAAGGCGGTACGCTAAGGCCTCCTCCGGAGCTCCAGCGCTGACGACAACAAGCGGCAACGCAGTTAAGCTTCTGACTTTCCGGACGGCCTCCACACCGACGCTGACTGTAGCAACGGAAGAGAGATTGAGAACGATCGCATCGGGCTGGGATGTCCTGACAACATCCTCAAAGGCCGCATTCGTAGGCACAGATCCATCGGCAACCTCTTTCTGCAATCCAGTCGAAAGGTCTTCCTTAACGAACAGGATCTTGACACTCCATGCCATCGAACCCTTCTCGACCTTCCTGCACTGCCGAACCGATCAGCCGCCAACGCTATAAACCACCGAGTAGCTTGGCGCAAATCGGCGGACCAAGTTTGGACAGAAATTCCTAACATTCGCGACGTTAAACTTGGTGAGCTTCTTCCATTCCGAGATTATTCTGCAATTTCGTAGCTTATTGAGGCATGATTGAGCCATCTTCCGGTTGAAGTGACCATTGTCAACACGGTTAATTGCGCATTATGCGATGAAATATCTAATTATATTTCTTGAAATAAGCTTCGTATCTCCGGTCGAATGAGCCATATAGACCGCACTGCAATTGATAACTTCTATGCACTTTTGCCCTTGCTGCAGTTGTGAGCAGCGAGTGGCGGCCCTTCCCCACGAATTAGCGCGAATCTTTTAGCAGGTTTACGCGCGATCGTGCTCCAGGTCTAAGCCTTGGCACGACGGCGAGGCGGACCAGATTGAGGCCGAGTGGGTTCTCGAACCAGACTTCGCGGTCGCTCAGGATGTTCTGACGGTCCTGTTTGCACGCGCAAAGCGCTTGCGCGGCGGCCGCGCTGCTCTGCCAGTACGCGCGCCCGTGGAATTGCGACCTGGCCCCTTGAAGGCGGCCGCGAGATGGCCCGGAACGTCGCATTCGGCGTAGATCCGTCGGCCGGGACAGGAAGGTAGAGCTTGGCCCCTCGGTCACCTCGGCGATGGCGATATGGACGTAGCCGATCTCAAAGGACATCCGGTCGGGGGCCTCCATGGGCCGCAATCACTAGAGAGTTCGGTTCGGCACTGCAGTCGATGGCCATCGACACCGGGTCCGATGCCATGAGTTTCAAGCCAGCGCTGATGCTCCGACGCGGTGATCAACTCGCCCCGCCCGGAGTCCACGAACGCGAGCTTCCGCGTGCACATGTTCCCGGGCCTGCCAACGCCCAGAGCCCGACCAACTGATCGGACATGCTATCGAACGGCCCGTAGTCAGGCGGTTGCTCGCGGCGTCGCCTTCCCGAACTTCACGCGCTCGCGAAGGGTCTGGAACACGACATAGAGCATGGGCACGAGGAAGATGCCGATCGAACTCGCGGCGATCATTCCGCCGAAGACCGCGGTTCCGACGTCGCGGCGGCTGATCTGGGCCGCGCCGGTCGCGATCACGAGCGGGACGAGGCCGAGGATGAAGGCGGCGGACGTCATCATCACGGCGCGGAACCGCATCTGGGCGCCCATGATGGCCGCCTCCCTGATCGGCACGCCGGCCTCCCGCTGATCCTTCGCGAACTCGACGATCAGGATGCCGTTCTTCGCAGCGAGCGCGATCAGCACCACGAGGCCGATCTCGCTGTAGAGGTCGAGCGACAAGCCGGCGAGCTTGACGGCGAGGTAGGAGCCAAAGGCGCCGACCACGACGGACAGCAGGACGGGAATCGGGATGGTCCAGCTCTCGTACAGGGCGACCAGGAACAGATAGGCGAACAGGAACGCGAGGCCGAGCACGATCCAGGTCTGCCCCGCGGCCTGCTGCTCCTGGTACGCGGTCCCGGTCCACTCATAGCCATAGCCCGCCGGCAAGGTCCGGTCCGAGATCTGCTCCATCGCGGTCATCGCGGCCCCGGAGGAGACACCGGGTGCCGGGCTGCCGTTCACGGTCACGGCCCGGAAATTGTTGTAGCGCGTGAGGACCTGCGGGCCCAGCACGATGCGCTCGCTTGCGATGGAGCGAAGGGGCACCATCTGGCCCGATCCGCCGCGGACATAGATGTTCCAGAGGTCGCGGATGTCGCCGCGATCGGCCGCCTCGCCCTCCACGTTCACCTGCCAGGTCCGGCCGTACAGGTTGAAATTGTTCACGTAGGCGCCCCCTAGGGTCGCCTGGAGCGAACTGAACACATCGCTCAGCGTCAGCCCGAGCACCTGTGCCTTGGTGCGGTCGATATCGAGAAAGATCGAAGGGTTCGACGCCGTGAAGGTGGAGAAGACGCGCGCGAGCTGCGGATCGCGGTTCGCAGCCGCCACGAGACCGCGCATCACGGCGTCCACCGCCGCGGGGTCCTGGCCCTCCCGCGCCTCGAGCATGTACTCGAAGCCGCCGCTGGTCGAGAGCCCGATGATCGGCGGCAGGTTGAACGGCAGCACCGTCGCCTGCTGGATCCGCGCTGCGGCGGCGTAAGTCCGCCCGATCAGGGCCTGCGCCGACTCAGCGGCGCTCCGGCGGTCGGCGAAGGGCTTGAGCTGCGCCACCATGAACGCGGCATTCGGCTCGGCGGCACCATCCAGAAGCGAGAAGCCGATGATGGAGAGCACCTGGTTGACGCCGGGCATGTCCTTGAGGAGCGTCTCGACTTGCGCGACGACCGCGCTCGTGCGGGCCACCGATGCCCCGTCGGGCAGTTGAACCGAGACGAAGAAGGCACCCTGATCCTCCTCCGGCAGGAAGCCGGCCGGGGTGATCCGGGAGAGGCCGAAGACGCCACCCGCGAAGATGAGGACCGCCACGAGCGAGAGCGCCGAGACGCGCACGAGCCGGCGAACGCCCGCCGTATAACGGTCCCGCGCCCAATCGATCCCGCCGAGCACCCGGCCCATGATGCCGCGCCGCGGGCCCGTCGGGCGCAGGAATACCCCGCAGAGCGCGGGCGAAAGGGTCAGGGCGTTGATCGCCGAGATCATCATCGCCGCGCTGATCGTGACGGCGAATTGCCGGAACAGCGTCCCGGAGACGCCCGGTATGAAGGCGATCGGCACGAAGACGGACAGGAGCACGAGCGTGATGGCGATGATGGGCGCCGTGATCTGCGTCATGGCGAGCTTCGCCGCCTCGGGCGGGGACAGTTCCGGATGCTCCTCCATCACGCGCTCGACATTTTCGACGACCACGATCGCATCATCGACCACGATGCCGATGGCGAGCACCATCGCGAGGAGCGACACCGTGTTGGCCGAGTAGCCGAGCACGTAGAGCACCGCGAAAGTGCCGATCAGGCTCACCGGCACGGCGACCGCGGGGATTACGGTAGCGCGCAGGTTCCCGAGGAACAGGAACACGACGATCACGACGAGGACGAAAGCCTCGGCCAGTGTTCGCAGCACCTCGGAAATCGTGTCCTGCACGAAGGTCGTCGAATCGTGCACGATCGTATATCGGAGCCCCGCCGGAAACCGCGTCGACAGCCTTTCCAGCGTTGCCTTGACGGCCGTCGCGGCCCGCACCGCATTGGCTCCCGGGGCAAGGTAGATGCCTATCGGCACGCCCGGGCGGCCATCGAGGCGGGACTCGCTGTCGAAGCTCTGTGCGCTCAGCTCCACCCGAGCGACATCGCGGACGCGCAAGGCGGAGCCGTCGGGGTTTGTCCGCAGCACGATCGCTCCGAACTGCGCAGGGGTCGACAATCGACCCTGCGTCTGGACGTTCATCTGGAACTGCTGCTCGTCCGTGATGGGAGGCGCGCCTATGCGACCGACAGGGGCCTGAACGCTCTGGGCACGAATCGCGCTCACCACGTCCGAGGGGGCGAGGTTGAGGCTCGTCAGGCGCTGCGCATCGAACCAGATGCGCATCGAGTAATTCATCTTGGCGAACAGGCTCGCCTGGCCGATTCCCGACGTACGCGAGATATCGTCCAGCATGTTGATGATCGCGTAGTTCGTGATGAAGAGCGGATCCTGCGCGCCCGTCTCGCTGTAGAGCACGAGGAAGAGCAGGATCGCGGATGATTTCTTCTCCACCGCGACGCCCTGCTGCTGCACCTCGGTCGGGAGCTGGGACAAGGCGGTCTGGACGCGGTTGTTGACGGTGACGGCATCGATGTCCGGATCGGAGCCGAGCTCGAAGCTCACTGACAGGCTGTAGCTTCCGTCATTGGCGCTGGTGGACTTCATGTAGATCATGCGGTCGACGCCGATGATCTGTGCTTCGAGCGGCTGGGCGACGCTTTCCTCGACGACCTCCGCGGAAGCGCCCGGGTAGCTCGCCGACACGCTCACCTGCGGCGGCACGATGTCGGGAAACTGCGCGACCGGGATCCGAAACAGCGCCAACCCACCCGCGATCGTGATGACGAGCGCGATGACGATCGCGAGCCGCGGGCGGTCGACGAAGATCGACGAGATCATGACGCGCCTCGGGCCAGGTCACGGGGGACAACCGGAGTTCGATCCGGGACGACGGATCGCGGAGCGAGAAACGGGACGGCGCAAGGCAGGCGGCGTCCCATGCTGGGCTAACGCCGCTCGCTCGGGCTGCTGCCGGCGCTCGGTATCGCTCCGCCGGCAGCCCCTCCCGAAGCCTGCCCGGCCGGCGGTGATACGGATGCGCCCGGGGCGTTCGAAGGCTTCCCGGTCTCCCTGCCGCCCGCCATGCCCGGACCCGCCTGCCCTGCGCTGCCGCCTCCCTGCGCCGCGTTCCCTCCCGAGGCTTGTCCGCCCTGAAAGTCCGCCGGCATCATTCCGGTTCGGGCCGAGTCCCGCATCATCCTCTGGAGGGCTGCGTCCGCGGGGCCAGGCGAGACGGTCTCGCCCGGCCGGACGCGTTGGAGTCCTTCCGTGATGACCTGCTCACCGGCCCGTAGACCGCTCTTCACTGCCGCGACCGTCGTGGTCGATTGGCCAAGCTGGATTCGGCGCTCCTCGGCCCTGTTCCCCGGCCCGAGCACGTAGACGTAGCTGCCCTGCTGGTCGACAAGCACCGCAGCCCGCGGAATCGCGACCACTTCGACCGGCTCGACCCCTTGAAGGAGAACGGTCACGAATTCGCCATCGGTCAACTCGCGGACCGTGACGGGTGTCCGGGCCGGATTGAAGATCGGGGGATTCGGCAGCACACCGCGAAGCAGGATCGTGTCGGTGTTCGTGGCAATCGTGTTGTTGACGAAGTCGAGCTTGCCGGCGTGATCGTAGAGACGGCCGTCCGGAAGCCTCGCGCGGATTAGGACCGCGTCGAACCCGCCGGCAGGCGCATAGCGCGCCCGCAGATCGATCGCCTCCCGGACCGGAACCGGGAAGGTCACGTACATCGGGTCCTGGCTGATGATCGTGGCCAGCACGCCGGAACTCGGCCCAACCACGTTGCCTATCGTGAGGGCGGTGCGCCCGATCTGGCCGTTGATCGGTGAGCGGATTTCCGTGTAGCCGAGATTGATCTCCGCCACCTTGAGCTGGGCCTGGGCCGCCTCGACTTGCGCCTCCAAGGCGCGCTGGTTGGCGAGCGCCGCATCATAGGTGGATTGCTGCCCGGCCGGCCCGCCCAGAAGGGTCTTGGCGCGTTGCGTGGTGAGGCGCGCGTTCTCCAGTTGCGCTTCGACCTGCGCGATCTGTGCCTGCTGCGCCGCGACCGCCGCCTGGAATGGCCCCTGCTCGAGAAGATAGAGCAGATCGCCCTCCTTCACGTCCGCGCCTTCGACGAAGTACCGTTTCTCCAGGAATGCCGTCACGCGGGCCACGACGTCGACACGCTGCACCGCCTCGATCCGGCCGATGAACTGCTCTGTCTGAGTAATCGGCTCGGTTTGGGCCGCGATGATGCCCACGGCAGGCGGGCCGGCCGGCCCGGCCTGCCCGAGCGCGGTCGAGACCGCGGGAAAACAGAACGCGCCTAGTGCGAGGAGCACCACACGCATGCGGATCTCGAACCTGCCGGACATTGCGCCGCTTGTCTGAACCAGCCCAGGAGAAACAGCAGGATCGACTAGCGTTCCGGCAGGACGAGTTCAGTCCAGGACCGAACGCACTTTCGTTGGAGGGCACAGCCGAAGCCGCGCGAGAGATCTTCGCCAGCAGGAGCAATGGCGCGCGGGGCGGCCATGCACGGCGAACGCCAGCGGACCTTGTCGTTGCCATCGCGAAAGCGAATTCCCGCGTCAGAATGGCGCCACCGAGCCCTGTCGCCGGCTGAATTCCAGGAGCTTAAGCTCAGTGGACGGCCCGGATGCCGGACTGGGGCCGCGCGGCCACGGCGCGGCGCGAGCGCGATCTGCGGTGCTGTTTCAAGGCCAGCAAAGGCCCGATCCCGCCTTTCGTAGTTCCGATCGCTGCGTATGTTTTAGAACAGTAAACGGGACTAGACTTCCGAGATACGATGGGTTCTAGACTAGATCAATAATTTCCCGCCCCTCCTTAAGGAGGCGCACATGGCGGAGAAGCTGTTTGTCGACTTCAATCGCTCGTCCCTTTGAAGTCGTTGAGGGTGCTGATCGCGTCCTGTGGACGAGCACTTTTGCCTTCACGGCTTCTTTCGCAGTTTGGACGATCTTCGCGATCATCGGTCTGGGGATTAAGTCCGAGCTCGGCCTCTCCGAGACGGAATTCGGCCTGCTGGCCGGGATCCCGATCCTCTCCGGCTCCGTCTCGCGCATCGTCCTCGGAGTGTGGACCGACAAGTACGGGGGCCGGAAGATCTTCGCGGCCCTGATGTTCATATCGGCGGCCGCCACCTACGCGCTGAACTGGGCCGACACCTACCCGAAAATGCTGCTGGCAGGCCTTCTGGTCGGGCTTTCGGGTGGTACGTTCTCCGTCGGCGTTCCCTATGTGTCCCGCTTCTTCCCGCCGGAGCGGCAGGGCCTGGCGCTCGGCATCTTCGGGGCCGGAAACGTTGGCGCCGCCGTCACCAAATTCCTCGCTCCGATGGTGATGGTCGCGATGGGATGGCGCGGCGTCGCCGACGTCTGGGCGCTGGGCCTCGCAATCTCCGCCGTCATCTTTCTCCTGCTCACCAAGGATGAGCCCCGCGACGAGGCCCGGGCGCAGATCGCACGCGAACCGTTTCTGTCGCAGTTCAAGGTCCTGGCGCACGCGCAAGTCTGGCGCTTCTCGCTGTACTACTTCTTCGTTTTCGGCGCGTTCGTGGCGATCTCGCTGTGGCTGCCGCATTACCTGATCGAAGTCTATGGCCTTTCAGTCAAGACTGCCGGCATGCTGGCCGCCTTCTACTCCATCCCGGCGAGCCTCTTCCGCATCTATGGCGGATCGCTCTCCGACCGCTACGGCGCACGCGCGGTGCTCTACTGGACCTTCGGTGTCGGCGTCGTCTGCACCTTCATGCTGTCCTACCCGCCGACGACCTACATCATCCAGGGCATCAACGGGCCGATCACCTTCTCGACGAGCATGGATCTCGTCCCCTTCCTGGTGATCATGTTCGTACTTGGCTTTTTCATGAGCCTCGGCAAGGCCGCCGTCTTCAAGCACGTGCCGGTCTACTATCCCGAGCAGGTCGGCGCGGTCAGCGGCCTTGTCGGGATGATCGGCGGCCTTGGCGGCTTCCTGCTGCCGCTGTCCTTCGGCGTCCTCGAGGACCTGATCGGCATCCGGACGGGGTGTTTCGCGCTCCTGTTCCTGGTCGTGACGGCGTCCCTCATCTGGATGCACGTCGCCATCCAGGGCCTCGAGCGGAGTGCGGCCACCGGCGCGGCGACCTTCGCTCCCAGCGGTCTCGCGGCGGCGCAGCGTGGGGCCGGAGCGATACCGGCCGCGGCACCGGCACGGGTGGCCGGCGAACTCCAGGCGCCCGAGCGTCCCGCACGGGACGACTACGTCCTCACCGATTGGCGGCCTGAGGATCCGGTCTTCTGGGAACAGACCGGCCGGCGCATCGCGCGGCGCAATCTCTGGATCTCGACCTACTGCCTCGCGCTCGCCTTCGCGGTCTGGCAGGTCTGGAGCATCGTCGTGGCGCGCCTGCCTGCGGTCGGCTTCAACTTCACGCCGAACCAGCTCTTCTGGCTTGCCGCGATCCCAGGCATCTCGGGCGCGACGCTGCGCATCTTCTATTCCTTCTTGGTGCCGATCTTCGGCGGACGGCTGTGGACCGCCGTCTCCACTGCCTCGCTGCTGATCCCTGCCTTCGGTATCGGCTATGCGGTCCAGAATCCGCAGACGCCCTACCTGGTGTTCCTCGCGCTCGCGCTGTTGTGCGGGTTCGGCGGCGGCAACTTCGCCTCCTCCGTCGCCAACATCTCGTTCTTCTTTCCCAGGAAGGAGAAGGGACGCGCCCTGGCAATCAATTCCGGCATCGGGAATCTCGGTGTAAGCGTCATGCAGCTCGTGGTGCCGATCGTCATCTCGATGGGCCTGTTCGGGTACCTCGCCGGCGGCCCGCAGACCACCGCCCAGGGCACGTCGATCTGGCTCCAGAATGCCGGCTTCTTCTGGGTGCCGCTGGTCAGCCTCGGCGTGATCCTCGCCTGGTTCGGCATGAACGATATCGGGTCGGCCAAGGCGTCCTTCACCGAGCAGGCGGTGATCTTCCGGCGCCTGCACACCTGGGTGATGTGCTGGCTCTACACGGGCACGTTCGGCACCTTCATCGGGGTCTCGGCCGCCTTTCCGCTGCTCACGCGGCTGGTTTTCCCGGACGTCGACGTCCTGCGCTACGCCTTCATAGGGCCGCTCGTCGGCGCCCTGTCCCGGGCCTTCTCGGGCGGGCTCTCCGACCGCCTGGGCGGAGAGCGCGTCAGCTTCTGGGTGTTCATCGTCATGACCGTCGCGACGATCCTCATGGTCGTGGCGCTCGGGATGCAGAGCTTCCCCTTCTTCTTCGCCATGACGCTCCTGCTCTTCTTCGCGAGCGGGGTCGGGAACGCCTCCACGTTCCAGATGGTGCCGGGGATCATGTCGCGCGTGGTGGACGCGGAGCCCGGGATGGGCGCCGAGGAGCGGCGCCACGAGGCCGAGCGCGAGAGCGCGGCGATCACCGGCTTCATTTCCGCCATCGCGGCATACGGCGCCTTCTTCATCCCCAAGGCGCTCGGAAGCTCGATCGAGGCGTCGGGCACGGCGGATGCCGCGCTCTACGGCTTCGCCTTCTTCTTCATCACCTGCGCTGTCGCCACCTGGTACTTCTATACCGGGCCGCGCGGGCTCTTCAGGACGGCGGAGCAACGCGCATGAGCCACTTCCTCGACCGGCTGACGTTCTTCCGCCAGCGACGCGACAAGTTCTCTGAAGGCTGGGGCATCACGACAGACGAGCCCCGCGCCTGGGAGGACGCCTATCGGAAGCGCTGGGCGTCGGACAAGATCGTGCGCTCCACCCACGGCGTGAACTGCACCGGGTCCTGCTCCTGGAAGATCTACGTCAAGGGCGGCATCGTCACCTGGGAGACGCAGCAGACCGACTACCCCCGTACGCGGCCGGACCTGCCGAACCACGAGCCGCGCGGCTGTCCCCGGGGAGCGAGCTACAGCTGGTACCTGTATTCCGGCACGCGTGTGAAATACCCGCTCGTCCGCGGGCGGCTGCTGAAGGCCTGGCGCGAGGCGCGTCGGTCACTCGAGCCGGTCGATGCCTGGCGCAAGATCGTTGCGGACCCGGAGGCCCGATCGAGCTGGGTGACCCGCCGCGGGCGCGGCGGCTTCGTGCGCGCAGCCTGGGACGAGGTCTCCGAGATCATCGCGGCGGCCAATATCCACACCATCAAGGAATACGGGCCGGACCGCATCGTCGGCTTCTCGCCGATCCCCGCGATGTCCATGATCTCCTACGCGGCGGGGTCGCGCTACCTGTCCCTCCTCGGCGCCACGAGCCTGAGCTTCTACGACTGGTACTGCGACCTGCCCCCGTCCTCGCCGCAGACCTGGGGGGAGCAGACGGACGTTCCCGAAAGCGCCGACTGGTACAATGCGGGATTCCTGCTCGTCTGGGGATCCAACATCCCGCAGACCCGCTCGCCCGACGCCCACTTCTATACGGAGGCCCGCTACAGGGGCACGAAGAGCGTCGTGGTGTCGCCGGATTACAGCGAGGCCTGCAAGTTCGCCGACATGTGGCTCCACCCCAAGCAGGGGACCGATACGGCGCTCGCGCTCGCCCTCGGCCATGTCGTGCTGAAGGAGTTCTACCTCGACCGGCAGGTGCCGTACTTCCAGGACTACGCGCGCCGCTACAGCGATATGCCGTTCCTCGTGAAAATCCTCGAGCAGGATGGCCGGCTCGTCCCGGAGCGCTTCCTGCGCGCGGCGGATTTCGCCGACGCCCTGGGCGAGGCGAAGAACCCGGACTGGAAGACCGTCGCCATGAGCGAGGAGGGCGACATCGTCTGCCCGCACGGCTCGGCGGGTTTCCGCTGGGGCGACCCCGGAAAGTGGAACCTTGAGGAGAAGGAGGGGCGTGGCGCGGAGGCGAGGCTTCGCCTCTCGCTGGCAGGAATCGAGGACGATCGCGTCCCGATCTCCTTCCCTTATTTCGGCGGCAATGCGCCCGGGAGCTTCGTGTCCACGAGCCACCCGGAGGTGCTGACCCGCCATGTGCCCGTCCTCAGGGTTCGCCTGAAGGAGGGCGAGGCCCGCGTCGCCTCGGTCTTCGATCTGATGTGCGCCAACTACGGTCTCGACCGAGGCTTCGGCGGCGGCGACGTGGCGAAGAGCTACGACGACGATGTGCCCTTCACGCCTGCCTGGGCCGAGCACATCTGCGGCGTACCGCGCCAGGCCATCCTGCAGACGGCCCGCGAGTTCGCAGAGACCGCCGAGAAGACGAACGGCCGCGCCATGGCCATCGTCGGGGCGGGCATCAACCACTGGTACCACATGGACATGACGTATCGCGGCATCATCGCGCTGCTCGTCATGTGCGGGACCGTCGGCAAGTCGGGCGGGGGGTGGGCCCACTACGTCGGCCAGGAGAAGCTTCGCCCGCAAGCTGGATGGCTACCGCTGGCCTTCGCCACGGACTGGACCCGCCCGCCAAGGCAGATGAACGGGACGTCCTTCTTCTACGCTCACTCCGACCAGTGGCGCTACGAGACGCTCGACGTCTCGGATATCCTCTCGCCGACAGCACCCGCCGGGGACTGGTCCGGCTCGATGCTCGACTACAACCTGCGCGCGGTGCGGATGGGGTGGCTGCCTGGGGCCCCCCAGCTCGGCACGAACCCGCTGAAACTGGCGCGGGACATCGAGACGCGCGGCGGAGACCCCGTCGCGGTCCTGCCCGGAATGCTCAAGTCGGGCGAGGTGAAGCTCGCCATGGCGGACCCGGACGCGCCGCAGAACTGGCCGCGGAACATGTTCTTCTGGCGCTCGAACGTGCTGGGGGCCAGCGGCAAGGGGCACGAATACTTCCTCAAGCACCTCATCGGCTCGCAACACGGCGTGGTCGGAAACGAGGACGGGATCCGCCCCAAGGAAGTGACGTGGCGCGAGGAGGCTCCGAAGGGAAAGCTCGACCTGATGGTGAACATCGATTTCCGGATGTCCACGACGAGCCTCTACTCGGACATCGTGCTGCCGACCGCGACCTGGTACGAGAAGCACGACCTCAACACCTCCGACATGCACCCCTTCATCCACCCGCTGACGGCCGCGGTGGATCCGCTTTGGGAGGCGCGGAGCGACTGGGACATCTTCCGGACCATTGCGCAGACCTTCTCACGGCTCGCCGAGGGCGAACTGGGCGTGGAGAAGGACATCGTGCTCACGCCCATCCAACATGACACGGCCACCGAGCTGGCCCAGCCCTATGCTGCGCTCGACTGGGGGCGGGGAGAGACGGAACCCGTACCGGGCGTGACGATGGCAAGCATCGCCGCGGTCGAGCGCGATTATCCGGCCACCTATGCACGGTTCACATCCGTTGGGCCGGTGCTCGACGAACACGGAAACGGCACCAAGGGGCTGAACTGGGACACCAGGCACGAGATCGCACTCCTCGGAAAGCTCAATGGTCGCGTCGAGGAGGGGCCGACCTCGGGCAGGCCGAAGGTCGTTACCGAGATCGACGCCTGCGAGACAGTCCTGATGCTGGCGCCCGAGACGAACGGCGAAGTCGCCGTGAAGGCCTGGGAGGCTCTGAGCAAGGCCACGGGCCGCAGCCACAGGCATCTCGCCCTCGGGAAAGAAGAAGAGAAGATCCGCTTCCGTGATGTCGTCGCACAGCCGCGCAAGATCATCTCGTCACCGGTCTGGTCGGGGCTGGAAAGCGAGCACGTCTGCTACAATTCAGGCTACACCAACGTCCACGAACTCATACCCTGGCGCACGCTGACCGGACGGCAGCAGCTGTTCCTCGATCACCAGTGGATGCTTGCCTTCGGCGAAGGTTTCGTCACGTGGCGTCCGCCCATAGACACCAGGACGGTGGCACAGGTCGCCGGCAAGCTGCCGAACGGCAATCCGGAGATTCAGCTCAATATCCTGACGCCGCACCAGAAGTGGGGCATCCACTCCAGCTACACCGAAAACCTCCTGATGCTCAGCCTCAATCGGGGAGGTCCAACGATCTGGATCAGCGAGGTGGACGCCGCGAAAGCCGGCATCGAGGACAACGACTGGATCGAGGCGTTCAACGTGAACGGGGCGGTGACTGCCCGAGCGATCGTGTCCCAGCGCGTCATGCAGGGCTCCGCCATCATGTACCACGCTCAGGAAAAGATCGTGAACACGGTCGGCTCCGAGATCACCAACCAGCGCGGCGGGGTGCACAACTCAATCACGCGCATCAACATGAAGCCGACCCACATGATCGGCGGCT
>JAFAEL010000035.1 GCA_023423995.1 Pseudomonadota bacterium | reverse complement strand
CCACTCGACATGGCCGTCGCCCTCGTAGGCGAGCATGTGCGTGGCGATGCGGTCGAGGAACCAGCGATCGTGGCTGATGATCACCGCGCAGCCGGCGTAATCCTCGAGCGCCTCTTCCAGCGCACGCAGCGTCTCGACGTCGAGATCGTTGGTCGGCTCGTCGAGGAGAAGGACGTTGGCGCCGCTCTTCAGGATCTTGGCCAGGTGCACGCGGTTGCGCTCACCGCCCGAGAGCTGGCCGACCTTCTTCTGCTGGTCGGGTCCCTTGAAGTTGAACGCGCCGCAATAGGCACGGGCGTTCATCTCGCGCTTGCCGAGATAGATGATCTCGTTCCCGCCCGAGATTTCCTCGTAGACGGTCTTGTTCGCATCGAGCGTGTCGCGGGACTGGTCGACATAGCCGAGATGGACCGTGTCGCCGACCTTGATGGTGCCGGAATCCGGCGTCTCCTGCCCGGTGATCATGCGGAACAGCGTCGTCTTGCCGACGCCGTTCGGGCCGATCACGCCGACGATGCCGCCCGGCGGGAGCCGGAACGACAGGTCCTTGATCAGCTCCTTCTCGCCGAAGCTCTTCGACAGCCCCGTGAACTCGATCACGTTGTTGCCGAGCCGCTCCTTGATCGGAATGACGATCTGGGCGGCGGTCGGCCCACGCTCCTCGGCCTTGGCGACCAGGTCCTCGTAGCGCTGGATACGGGCCTTCGACTTGGCCTGGCGGGCCTTAGGCGAGGCGGACACCCATTCGCGCTCGCGCTCGATCGTGCGCTGGCGGCTCTCGTCCTCGCGCTGCTCCTGGGCGAGGCGCTTCTGCTTCTGCACCAGCCAGGACGAGTAGTTGCCCTGGTAGGGAATGCCGCGGCCGCGATCGAGCTCGAGGATCCAGCCCGTGACGTTGTCGAGGAAGTAGCGGTCGTGGGTGACGATCAGGATCGCGCCCGGATAGTTGCGCAGATGCGCCTCGAGCCAGGCGACCGTCTCGGCGTCCAGGTGGTTGGTCGGCTCGTCGAGGAGCAGCAGGTCGGGCTGCGACAGGAGGAGCTGGCACAGGGCCACGCGGCGCTTCTCGCCGCCCGAGAGCTGCTCCACGCCCCAGTCGCCCGGCGGGCAGCTGAGCGCCTCCATGGCCTGGTCGATGCGGGAATCGAGGTCCCAGAGCCCCTTGGTGTCGATCTCGTCCTGGAGCCGCGTCATCTCGTCGGCGGTCTCCTCCGAGTAGTTCATCGCGAGCTCGTTGTACCGGTCCAGCACCGCCTGCTGCAGGGCGACGCCATCCAGCACGTTCTCGCGGACCGTCTTGGTCGGGTCGAGCTGCGGCTCCTGGGCGAGGTAGCCGACGCGGGCGCCCTCGGCCACGAAGCCCTCGCCCTGCCACTCGGTGTCCACGCCCGCCATGATGCGGAGGAGGGTCGACTTACCCGATCCGTTGACGCCGAGGACGCCGATCTTGGCGTCCGGGTAGAAGGAGAGATTGACGTTGTCCAAGACCTTCTTCCCATTCGGGTAGGTCTTGGTGAGCTCTCGCATATGGTAGATGAATTCGCGGGCCATCGGTCCGGTCCGGGTTTCCTGCAATCTCGGGGAATTGCTTCAGCAAGTAACAGCGCAGGCGCC
This sequence comes from Pseudomonadota bacterium, assembly GCA_023423995.1. Taxonomy (GTDB): domain Bacteria; phylum Pseudomonadota; class Alphaproteobacteria; order Rhizobiales; family Beijerinckiaceae; genus Enterovirga. The sequence continues at coordinate 1,824 of JAFAEL010000035.1, read as the reverse complement.
CGCCTTCAAGGCGCGTGCGGTGGGGCGAAGAGCCTTTCCCGGCGCAATCGTTAAGCACTCGTTTACCATAATGGCTCGATAGCTCCGGAGGGGATCGACTCCGGGGCGCATCGAACATGGAACAGGCACTTCGCATCCAACCCGAGGACATGGTGGCGCCGGCGCCCGTGCCGGAGCGTCCGAAGCTGGAAGCGGTCAGCGAGGGCGTCGAGAAGGTGCTGCGCTTCGCACCCGCCGCGAAGAGCCCCGAGCCGGAGCAGGCCCCCGTTTCGGCCAAGGCGATGGGCCCCGTCACGGCGCGCGAATTCGCCACCGCCATCGATTTCGTCCACGAGGCCGCCCAGGCCATCCGGGCCGCCGAGGACCGGACCCGCGAGGCGGAGGCCCGCACGCAGAACCTCGCCCAGCGCGCGGCGGAGGAGCTGAAGAACGCCGAGCTGCGCATCCAGGCGCTCGAGGCCCGCGTCCGCGCCGCCGAGGGCCGCGCCCAGGAGGCGGAGAACCGGGCCAAGGAGGCGGATGCCTGGCTCCGCCAGATCTTCACCACCATCGCCGAGGAGCTGCCGGTCCGCCGGACCGCCTGACCCCTCCGGCAGCGCCGCCCGCCGGCGGCGCGTTGCGTCCACCGGGACGACATGCGAGGTCCGGTGCCGAAACGGCGCCGGGCCTTTTTCTTTGGCCGCCGTCGCGATCGGGTGGGGAGAGAACGGTTGAACGAACGCGTCGAGGCCATCGAGGAGGCGATCGCCGGTCGGCGCAGCGTGCGGGCCTTCAAGCCCGACCCGGTCCCCCGCGACCTCGTCGAGCGCATCCTGAACGTCGCCGCCCGCGCCCCGAGCGGCACGAACATGCAGCCCTGGCGCACCTATGTCCTGGCGGGCGAGGCCAGGGAGGCGCTCTCGGCCGCGCTCCTGGCCGAGCATACCGGCCCGAAATCCGATTACTCGGCCGCCGAGTACCGCTACTACCCCGACGAATTCTTCGAGCCCTATCTCGGCCGCCGGCGGAAGGTCGGGTTCGGCCTCTACGGCCTCCTCGGCATCGGGCGCGGCGAGACGGAGAAGATGAAGGCCCAGCACGGCCGCAACCTCGTCTTCTTCGACGCACCGGTCGGCATGATCTTCACCATCGACCGCCGGCTCGAGATCGGCAGCTGGCTCGATTACGGCATGTTCCTGGAGAACATCGCGATCGCGGCCCGCGCGCATGGCCTCGAGACCTGCATGCAGGCGGCCTTCGCGCCCTTCCATAAGGCGATCCGCCGCCACCTGCCGATCCCCGACAACGAGGTCGTCGTCTGCGGCATCTCCCTCGGCTACGAGAACCTCGACGCGCCCGAGAACGCGCTGCGGACGGAGCGCAGCCCCGCCTCGGAATTCGCGACCTTCCTGGGGTGGGAGGGATAGCGGCGCTCCCCGCTCACAGCCGGCGGAAGCCGGTGCCTTGAGGGGGCTGGATCCCGGCTTTCGCCGGGATGAGCGGGTGGCGCCCACGCGCCGTCCTTCCCCGGCCCGGGGTCTGGTCCATCGGCGCTGTCAAAGAGCGGTCTCGTTCCACATCGAGGGGAGCGGGACGCCGGTTCTCCGGCCTTCGGTGATGGTGATTTGCGGATTTGCCAGGTCCCTCCCGGCGAACCCGGCTGTTGCCGGGTTCGGCAACAATCCGGATTCGCAAGTCGGGCTGCCACCCGACTTGCGTCCCGCGACGGTCTTTTCGGCCCCATAGGCACGCGCCCGGTCAGCCGCCCGGACGCCCCGGCTACCGAACCGAGACCCCGGGACCCGTCCTCCCCTCCGCCAGACGTGACCGGTGCGCACGCGGCTC
>JAFAEL010000033.1 GCA_023423995.1 Pseudomonadota bacterium | reverse complement strand
CATGCGCATCGCGCAGGAGGAGGTGTTCGGCCCGATCCTCAGCGTCATCAAGTTCAAGGACGAGGACGAGGCGGTCGAGATTGCGAACGACACCCGGTTCGGCCTCGCGGCCGCCGTCTGGACCCAGAATGTGCACCGCGCGCACCGCGTCGCCCATCGCCTGCGCGCCGGCACGGTTTGGATCAACGCCTACCGGGTCGTCTCCTTCGCGACTCCCTTCGGCGGCTTCAAGGAGAGCGGTCTCGGGCGGGAGAACGGCGTCGACTCGATCCGCGAGTTCACGGAAACGAAGTCCGTCTATGTCGAACTGACCGGGGCGCCGCGAGACCCGTTCAAGCTCGGCTGAACCTGTCGGGCTTGCGACCGGGCGCCGGCCTCAGGCGCGAGCCTTTGCGCGCGGCTGTCGGGCTGGCGCCTCCAAGGCCTCCACGGAACCCAGTTGCTCCAGCAGCCAGCTTCGGAAGAGCTGCGCCTTGCGGAGCTTGGCGGCGCGGAGGGGTGTGACGAGATAGTAGCCGAAATTGGAGCGGGCGCGGATCGAGAACGGCTCGATAAGGCGCCCGCTTGCCAGGTCCGGACCCACGACGCCGGAGCGCCCGAGCACGACACCCAGCCCGTCCACGGCCGCCTGCATCGACGTTATGAGATAGTCACAGGTGAGTTCCGAGGCTGCCCTCAGGTCTCGCATGCCGGCCGTTTCCAGCCAGAAGGGCCACTCATCGCGCAGGATCAGCGAGGCCGTGCGGATCATCGTATGATGCGTCAGGTCCGGCAGGCTGTTGAGGGGGCCACGTTCTGCGATGAGCCGCGGCGAGCACACGGGAAAGACCTCCTCCTCGCCAAGCTTGTCCACGGTCACGCCGGGCCATTCGCCGGAGCCGTGCCAGACCGCCAGGTCGAAATCGTGCGGCATGTTGCTCTCGAAGGATTGCACGGTGCGCAGCCTGAGCGAGATCGAGGGGTAGCGTGCCTGAAAGAGATGCAGCACGGGAACGAGGCGCTTGATGGCGAAGGTGCCGAGGCATTGGAGCGTGAGCACGTTCTCGTCGTTGCGGTCGGCCGCGCGATCCGTTGCGACCGAAATCTCCACCAGGGCGGCGCGGACCGACTGTAGGTAGCCGTTCGCGACCTCTGTCAGCGTGACTGCGTTGCCGTTCCGCACGAACAGCTTCGTGCCGAGCAACTCCTCGAGATTTCTGATCTGATGGCTGATCGCGGTCTGAGTGAGGTTCAACTCAGTTGCGGCGCGCGTGAAGCTCAAATGCCGGGCGGCAGCCTCGAAAGCCCGCAAGCTCGTCATCGAGGGAAGACGGGTTCGCATCGTTTATCGTTTATGGATGCATTCGGATTGATGCAATTCCAATCTGATGCCTCGTCTCCAATGTCCAGCGACAGAGAATTTCATGTTTCCATGCAGAATTGTCATTGGCGTAGGTGGCGGGGACCGGAGATCAACGCAGCAACCGGAGGCGATAACCTACGGAGGGCACAGATTCTCTGATATGCCCCCCTGCGCTGACGCTGCTCCGCCGCTTCGTCATTGGCCAGGGAAAGCCGAGCGGTGTCTCTGAGGAGGTGGTGAAGATCCGCGTTGTCATGTCGGGCATCGATTCCGGCCCATCCGCGGCGGCGGCTGTCGGCGTATCGAACGTGACCGAGGGTTTCGGCGGCGCCGTCCGCGCGAGCCGATCAAGATCGTGTCAGCCGACCATCAGAAGAAGCCCGACGTCCCGAGAGCATTGCACGCAAATGGCGGCGGCGAATCGCGTCCGGCAACCCAACGCGGCGACTATCATGATCGCCGAGAAGGCTTCCGACATCCTCGCGGAGCGGCGCAGATCGACCCACTAGGCCGCTCAGCGGAGTCCTGATCTCCCGTTCCCCCGGGGAATTAGCGTCCTTGATGACCGGATGAGTGGATTTTGCTTGTCTGGTTCCCTGTCCCCACTAGTTTGCCCCCGAAGCTATCAATCTGGGCGCTGCCCAGAGCGAAGCGGTTCGCCCGGTCCTCACGCCTGGGCGGGTGCGCAAAAAACCTAATGAGGGGACACCCGATGAGAAGCCTGGCCGCGCTTGCCTGCGCCGCGCTGATGACACTGACCCTGCCGGCCGCAGCGCAGGAATATCCGACCAAGCCGATACGCGTTCTCGTTCCATTTGCGCCTGGCGGGGTCGTCGACGTGACGGCACGGCTCCTCACGCAGAAGATGACCGAGCGCCTGGGCTGGTCGTTCGTGGTCGAGAATCGTCCCGGCGGAAACGGCTTCATCGCCGTCACGGCGGCCGCCAAGGCCGCGCCCGACGGCTACACGCTCCTCATGGCGCATACGGGGGAGTTCGCGGGCAACCCGGCCGTGTTCCCGGACGCGCCCTATGAGCTCGAGCGCGACTTCAAGCCGATCACGATGGTGAGCGACACGCCCATGCTGCTCGTCGCCAACAAGGACGCGCCGTTCAACACCTTCGCCGACGTTGTTGCGGCCGCGAAGGCGAAGCCGGGCACCGTCGCGTTCTCGTCGCCCGGCAACGGGAGCATCAACCACCTGGCCGGGGAGTGGCTGGCCCTGCAGGGCAACGTCAAGCTCCTCCACATTCCCTACAAGGGTGGAGCGCCCGCGGCCGCCGCCGTCGCGTCGGGCGAGGTGCCGCTCGGCGTCGTCGCGGTTCCGGCCGTGCAGACCCACCTGCGCACCGGACGCATGAAGGTGATCGGCCTCACGACCGCTGCCCGCACCCCCTACGACAAGAGCTGGGTCACGGCTGCCGAGGGCGGAATCCCGGGCGTCGACAGCTCCAACTGGGTCGGTCTCTTCGCCCCGAAGGGCGTTCCGGACGCGATCGTGCAGAAGCTCTACGACGAGGTGAAGGCGACGCTCGACACCCCCGAAGTGCGCGAGCGCTTCGCCCAGGCCGGCGCCGTCACCGGCGGCATGCCTCCTGCCGAGTTCCTGGCCCGCATCAAGACTGATGCCGCCCGCTACAAGGAAGTCGTCCAGAAGGCTGCGGTGAAGCCGGAATAAGGCTCGAACCGGATCTCTTATCGCCGTGCCAGTTCTTTCTCGCGACGTCCTCGCCGGCCTCCTGTTCGCAGGGGCCGGCCTCGGATTCGTCCTTGTCTCCCGCAACTACACCTTTGGCGCCGGCACCCGCATGGGGCCCGGCATGTTCCCGACTTTCGTCGGCTCGATCCTGGCGGTTCTCGGCATCGTCATCGCCGTGTTCGGCCTGCGGAAGGGTGCCGGTACCCCGGACCGCTTCCACCTGCGGCCGTTCTGCCTCGTCCTCATCGCGCTCGCCGTTTTCGCGCTCGGGGTTGAGCCGCTGGGGCTGTTCGCAAGCGTCATCCTCTCGGTCCTGGTCGCCGGAATGGCCGACAGGGAGCTCTCCTGGCTCGCGACCGCCACCACCGCCATTGTGCTCGCGATCGGATCCTGCGTCGCGTTCGTGACCCTGCTGGGCCTCCAGATGGAGATCTGGCCCTCGTTCTTCAGGTAAGGCCGGATGGAGCTTCTTTCGGATTTCGGTCTCGGGCTCGCAACGGCCCTGACCTGGCAGAACCTTCTCTACTGCTTCATCGGCGTATTCCTCGGAACACTGGTCGGCGTGCTGCCCGGGCTCGGGCCGGTGGCGACCATCGCGATGCTGCTGCCCGTGACGTTCACGCTCGGGCCGGCACCCGCCATGATCATGCTGGCCGGGATCTACTACGGCGCGCAGTACGGCGGCTCGACCACGGCGATCCTGGTGAACCTGCCGGGGGAATCGTCGTCCGTCGTCACTGCGCTCGACGGCTACCAGATGGCCCGCCAGGGCCGCGCCGGGCCGGCGCTCGGAATGGCGGCGATCGGGTCGTTCCTCGCCGGCTGCGTCGCCACGCTGATCCTCGCGCTCTTCGCCCCGCCGCTCGCCGAACTCGCCCTCAAGTTCGGCCCGGCGGAATACTTCTCCATGATGGCGCTGGGCCTCGTCGCGGCCGTCGTCCTCGCCAGCGGCTCGATCCTGAAGGCCGTCGCGATGGTGCTGCTGGGCATCCTGCTCGGCCTCGTCGGAACGGACGTCAATTCCGGGCAGCAGCGCTTCACCTTCGGCGTCGCGGGCCTGTCGGACGGCATCAGCTTCGTCGCCCTCGCGATGGGCCTGTTCGGGCTTGCGGACGTGATCCTCAACCTCGAGCAGAGCGAGAAGCGCGGCGTCTTCGGCCGGATCGGCAGCCTCCTGCCGAGCATGGCGGACCTGCGCCTTTGCGCCGGTTCGATCGCGCGCGGCACGGTACTCGGCTCGATCCTGGGCATCCTGCCGGGAGGCGGCGCGCTGCTCGCCTCCTTCGCGGCCTATACGCTCGAGAAGCGGGTGGCCAAGCCGCCGCGCAACTTCGGCCAGGGCGACATCCGGGGCGTCGCCGCGCCGGAATCGGCCAACAATGCGGGCGCACAGACCTCCTTCATCCCGCTGCTCACGCTCGGCATTCCGTCCAACCCCACGATGGCGCTGCTGATCGGCGCGCTGATGATCCAGGGGATCCAGCCCGGCCCGCAGGTTATGACGGAGCGGCCCGAGCTGTTCTGGGGCCTGATCGCCAGCATGCTCATCGGCAACCTGATGCTGCTGGTGCTGAACCTGCCGCTGATCGGGCTGTGGGTGCGGCTCCTCACCATTCCCTACAAGTACCTGTTCAACGCGATCCTGATCTTCTGCGCGATCGGCACCTACTCGGTGAACAACACCGCCATGGACATCTGGCTGCTCATGGCCTTCACGGCGATCGGCTATGTGTTCATCAAGCTGCATTGCGAGCCCGCGCCGCTCATCCTCGGCTTCATCCTGGGGCCGATGATGGAGGAGAACCTGCGGCGCGCCCTGCGCATCTCGCTGGGAGATCCGAGCGTGCTCGTCACGCGGCCGCTCAGCGCGGCGTTCCTCGTGCTCTCCGTCCTGCTCCTGATCACGATGGTCGCGCCATCGATCCGGGCGAAGCGCGAGATCGCCCTTCAGGAATAGGGCAGGACGCGTAACAGCATCCGCGCGTCCCCCTCCCGTCACACCGGTGAAAGCCGGTGTAATGAGGGGGCTGGATCCCGACTTTCGCCGGGATGGGCGGGACAGCAGGCACGCGCCGTCCTTCCCCGGCCCGGGGTCTGGTCCATCGGCACTGTCAAACAGCTGGCCCGAAATCCTCGAGGGGAGCGGGATGCCGGTTCTCCGGCCTCAATTTGTAGCGCTTGGATCAGGGTGGGTGCTCAGGTCCCTCCCGGCGAACCCGGCCGTTGCCGCCTTCGGCAAAAGTCCGGATCCGCAAGCCGGGTTACCCCGGCTCGCATCCCGCGACGGTCTTTTCGGCCCCATAGGCACGCGCCCGGTCAGCCGCCCGGACGCCCCGGCTACCGAACCGAGACCCCGGGACCCGTCCTCCCCTCCGCCAGACGTGACCGGTGCGCACGCGGCTC
>JAFAEL010000282.1 GCA_023423995.1 Pseudomonadota bacterium | reverse complement strand
TGCCAAGCAGCGGGATCGACAGGATCTCGAGGATATCCTCCGTCTTCAGCATCTCCCCGCGGGAAGCGCGGGCTGCGTCGTAGCGCGTGATGAGGAGGTGCTTCTCCATCCGCTCGCCCTTCTCGGCACGCTCGGTCTTCGAATCGAGGAGCCCGATGATGCGGTCGGAATCGCGGACGGAGGAGACCTCGGGATTCGTCACCACGATCGCGACGTCCGCAAAGCGCATGGCCAGCGTGGCGCCGCGCTCGATCCCGGCCGGGCTGTCGCAGATGATCCAGTCGAACTTCTCGCGCAGCTCGTCGATGACGCGCTTCACGCCCTCTTCCGTCAGGGCTTCCTTGTCCCGCGTCTGCGAGGCCGGAAGGAGGGAAAGCGTCTCGATCCGCTTGTCGCGGATGAGCGCCTGCGGGAGCTTCGCGTCGCCCTGGACCACGTTGATGAGGTCGTAGACGACGCGGCGCTCGGCCCCGAGGACGAGGTCGAGGTTGCGCAGGCCGACGTCGAAATCGATGACGACCACGTTCTGACCGCTTTGCGCCAGCGCGGCGCCGAGGGATGCCGTGGAGGTCGTCTTTCCGACGCCTCCCTTGCCTGAGGTGACGACGAGTACTTTTGCCATGTGGGTTCCCCCTTCTTGGGCGGTCCTTTCACCGGGGACGATCCTCGCCCCCGAATTTCGCTAGTCGAGGCTCGCCAGCGCGATCGCGCCGTTGTCGAGCCAGGCCTGAACAGGGCGGCCACGCAGGTCCGGCTGGACCTCGTCGTCCGTCCGGAACGAGCCGTCGATCATGAGGAGCTCGGCTTCGAGCTTGCGGCAGTAGATCCGGGCCCCGGGATCTCCGGACGAACCCGCGACCGCACGGCCGCGCAAAGCGCCGTAGACGTGGATCGAGCCGCCCGCGATCACCTCGGCGCCCGAGGCGACCGAGCCGACGATCGTGACGTCCCCTTCGGGGAAGCAGATGGATTGACCGGAGCGGACCGGCTTGTCCACGAGGAGCGAGGCCTTCTTCGGCGCACCCTGGGGGTCCGCCTTGATGCGGTCCGTCGGGATCTCGAGCTGCCCGGTCTTGTTCCCGCCCGCCATCGCAGGCGGCAGGTCCGGTCCGAGAACTGCAGGATCCGCCCCCTCGAGGCCCATGACGCCGATCCCGCGCTCCGAGAGATCGGCGACCAACGACTTGAGCATCGCCCTGTCCGGCGTCAGGTGCGAGACGTCGAGGATCACGGGCCGATTGACGAAGAAGCCGGGCGAGCGGCTGGCCAGCCCGTCGAGGTGGACGAGCCATTCTGCCACCGGCTCCTCGGGCACCACGACGAGCGCGATGAAGGAGTGGCCGCGGAAACGAATCGATGGGCGGGCTGTGCTGGTCACGGGCACTTACGAAACCGTTTCGGAGGCCCACTTTGGCGCCCGATACGGTTACCCATCGGTTAACGCGATCCGATTCCCACAGGCGCGTGCAGGTCGGCGGCGAGCTGCCGCAGGCCTTTCAATGCATGTGCGGACAGGCGGAAGCCGGCGCCTCCGTACGGCTGCGCACGGAGGCTTGGGTCCGCCGGTGGAGCGTCATCGGCAGGTCCTCGCCCGGCCGCAGCGTCAGGCGGCAGATCGGCTCGACCGTATGGCCGGGTTTCAGTCGAAGCGAGAAGCGCTGCGCCAGCGTCGCCAGCGAGAGGATCGCCTCCGTCTGGCCGAAGGAGAGCCCGGCGCAGATGCGCGGCCCGATCGCGAAGGGCACGTAGGAGAACTTCGACTTGGCGCCCGGGCCTCCCGGCATGAAGCGCTCCGGCCAGAAATGATCCGGCTTGTCCCAGAGCAGCTTGTGCCGGTGGATCAGCCAGGGCACGACCATCACGAGCGAGCCCTTCGGCACCGGCCGGTTGCGGATGGACTCGTCCTCCAGCGCCTCGCGAGCCAGGATCGGCACGGGCGGATAGAGCCGCAGGGTCTCGTCGATCACGGCACGCGTGTAGCGCAGCCTGGGGACGTCGGAGAGGCTCGGCGACGCCCCGCCTAGAACGCCGTCGACCTCCTCGTGCAGCTTGGCCTCCACGTCCGGGGCCTGCGACAGCAGGTACCAGGCCCAGGCGAGCGTGTTCGCCGTAGTCTCGTGCCCTGCCATGAAGATGACCGCGGCCTCGTTCCGGATCGCCTCGTCGCTGAGCGGCTGGCCCGTCTCCTCGTCCACGGCGTCCAGGAGATGGCCGATGACCGAACCCTCGGCCGTGTCGCCTCGCTTGCGGTAATCCGCGATGATGCCGTCCAGAACCCGATGGATGCGGTCCTTGGACTTGCGCAGGCCCGGGCGGTGGAAGCGCGGCAGCCAGTCCGGCAGGCCGAGCAGCGACAGCGCATCCGTCTGTCCGACGAGCCGCTGGTAGTCCGAGAAACCCTCGACGACCTCGCGGGCATGCTCGCCGCCGAGCTGCCGTCCGAAGATGGTCCGGCAGATGATCTCGGCCGTCAGCTCGGCCATCTCGGAGAGGGCATCGACCTCCGCGCCGTCGGCGGCCGCCTCCCAGCGCCCCCGCGCCTCGAGGATCGTGTCGACCATGACGGGCGCGAATTCCGCCAGACGCGAGACGTGGATGATGGGCGCGACGACCTTGCGCCGCCGGCGCCAGATCTCCCCGTCCGAGATGAAGAGCCCGTCCCCGAGAAGCGGCTCGAGCGCGTGCCGCATCTGCGGTGACTTCCGCTCGAAGCTCGCGTTGTGGGTGCTGAACGCGTACTGGACCGTGTCCGGGAAGTTGCAGATGAAAACCTTGCGGGCCAAGAGCTTGGTCTGCATGAACTGCGCCTGGAAGGCCTTCTCGGTCCAGATCTCCAGGAAGTTGCGCCGGGCGCGCCGAATCAGCTCGAGCGCCGGATAGGGCTTCTCGGGCCGGGGCGGATGCGGGGGAACGAAGTCGCTCAAATTCGGGCCTCGGCAGGCGGGCAGTCCCCAGGAAGCGCCTGCAATACGGGCCCGGCTGTCCAGCGGCAAGCCGAGGGCCGGCCAGCCCGGGCGGCGGCGGGAACGGAGCGGCAGGCGCCGAGTTCAAGCCGGGTTCCCGGACGAAACTGGATGTCGGGACGATGAGACTTCTCGGAATTTTGCTGGTGGCGCTTGGGATTTCGTTCGGCATGAGCGGGACCGCCGCGGCCCAGGACCGTGCCGTGAATACCGGCCTGGGCGCCGTCGCCGGGGCGATCGTGGGCGGCCCGGTCGGAGCGGTCGCGGGCGGCGCGATCGGGTATGGGGCGGGCCACCGGATCTCGCGCGGGCTCGGCCTCAGCGGGCGCAAGTCGAACCGGCACCGCCGGGCCTACCACCGCCGGCACCAGGAGCGGCGGGCAGCCCGATAAGGCCAGGCGCTGCCTGCCTCGGCGGACCATAGCTCGTCACGTGCCGGCTACTTCGCCACCTTGACCCTGCCCGAGCCATCGCAGTTGATTGACGGTCTAAACTGCATATGTCAGCATTGCTGACGTATTCGAACGAGACCGGCGGCAGTCGGCGGCTGGAGCCCCGCGGGGCGTGGAGGACCGGGTCATGAGCCTCACCGAGGTAGCTCTCGACTCCGTATCGCTCGACGACAAGTACGACCTCTCGAAGGAGCGGGTCTTTCTCACGGGTACGCAGGCCATCGTCCGGCTGCTCCTGATGCAGCGCGAGCGCGACCGCCGCGCGGGCCTCAACACCGCGGGCCTCGTCTCCGGCTACCGCGGCTCCCCGATCGCCGGGCTCGACCTCAATCTCTACAAGGCCAAGAAGCAGCTCGAAGCCTCGCATGTCGTCTTCCAGCCAGGGCTGAACGAGGAGCTCGCCGCGACCGCCCTCTGGGGTGCGCAGCAGGCCGAGATGCGCGGCGAGGGCAAGTACGACGGCGTCTTCGGCGTCTGGTACGGCAAGGGCCCCGGCGTCGACCGCACGGGCGATGTCTTCCGCCACGCCAACCAGGCCGGCACCTCCCGAAATGGCGGCGTCCTCGCCCTGATGGGCGACGACCACACGGCCGAATCCTCCACAGTCGCGCACCAGTCCGAATTCGCCTTCGTAGACGTGATGAGCCCGATCCTGAACCCGGCCGGGGTGCAGGAGCTGCTCGATTACGGTCTCTACGGCTTCGCGCTCTCGCGCTTCTGCGGCGCCTGGGTGGCCGTGAAATGCGTGAAGGACAACATCGAATCCACGGCTTCCGTGGACGGCAGCATCGACCGGGTGAAGATCGAGATCCCGACCGATTTCGCGATGCCGCCCGGCGGGCTGAACATCCGGCCGCGCGATCCATTCCTGGAGCAGGAGGCGCGCCTCCACGACTTCAAGCGCGACGCCATGCTGGCCTTCGTGCGGGCGAACAGCCTCAACAAGATGATCCTGTCCGGCGGCCGCAACCCGAAGATCGGCATCATCACGGTCGGCAAGAGCTATCTCGACGTCCGCGAGGCCATGGACGAGCTCGGCCTCGACGAGGTGAAGGCCAACGACATGGGCCTGCGCCTCTTCAAGATCGCCTGCCCCTGGCCGCTGCCGCAATCGGAGCTGGTCGACTTCGCGCGCGGGCTCGACCTCGTGATCGTGGTGGAGGAGAAGCGCTCGCTGATCGAGGTGCAGGTCCGCGAGGAGCTCTATGGCACGGCCAACCAGCCGGTCGTGATCGGCAAGAAGGACGAGGGCGGCAACTGGCTCTTCCCCGTCAAATACGCGCTCGACACGAACGACATCGCGATCGCCATCGGCGAGCGCCTGCTGCGCTATCACCGCAACGACGACCTCGCCGGCCGCCTGGCGAAGCTGAAGGAAGCGCAGGAGATCCTGGCGATCACGAGCGATGCCGGCGTGCGCACGCCCGGCTTCTGCTCGGGCTGCCCGCACAACACCTCCACCAGGGTGCCAGAGGGCCACCGCGCCTATGCGGGCATCGGTTGCCACTTCATGGCCCAGTGGATGGACCGCTCGACCGAGGGCTACACCCAGATGGGTGGCGAGGGCGCGAACTGGATCGGCGAGGCGCCGTTCTCCAGGCGCGGCCACATGTTCCAGAACCTCGGCGACGGCACCTACAACCATTCGGGGTCGCTGGCGCTGCGCTGGGCCGTCGCGACCAAGACGAACGTCACCTACAAGATCCTGTTCAACGACGCGGTCGCCATGACGGGTGGCCAGCCGCACGAGGGCTCGCTCACGGTCGACATGATCGCCCGGCAGGTCGCGGCCGAGGGCGTGCAGACCATCCGCCTCGTGACCGACGAGCCGGACAAGTATCCGGCCGCTGTCCGCTGGCCGGCAGGGCTCTCGATCCACCATCGCGACGAGCTCGACGAGGTTCAGCGCGAGCTGGCCGAGGTCGGCGGGGTTTCCGTCCTGATCTACGACCAAACCTGCGCGTCGGAGAAGCGCCGACGCAGGAAGCGGGGCGCCTTCCCGGATCCCGACAAGCGCGTGATCATCAACGACCTCGTCTGCGAGGGCTGCGGCGACTGCTCCGTGAAGTCGAACTGCGTCGCGGTGCAGCCGCTCGAGACGGAGTTCGGCCGCAAGCGCAAGATCGACCAGTCGAACTGCAACAAGGACTTCTCCTGCGTGAAGGGCTTCTGCCCGTCCTTCGTGACGGTGCATGGAGCCAAGCCGAAGAAGATGGAGCCTGCCGCGATCCCGGCGGCCGCCCTGCCCGCCGGCGAACTGCCCGAGCCGGCCGTCCCCGGGATCGACAAGACCTTCAACGTGCTCGTCACCGGCATCGGCGGCACGGGCGTGATCACGGTCGGCCAGATCATGGGAATGGCTGCGCATCTCGAGGGCAAGGGACTCGGCCTGATCGACATGGCCGGGCTCGCCCAGAAGGGCGGCGCGGTGACGAGCCACCTGCGCCTAGCCAACCGGCAGCAGGACATCACCTCCATCCGGGTGACGGCCGGCATGGCCGACCTCGTTCTCGGCTGCGACCTCGTCGTCACCGGCTCGAAGAAGGTGCTCGGCGCCATGAAGGCGGGCCGCACGGCCGCGGTCGTGAACACGGCCGAGGTCATGCCGGGCGACTTCGCCCGCAATGCCGATTACTCGCTCCCGGCCGAGCGCCTGAAGCGGGCCATCGCCAATGCGGCTGGGGCCAGGACGGAGCAAGGCCCAGGCCTCTCCTTCGTGGATGCCACGGAGGCGGCGCTCGCGCTCCTCGGCAATGCGATCGGCGCCAACATGTTCATGCTGGGCTATGCGTGGCAGACGGGCCGCGTGCCGCTGTCCCGCGCCTCGCTGCGGCGGGCGATCGAGCTCAACGGCGAAGCCGTGAAGATGAACTTGGACGCCTTCGAGTGGGGGCGCCGCGCCGCCGCTCAGCCCGAGGCCATCCGGGCGATCATCGCGGCTTCCAAGACCTCGGCCGATACGACCGAGCTGTCCCAGACCCTGGACGAGATGGTCGCGCGCCGCATCGCCTTCCTCAGCGACTACCAGGATGCGGCCTACGCGAAGCGCTACCGCGACCAGGTCGAGCGCGTCCGGGCAGCTGAGGCCAGGGCCGTGCCGGGTTCGACCGCCCTCACGGAAACGGTCGCGCGCTCGCTTTTCAAGCTGATGGCCTACAAGGACGAGTACGAGGTGGCGCGCCTCTACACGAACGGCCATTTCGCCAAGCAGATCGCATCGACCTTCGAGGGCGAGAACCTCCGGTTCGAGTTCCACCTCGCGCCGCCGCTCCTCGCCCGGGTCGACCCGCATACCGGCGAGCCGAAGAAGATGAGCTTCGGTCCCTGGATGCTGAAGGCCTTCGGCGTGCTCGCCCGGTTCAAGGGCCTGCGCGGCACCGCCTTCGACGTCTTCGGCTACACGCACGAGCGGAAGGTCGAGCGCCAGCTCATTGCCGATTACATGGCGCTCCTCGACGAGCTCGTCGCCGGGCTCGATGCTGCGAATCACGCCACGGCCCTGGGCCTAGCAGGCATTCCAGGCAAGATCCGCGGCTTCGGCCACGTGAAGGCGCGCCATCTCGAGGCGGCCAAGAAGGAGGAGGCGGAACTCCTCGCCCGCTTCCGTTCGCCCGCGCCCGTGCTGGCCCAGGCGGCGGAGTAAGGGTCAGGCGTGCAGCCGCAGCCCCTTGAGGGCGCGGTCGACCGCATTGCGCGCGCCATAGACGGCGAAGCCGGCGAGCGGGAGCGCCTCGGTCGCGACCGAGGCCACGGCGGCGCGGTTATCCGCGTCGTGCCCGGTGGCGAACATCGCGTCGGTATAGACGGCCATCCGGAGTTCGCGTCCGAGCGCGCGCGAGAACGTCTCGCGCAGAAGGGCGGCATCCCCCGTCAGCACGGTGACCGGCTGCCGGAAGAGGGTCGCATAGGCTGCGCCGGAACCGTCCTGGTACGGCTCTCCCCTGGTCTCCGGCTCGGCGAAGGCGATCCCGCTGGCCATGAAGGCCGTCACGTTCAGCTTCTGCCAGGCCTGCAGGTCATCCCGCACGATGACCGCGATCTTGGTGTCGAACCGCATATCCCTCTCCCGAACCGACAGGACGGGTAAGAGGATGCGGGCCTGGGCGTCTTGAACGGGTGTGCGCCATGCGGAACGCCGCTTCGGAAGCGCGCGACGTGTTCCGGCGCCGGTTTGCCGGCCCGATCGAATCCCTGCACGCGCGGCTCGAGACCTGGAGCTACGGCCGCCACGCCCACGTCGATTATGCCGTCGGGATCACCGAAGCCGGCTCGCAGACCTTCACCTGCCGCGGCGTGCGCCACAGGACGCGTCCCGGATCGGTAATCCTGTTCAACCCGTTCGAGCTTCACGACGGGCATGCGACGACGTCGGCCGGCGTGCTCTACCGGATGCTCTACATTCCCGTCGCCGAGATGCGGGAAGCGGTCGGCGATGCCGCGGGCATCGCCTCGCCCGAGCCGGCCTTTCGCGTGCCCTCGCCGGATGATCCGGGGCTGTTCGCGAGCATCCGGCGATTGGCCGAGGCGAGCGAGAGCGGGGACGGCTTCCTTGTGGAGGAAAGCCTCGTCCTCCTCGCGGGCCGTCTTGCCGAGCTCCCCGCCCGCGAGCGGCGCACGCGCTCCGCGGTGGTGGACCTGCAACGCATCTGCGACCGGCTCCGAGCCGAACCGGCGTCCCAGCTCCGGGTCTCGGACCTGGCCCACGAGGCCGGGATCGGGCGGTTCGAGTTGATCCGCGCGTTTCAGCGCCGATTCGGCATGCCACCGAGCGCCTGGATCCGCACGATCCGGCTGGAGGCCGCAAAGGCGCTGCTGGCGAAAGGCCTCGCGCCGGCATCCGTCGCGGCCGAGACGGGGTTCGCCGACCAGGCGCATCTCACACGGTGGTTCCGGCGCAGCTACGGCGCCCCGCCCGGCGCCTTTTCCAGGGCCGCGGTCCGGCCTCCGGAGGCGGATTAGACACTTCTCCCGCCCTCCGTGCGACTTCCGTCGCGTTGCGGGTCCGCCAGCCCTAAGTGAGATAGATGTGGCCGGGATTGATGCGGCGAACCGCCCGACCGGGCTGGGGTCGGCGGACCTGCCGGGCAGGATCAGCGGCTTCGGTCCCAACACGCGTGACCTCGGGCGGCCAAAAACGACGAGGTGGGACACCCCAGCACTTCCCGTCCGTGCAAGCCCAGGCAGCGGGGAATAGCCAGCCCCCAAGATTTGCGTCAGTCAGGGCAGGCCTGGGACGCCGAGCCAGGCCACCAGGAACGAGGCGCCGGCAGCCATTACGACGACCCTGCTCGCGCGGTCCTTGAGCGCGAACACGATCGGGTCGTCGTCGAGCTGTGAGCGGCCAGAGACGAGCCACACTCGGGCTCCGAACAGGAAGACCAGAAGCGGGAGGGCCCAGAGCATCCGCGGTACGGCGAGATGCGCCGCCACGAAGGCTTCCTGAGTCATGTAGAGCACCAGCACCACCACGGCGCCGATCAGGCTCGCCGCCCCGAAGGCGAGCAGGAAGGGTGCGTCGCTGGACTGGCATCCGCGGCCGTGCGCGGCCGTGCGACGCTCAGCCGCGCGAACCACCTCGGTGTGTCGCTTCGCGAGCGAAAGCGAGAGGAAGAACAGCATCGAGAACGTCAGGAGCCAAGCCGAGAGGTGCACGCCCGAAGCTGCGACGCCGAGCACGAGGCGGAGGGTGAAAAGGCCGGCCAGTGTCACGCCGTCGATGATCGGCTGCCGCTTGAGCACGAGCGAATAGAGGACCGTCGCGACGAGATAGGCGGCCAGCACCACCAAAGCCGCCGTGCCGGCGACCGCACCCAGCGCCGCCCCGACCGCCACCAGGATCGCGGCGGTCACATAGCCTTGGGCAGGCGAAAGGGCGCCGCTGGCGAAAGGCCGTCGCCCTTTCGACCAATGGAGCCGGTCGCTCGCCCGATCGAGGATGTCGTTGACCAGATATCCGGCCGATGCCGCGAGGCACAACGCGACCGCAGCTGCCATGCTCGCCAGCGCGATGGTCGGCTGGAACATGACCCCGCCAAGGGCAGGCGGCACCAGGACGAGGACGTTCTTCGCCCATTGATGCGGCCGTACTGCGCGGAATAGAGGATGACCTGGAACGCCGGGAGGCGGCGCGAACTCGGCGGCGAGCTGTTCAAGCCTCGCAAGAGCAGGACTTTCGAGATGGCCGGCCCTGTCGGCAATGCGAGCATACTCCTCGGGGGAAGAGGATGGGAGGGCGGCTCGGCTCATCACCCTCGATCCTGCGGCACAAGCGTCACCGAAACGTTGAACCGGTCGTTGGCGAGGGCGCAATCGCGCTGCGTGCCTTCCCGACCTCTGGACACCCGCCTGAATCCGGCGCCTCCGCACGGGTCGCTCGGAGCAGTCTCGCCGTCTCTGGCCGAACCGGGGCCAGATAGGTCGACATGGGGAAGCCACCGAAGCTCGACGAGCGCCAGGCCGAGACGAGATCGCAGCCCGCCGGCGGATTGCGCGGGAACAGCACGGCGCGGGCGATCTCGATTGTGGGCGTCGCGACACCGATGGCAAACACGAGCGCATACGGCGCCAGCGCGCCGCGACCGGCGTGCGTGGCAGCCCGAGCCCCCTCGATCACCACCATGGCCAGAAGCGCGAGCGCCGGGATGGATGCCCGCATCGTGAAATCGTTGGAGAAGCCGATCTTGTAGAGCGGAAATGCGAGCAGGAGCCCGCCGATCAGCACGATCTCGCTTCGCGACGCCTGGTTCCCGAAGCGGGCCAGGAGCCAGAAGAAGGGCGCAAGCTCGACCATGAGGAAGAGCAAGTAGGTAGGGACGAACTCCGGATCCGAGATCAGCAGCTCACGCTCGACCGTGCCGCTGTCGAGCGTGAGATAAAGCATCGCCGGGAGCGTAGCGGCCCCGACGAGCCCTGTGCCAAGAATGGCCCGCAGGGAAAGCCTTCGGGCGCGGAGGTCGGCCACCGCCGCGATGACGACGAACGGCACTGCGCCCGCGACGACAAGCGGCGACCACAGGAAGGCGAGGCACAACCCCGAAAGCACCTGCGGCGAACCGAGCTCACCCTCACGCCAGCGAATGAGCAGGACGGCCGCGAACCACCCGGCGAGTGCATGATGCGGCACCCAGAAGAGCTGGGTCGTGTGCGACGAATACTGAAACAATCCGTTCCAGTATTCCAGGTGCCACGGCCAGGGCGCAGGTGCCCCGACGGTGGCCGCCTTGGCGGCTTTGGCGAGGAAGATCACGACGTCGGCCCCGCTGAACAGCAGGAACAGCGGGGCGACGACGAGCACGTCACGCAGCCCCGGCCGGCGTCCGGCCATGCGAAAAAGCAGCAGGCCAAGAATCGCCGTGTTCTGGAGAAGAAGCGCCAAATGGGCAGCCCACAATCCAGCGGCCTTCCCGACCAGCGCGGGGACGAGATACATGCCGACGGGCGCGCGGAGCACAAGGGCCCCGCTCTCGAGCAGGTACCCGGGCGGCCAGGGCAGCCGGACGAGGTCGGCAAGCACTGCGTCGCGTACGACCCAATCGTCGGGCGCGTAGACGATCCTCCCCTGGCCGCCGAGCAGGCAGCCGACCAGCGCGATCATCATGCTGGCGAAGAGAGCCCGCCCGTCGACGGGTTCGCTGCATGCGGATCCGCGCCCCAGAAGCAGGCCCGCCACAAGAAGCGCAGCCGCCGGCAAGCCAATCGAGAGTTGCAGGAAACCGAGGCAGAAGGCGACGAACGGCGTCGCCATCAGGAACACGAGAGCGGCGGAAGGCGGTATGCGAAGGGCGGGCACGGCCCAGGAACCCTATGGGGGCATGGTTAACGGGAGCGCTCCCGCGGCCGCTGTTCCCGTGCGACTTCCGTCGCGTTGCGGGCCGGGAATCCGCGTGCGACATACTCCTTCTGGCCGGGCTTGAAGCCTTGAGACGCGGAGCCAATCCGCGCTTGGCCGTGGATGCTCCGCCGGAGCTCAGGGAGGTTGCTGGTGACGGCTCCAGCGCAAGGCGCCGAGGACACGTTCCCCAAGCTGCTCGTGCGCAATGCCCGCATTCGGGGCGCGCGGCCGGCCTTCCGCCACAAGGACCTGGGAATCTGGCAGAGCTGGACCTGGGCGGAGGTGCACGACATCGTGCGCGCCTTCGCGGCGGGGCTCGACAAGCTCGGCGTGGAGCCCGGCTCCAAGGTCGCGATCGTCGGGCAGAACCGGCCACGACTCTACTGGGCCATCGCGGCTGCGCAATGGCTCGGCGCCGTGCCGGTGCCTGTCTATGCGGATTCCGTCGCCGACGAGATGGCCTATGTGCTCGACCATGCCGAGGTCACGCTGGCGGTCGCGCAGGACCAGGAGCAGGTCGACAAGCTTCTCTCCGTTGCCGACCGGCTGCCGAAGCTGCACCACATCCTCTACGACGAGGAGAAGGGCCTCCGGACCTACGATCACACGCGCCTGACCTCGATCGACGATGCGGTCGAGCAGGGGCGGCGCCTTCTCGAAACGCTGCCTGAGCTGGGCGAGAAGCTCGACGCCTCGCTCGCCCGGGCCAAGGGCTCGGACCTTTCCATCATTCTCTACACGTCGGGGACGACCGGCCGGCCTAAGGGCGTGATGCTGACCTTCGACAACGTCCGGCTGGCGGGCGAGATCGGCTCGGCCTTCGACAAGCTGGACGAGACCGACGAGATCATCGCCTACCTGCCGGTCGCCTGGGTCGGCGACCACATCTTCTCCTACGCGCAGGCCATCATCACGGGGCTCTGCGTGAACTGCCCCGAAAGCCCGGACACGGTGGTGGACGACCGGCGCGAGATCGGCACCACCTATGCCTTCGCGCCGCCGCGCGTCTTCGAGAACATGCTGACCCTCACGATGGTCCGCATGGAGGATGCCTCCGCCCCCAAGCGGCGGATGTTCCGCTATTTCCTCGACCATGCCCGGAGGGTGGGCGAGCCGATCCTGAATGGCGAGCGGGTGGGGCTGCTGGACCGGTTGATCTACCGGGTCGGCGACTGGCTCATCTATGCGCCGCTGCGCAATCGCTTCGGCCTGTCGAAGATCAAGGTCGGCTACACGGCCGGCGAGGCGATCGGGCCGGAGATATTTCGCTTCTACCGCTCGATCGGCGTGAACCTGAAGCAGCTCTACGGGCAGACGGAAGCCTCGGTCTACGTGACCATGCAGCCCGACGGCGAGATCCTGGCCGACACGGTCGGGCGCCCGGCCCCGGAGGTGGAGATCCGGATCGACGAGAACGGGGAGGTCCTCTACCGCTCGCCGGGCGTCTTCCAGGCCTATTACAAGGACCCGGACAAGACGGCCGAAACGAAGACGCCGGACGGCTTCGTCCGCTCCGGCGATGCCGGCTTCTTCGACGCGCGCGGGCACCTGAAGATCATCGACCGCGCCAAGGATGTCGGCCGCATGCGGGATGGCGCGCTGTTCCCGCCGAAATACGTCGAGAACAAACTGAAGTTCTACCCGAACATCAAGGAGGCGGTCGCCTTCGGGGACGGGCGCGACTACGTCGCCTGCTTCATCAACATCGACCTCGTGGCAGTCGGGTCGTGGGCCGAGCGCAACAACGTCACCTATGCGTCCTACCAGGAGCTCGCCGCCCATCCCCGCGTCTACGCGATGGTGGCGGAGCATGTGGACGAGGTGAACCGCTCCCTCGCGGCGGAGCCCCGCATGGGGGGGGCGCAGATCCGCCGCTTCCTGATCCTGCCCAAGGAGCTCGACGCCGACGACGGCGAGCTGACCCGGACCCAGAAAGTCCGCCGCGGCTTCATCGCCGAACGCTACGCTCCGCTGATCCAGGGCCTGTTCGACGGCTCGCACGAGGCGAGCATCCGCACGGAAGTCACCTTCGAGGACGGCCGCAAGGGCGTCTTGGCCGGCACGGTCGCGATCAGGGACATGATGATCCACCCCCCGGCCGAGGCTGCGCGCGAACTGGAGAAGGCGGCGTGAGAGCCCCGGACGGACCGCTCATCGTGAAGGGCGAGGTTCTGCTCGCAGTCGAGAATGTCTCGCTCGCCTTCGGGGGCGTGAAGGCGCTGACGGATGTATCCTTCGACATCCAGAAGGGCGAGATCCGCGCCATCATCGGGCCGAACGGCGCCGGCAAGACCTCGATGCTGAACTGCATCAACGGCTTCTACCATCCGACCGAGGGCGCGATCACCTTCAAGGGGCAGCGCCGACCCCGGATGCGTCCGTCCGCGGCCGCGCGCGGCGGCATCGCCCGCACCTTCCAGAACGTCGCGCTGTTCAAGGGCATGACGACGCTCGACAACATCATGACGGGGCGCTCGCTGAAGATGCACAGGGGCCTCCTCTGGCAGGCGCTGCGCTTCGGGCCGGCCATGGCCGAGGAGGTCGAGCACAGGCGGTTCGTCGAGAACATCATCGACTTTCTGGAGATCCAGGCGATCCGGAAGGTCCCGGTCGGGAAGCTCCCCTACGGGCTGCAGAAGCGCGTCGAGCTCGGCCGGGCGCTCGCCATGGAGCCCGAGGTGCTGCTCCTGGACGAACCGATGGCCGGCATGAACCTCGAGGAGAAGGAGGACATGTGCCGCTTCATCCTCGACGTGAACGCCCAGTTTGGCACGACGATCGCGCTCATCGAGCACGACATGGGCGTCGTCATGGAGCTCTCCGACCGCGTGGTCGTGCTCGAATACGGCCGCAAGATCGCCGACGGCGTCCCGGCGGACGTGAAGCGCGACCCGAAGGTGATCGACGCATATCTGGGGGTCGCGCATTGAGTGGGCAGTGGTTCGTTACCCCTCCCCGCCCAGCGGGGAGGGGTCGAGCAGGCCGCGGCAGCGGCCGTCCGGGTGAGGGGTGTCTCGCTGAGCCAAGCCCCTCATCCGATCCCGCTGCCGCGCGACTCGACTTCTCCCCATCTGCGACGGGGAGAAGAGGGCTTCGCTGATGGACCTCCTCTACAAGATCTTCGTCGATCCCTTCGTCCAGATGGGCGGGGCGCCCGATCTCCTGGTCCAGACAATCTGGGAGGGGCTCGTCTCGGGCGTGCTCTATTCACTGATCGCGCTCGGCTTCGTGCTGATTTTCAAGGCCTCGGGCGTGTTCAACTTCGCGCAGGGCATCATGGTCGTGTTCTCGGCCCTGACGCTCGTCGGCTTGGCCGAGAAGGGCGTGCCGGCCTTCCTGGCCCTGGCGATCACGATCGGGGTCATGTTCGTGCTGGCGGTCGGCATCGAGCGCGTCGTGCTGCGCCCGCTCGTGAACCAGCCCGACATCATCCTGTTCATGGCGACGTTCGGGTTGACCTACCTGCTGATCGGGCTCGGCGAGATCATCTTCGGCGGCAATCCGCGCCGCATGATCACCGAACAGCTCTACCTCCCGAGCGGCGCCGTGGACCTGCCGATCCTCGGCGGGCTCGTGTCGCTGCAGAAGATCGACATCGCGGCCGCGATCATCGCCTCGCTCGCGGTCGCGACGCTGGCCGTGTTCTTCCAGAAAACCCGTATCGGCCGCGCTCTGCGGGCCGTCGCGGACAGCCACAAGGCGGCTTTGTCCGTCGGCATCTCGCTCAACCAGATCTGGGTCGTCGTCTGGTTCACGGCCGGCATCGTGGCGCTCGCCACCGGCATCATGTGGGGCGCCCGCTCGGAAGTCTCCTTCGCCCTCCAGGTGATCGCCCTCAAGGCCCTGCCGGTTCTCATTCTCGGCGGGCTCACCTCCATCCCGGGCGCCATCGTGGGCGGGCTGATCATCGGCATCGGCGAGAAGCTCGGCGAGTTCTACTGGGGTCCGCTCATCGGAGGAGGCATCGAGTCCTGGCTCGCCTATTTCATCGCGCTGGCCGTGCTGATGATCCGCCCCCAGGGACTGTTCGGCGAGAAGATCATCGAGCGGATCTAGCATCCGCAAGCGGCGCCAAGTCGATGCAGTTCGTTGAGGAACGGCAAAGCATGTTCCTCAACGGCCCATGAGGACCCGGATCGTATGTTGCATCCGGATCCTCGGGGTTTCCTGTCCGGATGTTCTTTCCTTCGCTCCAGGCGAGCGACCTTCTCTTCCTGCTCTCGGTCGCGGCGTTCTCGTTCGGGGCCGGAATTCTGATCGCCGTCAGGCTCTTGACCCGCTCCGCCCGTGGCAGGACGGATGCCCCGGCGGACCCGGAGGAGATCCAGGCCGAGACCCTCTCCATCCTGGACATCCTGCCGGACGCGATCGTGCAGCGCGATCCGGGTGGCCGGATCACGTTCACGAACGCCGCCTATGAGGAGCTAATCGGGACGCGACGGCGCGGTGGCGATGCCCGGCTGACCGAGTTGGACGTCGTCGAGCGCAGGCCGGCCGAGCAGGTCGGGGATGGCCTCCGCCGAGTGGACGAGGCGATCCGGACCGAAGGCGGGACCCGCTGGTTCAGCTGGGCGGAATCGGACATCGTCGGCCCGGATGGCAGCAGGTCCGTGCTGCGCAGCGGCCGCGAGATCACCGACCGGATCGAGACCGAGGCGGCCCTCGAGGAGGCCCGGACCAAAGCCGAGGCGGCGAGCGAGGCGAAGTCCCGCTTCCTGGCGACCGTGAGCCACGAATTCCGCACGCCCCTGAACGGCATCCTGGGCATGTCGGATCTCCTTCTCGAGACCCAGCTCGAGCCCGAGCAGATCACCTATGTGCAGGCGCTGCGCGGATCGGCGGAGGCATTCCTGTCGCTCATCGAGGAGATCCTGGACTTCACCAAAATCGAGGCCGGGCGGATCGATCTCGTCCGCGAGCCTTTCGAGTTGGAGAGCGTCGTTCAAGGCGTGGTCGAGCTCCTGGCGCCGCGTGCCCAGGACAAGGGCACGGAGATCGCCTCCTTCGTGTCCCGCGACGTGCCCAGGATGGTGCGGTCGGACCGGGACCGGCTGCGGCAGGTCCTGTTCAATCTCGCCGGGAATGCGGTGAAGTTCACGGACGCGGGCGGAGTATGCATCAAGGTCGAGCGCGGCATCGGCGAGGAGATCGTGTTCGCGGTCGAGGATACCGGGCCGGGGATCGGCGCAGACCGGCTCGGCACGATCTTCGAGGAGTTCGACCAGGGCGGCCTCGCCGCGGCACGCGGCGCGGGAACCGGCCTCGGCCTCGCCATCACGCGGCGGATCGTCGACGGGATGGCCGGCCGGATCGAGGTCGACAGCATCCCGGGCCGCGGGTCGAGCTTCCGTGTCCGGCTGCCCCTGGAGCCGGTGGCATGCGAGGCCCTGCCGGGCGACGCGGCGAGCGACCTGCGGGTGCTCGTGGTGGGTCCCTCGCCCTACGAGCCGCGCTGTCTCGAGCGACGCCTGCAGGAGGCCGGCGCAGAGACGGCACGGGCGCGTGATCCGGCAACGGCCGGCACGATCATGCGGGCCGCCCGCTTTGACGTCCTAATTGCAGATGCGGCGCTCGGCGAGGCCGCCGTGAAGGAACTCGCGCGCGCCGCCAAGGACAGCGGCGTGACCCGGACGATCGTGTTGCTGTCGCCCTTCGAGCGGCGGGATTTCGGCTCCCCGCATGCGGCCGGCTACGACGCCTTCCTGATCAAGCCCGTCCGGGCACGCTCGCTCTTCGAGCGGCTTCGCCCCGGGGCGGGCATGGAGCCGCTTCACGACAGGGGCGCCGCGCCTCTCCCGGCGCCTTCGCCCGCCCTGCCGCCGCTTCGCGTCCTCCTGGCGGAGGACAACGAGGTGAACGCGCTCGTCGCCATGAAGACGCTGCAGAAGCTCGGCACCTTCGTGGACTGGGCGCGAGATGGGAGGGAGGCTCTCTCCCATGCGGAGGCGGCGCTCGCGGGCGACGGGGAGCCGTACGACGTCATCCTGATGGACATGCGCATGCCCGGAATGGACGGCGGGGAAGTGACCCGGCGCATCCGCGAGTTGGAGACCGCAATGGGCCGCGACGAGCGCATCCGTATCGTGGCCCTCACGGCCAGCATCATCGGCGAGCGGGAGCGCTACAGCGAGACCGCCGGGTTCGACGGCTTCCTCCTCAAGCCGTTCACCTTCGAGGCGCTTGCCTCTACACTGCGCGGGAGTACGGGGACGAGCGCCGTCGCGTAAGCGATACCGGCGCGTCAAAAATCCGTCAGGGCCGGGTGGTGTATGACCGTCTCGATCGCGGGACCACGCGGCCGATTCGCTGGAGCACACGCCACCCCATGCCTCCCCCGGCAGAGCGAGATTCGACGGCGCAGCCGCTTTCCATGACGCCCCTTCCGCCGGTTGCCCTCCGCGAGCGCATGCGCGAAACCGCGACGCGTCTTCTTCCGCGCCTCGCCCCCCCGATCGAGCTGCCCCAGCCGCTGGGCCGCCTCGGTTCTCTGGAGGTGCGGCTTGCTTCGGGGGAGCGCGAGGTCAAGCGCGCCCAGCGGCTGCGCTACAAGGTGTTCTACGAGGAAATGTCGGCGGTGCCGGTCGGGCTCGCGGCCCTGAAGCGGCGCGACATCGACGCCTATGACGAGATCTGCGACCACCTGCTCGTCCTCGATCACGACGTGAAGCCGAAGCCGTTTCGGGCCCATAAGCCGAAGGTCGTCGGCACCTACCGACTGCTGCGGCAGCAGGTGGCCGATGCGCATTTCGGCTTCTACACGGCGGACGAGTTCGACATCGCGCCGCTGCTCGCGCGCCACCGCGGGAAGAACCTGCTCGAGCTCGGCCGATCCTGCGTCCTGAAACCGTACCGGAACAAGAAGACGGTCGAGCTCCTCTGGGCCGGGCTGTGGGCCTATGTGCAGCGGCACCGGGTGGACGCAATGATCGGCTGCGCGAGCCTGGAGGGCACCGACCCGGACCAGCTCGCCGTGCCCCTGAGCTTCCTGCACCACTTCGCTGCCGCGGAGCCCGAATGGCGCGCCCGCGCGCTCCCCGGGCGCTACATCGGCATGGACCGGCTCGCGGCCGACGCCATCGACCGCAAGGCCGCCCTGCTGAGCCTGCCGCCCCTCGTGAAGGCGTATCTGCGGGTCGGCGCGAAGTTCGGCGACGGTGCCGTCCTCGACCGGCAATTCGGCACGACGGACGTCTTCGTGGTGATGCCCGTCGAGGCGATCAGCGGCCGCTACCTGAACTATTTCGGCCCGGCGGCGCAGCGCTACGCGGCTTGATTCGAGATCTCAGAGCAAGATCTGCGTCTCGATCGCGTCCGTCGTGACGTGCAACGCCGTTCCGCGGCGCTCCACGAGGCCGGCCTCCTCGAGCGCCTCGACGTCCGCTGAGACCTTGGACGGGTCGCGGCCAAGCGCCCGGGCAAGGTCCTCGTTCGAGGCCTCGGGACTGGAATGGAGGTGTCGAAGCAAGGCTAGACGCGGCCCGGACATGATCGCGGAAAGACCTTCCCAGCTCTCGAAGCTGACGACACGATCCTCTACGAGGTCGCCCTGTTCGGCGCGGTCCCAAGCCTCGATGAAGGCTGCCGCATCGTTCAAGGCAGAGCCTCCCACAGCGAGCTTCAGCCTGGACTTCATAGCAGCCCTCCCCGCACCCGCCGGACGTCCGCCAAGAAGTCCGCCATCAATCGCCGGACATCGCTGAACGCGTAAGCGTGCTCTTGATCAGCATAGTGGCGATGATCGCCCTTCCCGCGTTCATTGTCATAGCCGACAAGCCGTCTTCCGCCCTCGCCGTAGTAGAGCGAGTATTTGAGCCGATGGCGCGAGCCGGGCACCCGTGCCGGCAACCTCCAGAGCTTCATCTCCAGTATCCCACCATCGTCATAGATCCGCTTACGGTGGAACAACAGCACGGCCTTCGCCATGTCCGATCATGATCTATTGCGACTGGCTCCGTCAAAGTTCTCCGCCAGCGCCGCCAATCCTTCCCGATAGGTCGGATACCGGAACGTCACCCCGAGTTCCTCGCGGACGAGGCGGGACGAGACCCGCTTGTTCTCGCCGTAGAAGCTGCGCGCCATCGGGGTCATGTCGGCTTCGTCGAACCTGACCTCCGGCGGCGGCGGCAAGCCGGCGAGATTTGACGCATGCGCCACGACGTCCTGCGGCGGCGCCGGCTCTTCGTCGGCGACATTGTAGATCGCGCCCGCACGCGGCTGCTCCAACGAGGCGGCGAGCACGGCCGCGATGTCCGCCACATGGATGCGGTTGAAGACCTGGCCCGGCTTCACGATGCGTTTGGCGGTCCCGTCCAGCACCTTCCGGAGGGGCGACCGGCCGGGACCGTAGATGCCAGCCAGCCTGAAGACCTGGACGGGCTTGCCGCTGCGCTGCCCGAGCCGGAGCCACGCCTCCTCGGCCGCGAGCCGCTGGCGCGATCGCTGGCTGACGGGCCGCGGCGGGGTCGCCTCGTCGACCCAGCCTCCGCCGTGGTCGCCATAGACGCCCACCGTCGAGAGATAGCCGATCCAGGCCAGGCTTGGAGACGCTTCGATCGCCTCCGAGAAGCGGGCGAGAACCGGGTCCCCATCTTCGCCCGGCGGGATGGAGACGAGCACCGCGCCGGCATCCGCGAGATCCTCCGCGAGCGCACGCGCATCCCCCTCGTCCGGAAAGACGCGGCCCACGAGCCCCGAGGCGGAGATCCGGTCCGCCTTCTCCCTGCTGCGCGCGGTCGCCACGACCCGGCCGAAGCGGCCCCGCACCTCACTGGCGAAGGCCTCGGCCGTATAGCCGTAGCCGAAGACGACGAGGTTCACGCCGCAGCCTCCAGGCCCTGATGATCGCCGAGCACTTCGCGCCATTCGGCCCGGACATCCGCGTCCGCTTCGGACGGCAGATGGCTCGCCGCGAGAGCGGATATCTCCCCGGGCGACAGCAGCCTCCCGGAGGCCCAGACCGCCATGGCGCGGACCAGGGGGGATGGGTCGCCGAGCAGCCGCTCGGCCTCGGGCGCGAGCGCCGCGTCGCCCGCATTCCCGATCGCGATCAGGACGTTGCGCAGGAAGCGGTCCCGGCCGGTGCGCTTGATCGGCGTGCCTGCGAAGAGCTGGCGGAAAGAGGGGTCGTCGAGCCGGGCGAGATCGCGCAGCTTCAACCCCGAAAGCTCGCTTCGCATCGCGAGCCGCGCGTCGCGGGAGGCCGCCGCGAACTTGTTCCAAGGGCATACGGCCAGGCAGTCGTCGCAGCCGAAGACGCGGTTGCCGATCGCCTCCCGGAATTCGCGCCCGATATGGCCCTTATGCTCGATGGTAAGATACGCGATGCAGCGCCCGGCATCGAGCACGTGCGGACGCGGGAAGGCCGAGGTCGGGCACACGTCGAGGCAGCGCGTGCAGCTGCCGCAGCTCGGACGCTCCAGCTCGTCGGCCGGCAGGTCGGCATTCGTATAGATCGCGCCGAGCAGGAGCCAGGATCCGTGCTCGCGTGAGACGATCACGGAATGCTTGCCGACCCAGCCGAGGCCAGCCGCCGCGGCGAGCGCCTTCTCCATCACGGGCGCCGTGTCGACGAAGACCTTCACGTCCGCCTCGGCCTTCGCGGCGAGATATCCCGCGAGTTCCTTCAGCCGGCCCTTGATGACGTCGTGATAGTCGCGCCGCGTGGCGTAGGTCGCGAGCGCGGCCCGGTCGTGCTCCAGGAGAGCGTCGAGCGGATCGCGCTCGGGCGCGTAGGACAGGCCCAGCATCACGACGGAGCGGACCTCCGGCCACAGCCCGGCCGGCGAGGCGCGCCGCTCGGGCGTCGCCTCCATCCAGTCCATCCCGGCGTGATGCCCGGCAGCGAGCCAGTCCCGCAGACGTCCCGCCGCGTCTGGTATCCCGTCGCGGGACGCCACGCGGACGAGGTCGAAGCCGAGCGCCTTCGCCCGCTCGACAAGCTGAGCCTTCAGGGCCTCGCCCGTCAGAAATCGAGGTCCGCGTAGTGCTGGGGCGGGATCACGCCGGGGATCCGCTCCCCGAGGAGCGGACGGAAGGCCGGGCGGGACTTCACCCGCGCGTACCAGTCCTTCGCATGCTCGTCCTCGTCCCATGGCACGTCGCCGAGATAATCCGCGCAGGAGAGATGGGCGGCCGCGGCGAGATCCGCATAGGTCAGGGTGTCGCCCGCGAGCCATTTCCGGGCCCCGGCCAGGTACCCGATATAGCGCATATGGTAGCGCATATTCGCCCGTGCGGCACGGATGGCGGAGGCATCCGGCGACGCGCCGCGCTGGAACCGCTTCAGGATCTTTTCTTCGAGGAGGTAGGACGTGACCTCCTCGAAGAACTTCGTGTTGAACCACTCGACGAGTCGCCGCACCTCCACGCGGACGGCCGGATCGGCGGGCAGCAGCCGTCGCCCGTTGAGCCGGGGCCCACGGGTCTCGTCGAGATATTCCGCGATCACGCCCGCACCCGGAACGGCGAGGTCATCCTCGCACAGGACGGGCGTCGTGCCGGAGGGGTTCAGCTCGAGGAAGCGGCGGTCGCGCTCCCAGGGCTTCTCCTCGGCGATCTCGGACGGGATGCCCATCTCGGCGAGCGACAGGCGGATGAAACGGGAATGGGGACAGAACGCGTATTGGTGGAGGACGGCCATACCGGCGGGCACTGCGTGGGATCGGGCGACTAGCCGCGCCGGCGGTTAACGGCGCGTAATCGCCTTTGTTCAATCCCGCATTTCTGCCCCTTGGCCATGCCAAGCCGTTAACGTAGCCCTTACCCTGACGGGACAAGCCTCCCGCCCGACCCGGCCCCGCCCAGACGGCCCGCGAGATCCGATGACCCTCATCCAGATGCTGCAATCGCTGCTCCTCGGCACCGTCGAGGGGTTCACGGAGTTTCTGCCCGTTTCCTCGACGGGACACCTGCTGCTGCTCCAGCACTTCTTCGGTCTCGACGGCGAGGCGAACAAGACCTTCGCCATCCTGGTCCAGCTCGGCGCAATCCTGGCGATCGTGACCGCCTATTTCGGTCGGCTGAAGCGAGTCGCCATCGACCTGCCGCACGATCCCGCCGCCCGCCACTTCGTCATCGGGGTGCTGGTCGCCTTCCTGCCGGCCGCGATCATCGGCGCGCTCTTGCACGGCTTCATCAAGGGCGTGCTGTTCAACCCGGCCATCGTCTGCATCTCGCTGATCGCGGGTGGCTTCGTCCTGATGATCATGGACCAGATCGACCTGAAGCCCCGCTACCGCGACGCGACCGCCTTTCCCCTGCGCATGTATCTCGGCATCGGCCTCATCCAGTGCTTCGCCATGATTCCGGGCGTCTCCCGCTCGGGCGCCACGATCGTGGGTGCGATGCTGCTCGGGGCCGACAAGCGGTCCGCGGCCGAGTTCTCGTTCTTCCTGGCCATGCCTACCATGGCGGGTGCCTTCGCGTACGACCTCCTGAAGAGCTACAAGCTGCTATCCTTCCACGATTTCGCCAGCATCGCGATCGGCTTCGTGGCGGCGTTCGTGGCCGGCCTCTTCGTCGTGAAGGCCTTCCTCGACTACATCTCCCGCCACGGCTTCACGCCTTTTGCCTGGTGGCGAATCCTCGTCGGTTCGGCGGGCCTCGCCGGCCTGATCGTGGTGGGCTGAGCCGGAGGGCGACTTGAAGCGAGGCGCCGGGCGGCTTAAGTCCTTGCCCGCAATGCGATCCGCCGCGGGCGTGCCGGCCGGACCTCGCTCATGTCCTGCGGAGTTTCGCCCGAGCCCCTATGCGCGCGTATCTGGATTTCGAGAAACCCGTCGCCGAACTCGAGGCGAAGGTCGAGGAGCTACGGACCCTCACGGAGGGCGACGACGCGGTCGAGATCCGGGAGGATGTGTCGCGCCTGGAGGCCAAGGCCTTCGCGGCCCTCAAGGACCTGTATGACGGTCTCACGCCCTGGCAGAAGACCCTCGTTGCGCGGCATCCGGAGCGGCCGCGCTTCGTCGATTACTGCCGGGAGCTCATGACGGATTTCACCCCGTTGGCGGGCGACCGCAAGTTCGGGGAAGACCACGCGATCCTCGCCGGCTTCGGACGGTTTCGCGGCGAGGCGGTGGCGATCCTCGGACAGGAGAAGGGCTCGACCACCGAGACCCGCGTACGGCACAATTTCGGCATGGCGCGGCCGGAGGGCTACCGGAAGGCCGCCCGCATCATGGAGATGGCCGACCGCTTCGGCCTGCCCGTGATCAGTTTCGTCGATACCGCCGGCGCCTATCCGGGCATCGATGCCGAGGAGCGCGGCCAGGCCGAGGCAATTGCGCGCTCCACCGAGGCGTGCCTTGCGCTTGGCGCCCCAAACGTCGCGCTCGTGATCGGCGAAGGCGGATCGGGCGGCGCGATCGCGGTCGCGACCGCCAACAAGGTCCTGATGCTCGAGCACTCCGTCTACAGCGTCATCTCGCCCGAGGGCGCGGCCTCGATCCTCTGGCGCGATTCCACCCGCGCGCAGGATGCCGCCACCGCCATGAAGATCACGGCGCAGGACCTCCTCCGCTTCGGCATCATCGACGAGATCGTGCCGGAGCCCGTGGGCGGCGCCCATCGCGACCGTGACGGGGCCGTGCGGGCCGCGGGCGACGCGATCGAACGGGGGCTCGCCAGCCTCGCGGGCCTCGGCCCGAAGGAACTCCGCGACCACCGCGCCGCGAAGTTCGAGGCGATCGGGCGGAACCTGGGGTGAGCTGCTAGCTGGGAAGTTCGACTTCCTCGTAGGTACCGCTCCCCGCCCGGGCTACGGCGTCCCGCACGACGTCAACGCTTCTGCGGATCGTGTCCCAGTGATTGGTGCTGAGTACGACCAGGGCAACCCTCCGCCGTTCCAGGTTCTGCTGGTAGCGCAGGTTCCGATCGGCCGTAACCAGGACCTGAAACCCTTCCCGCTCGGCTGCCGTGATCAGCAGGCCGTTGTCGATGCCATCCCAGCCGAGCTGCGAAACGTGCCAAGCCTCGAATGGATCGAGCCGCCGACACAGTCCCAGCGGAATGTTCTCGTCAAGCAGCACGCGGAACATGATGCCGGGCGAAGTCGATAATCCGCTCGGCCCGCGAAAGCGACACGCTCGGGAAGATCTCCGTCACGATATCCTTGGCCGAGTAGCCGCTTTTCGCATGCTCGATGATGGCGTCCGCGGGCACACGCGTCCCGACGACCACCGGCACGCCGGACATCACGTTCGGCTTGCTTTCGACGTCAGGGCAGCTCGTCCAGTCCATTGCCCACCTCCTCTTCGGTCAAGGACCGCAGGCAGTTGCAGCAGGACTATTGTAGCGCGGCCCTATCGCCACGCCACCCGCGGGGAGTCCCCTAGGATCCCGCCGCCGCGATCGCCTCGGCCAGCGCAACCGTGCGGGCCGCCATGTCGGCATGCATACGCT
>JAFAEL010000128.1 GCA_023423995.1 Pseudomonadota bacterium | reverse complement strand
GATCTCCACCGCGCCCGAGACCCGCTCCGAGCCCTTCGCCGACATGTCGCGCAAGACGAGCCCGGAGGAGGAGAAGATCGACGTCGACTCGGTCTTCGCCAAGCTGAAGCAGATCAAGCGCACCGAGGATCACGACGAGGACGCCTGACGCGAGGAAAGGCCCATGGAACTGCGCCGGCTCGGCCGCTCCGCTCTGCACGTCCCGCCGCTCTGCTTCGGCTGCAACATCTTCGGCTGGACGGTGGACGAGGCGACCTCGTTCACGCTCCTCGACGGGCTGCTCGAGCACGGGATCAACTTCCTCGATACGGCGGACGTCTATTCGCGCTGGGCGCCTGGCCATCAGGGTGGCGAGTCCGAGGCGATCATCGGACGCTGGATGAAGGCGCGCGGCAACCGCGACAAGATCATCCTGGCCACCAAGGTCGGGATGGACATGGGCGAAGGCCGGGTCGGCCTGAAGGCCGGCTATGTCGCACAGGCCGTCGAGGCTTCGCTGAAGCGGCTGCAGACCGACTACATCGACCTCTACCAGTCGCATAAGGACGACCCGGAGACGCCGCAGGAGGAGACCCTCGGCGCCTATGCGAAGCTGATCGAGGCCGGCAAGGTGCGCGTGATCGGCGCCTCGAATTTCTCCGCGGAGCGGCTGTCGGAGGCGCTCCGGCTCGCCGAGACAAAGGGCCTGCCGCGTTACGAGAGCCTGCAGCCCGAATACAATCTCTACGAGCGCTCGGTCTTCGAGGGGCCGCTCGAGCAGGTCTGCCGCGAGAACGGCCTCGGCGTCATCCCGTTCTTCTCCCTCGCGGCCGGGTTCCTGACGGGCAAGTACCGGTCCGAGGCCGATTACGCGAAGAGCCCGCGCGGCGAGCGTTCGATCCCGCGCTACATGAACGAGCGCGGCATGAAGATCCTGGCTGCCCTCGACGAGATCGCGGCCGCAAAGGGCACCGAGCCTGCCGCCGTGGCGCTCGCCTGGCTGATGGCGAAGCCCGCGGTCACCGCCCCGATCGCCAGCGCGACCTCCCTGAAGCAGCTCGAGACCCTCGTCGCCGCGACACGGCTGGCGCTCTCGCCGGACGACATGGCGAGGCTCGACGCCACCGGCCCCTGACAGCGCATGTCGAACCGGACTGACAGCCCGCTCAGGGCGGAGCGCCACAACGCGGTCCTGGATATTGCGGGCGAGAAGGTCGTGATCGGCTACGATCCGGATGGAGAAACCTGGTTCGTCCAGACCAGCAGCGTCCCGGGCCTTTCGGCGACCGCGGACACGCGCGATGAGCTTCTCGACGAGCTCCCGTTCCTCATTCGGCAGGCGCGGCTGCCCTGACGGGGTTCGGAGATCAGCAGGCCATCAGGGACGCAGCCCGATCCTGGCGAGGGTCACGAGTGCGCCCAAGATCACGAGAGTCTGCACTCCAACCATCCCGAACATCCACTTCAGGATTTCGGCTTTCGTGTCGGCAATCTCAGCTTTCAGTTCTGCCTTCGTGCCCGCGAGATCGGCTTTCGTAGCGAGAGCTGACATATCCGCCTGGCTCGCCTCCCGAACGACATCCGTCACGGCTTCGGCTTGATCTTCGGTAAAGCCGGCGGCCCTCAACCGCTTGGTGAGTGACAGGGTATCGAGGGCGGCTACAGCCTTGGGAAGAATATGGCCGCGCGCCTACGCCCTGTCGAGGCTCGCTTCAGGCGGGCGGCCCGGGCAGCCCATGCGAGGTCAGCGCTTCCGCGATCTCGTCGAAGATCACCGGATCGTCGACCGTCGCTGGCACGGTCCAGCTGTCGCCGTCCGCGAGCTTCTTCATCGTCCCGCGCAGGATCTTGCCCGAGCGCGTCTTGGGCAGGCGCCCGACCGTGATGGCGATCTTGAAGGCCGCGACGGGGCCGATCCTGTCGCGCACGAGCTGGACGAGCTCCGTCTCGACGGCTTGCGGCGCCTTGTCGATGCCGGTCTTCAGCACCACGAAGCCGGCCGGGACCTCGCCCTTGAGCCCGTCCTTCACGCCGATCACGGCGCATTCGGCGACGGCCGGGTGCGAGGCCAGCACCTCCTCCATGGCGCCCGTCGACAGCCGGTGGCCAGCGACGTTGATGACGTCATCCGTCCGGCCCATCACGTAGACGTAGCCGTCCTCGTCCAGGTAGCCGGCATCCGAGGTCGTGTAGTAGCCCGGGAAGGTCGACAGGTAGGTCTGCCGGAAGCGCTCGTCGTCGTTGTAGAGCGTCGGCAGGCAGGCGGGAGGCAGGGGCAGCTTGATGGCGAGCGTGCCCATCTGGTTCGGCGGCAGGGGCTTGCCGCCCTCATCCAGCGTCTCGAGCAGGTAGCCCGGCATCGGCACCGTCGGCGAGCCGCGCTTGACCGGCAGGCCGCCGAGGCCGAGCGGGTTTCCGGCGATCGGCCAGCCGGTCTCCGTCTGCCACCAATGGTCGATCACGGGGACGCCGAAGGTGCGCTCCGCCCAGGCGACCGTATCCGGATCGGCGCGCTCGCCGGCCAGGAACAGCGCCCGAAACCGGGACAGGTCGCGCTCGCGCACGAGGCGGCCCTCCGGATCCTCCTTGCGAATGGCGCGCAACGCGGTCGGCGCCGTGAACAGCGTCACGACGTCGTGCTGCTCGCAGACGCGCCAGAACGCGCCCGCATCCGGCGTCCCGACCGGCTTGCCCTCGTAGAGGACGCTGGTCGCGCCGAAAAAGAGCGGCGCATAGACGATGTAGGTGTGCCCGACGACCCAGCCGATATCGGAGGCCGTCCAGAACACCTCGCCCGGCCTGATCCCATACAGGTTCGGCATGGACCAGAGCGGCGCGACCAGATGCCCGCCCGTGTCCCGCACCACGCCCTTCGGCCGCCCGGTCGTGCCGGACGTGTAGAGGATGTAGAGCGGGTCCGTGGACGCCACCGGCGTGCATTCGGCCGAGACCCCGCGCGCCGCTGCGGCCGCGGCCGTCTCGCCCCAGTCGAGATCGCGGCCGGCGTGAAGCTCAGCCCCGAGCTGCGGCCGCTGCAGGACCAGGCAGGTCTCGACCTTGTGCTCCGAGAGGCGCAGCGCCTCGTCGAGGAGCGGCTTGTAGGGCACCACCCGGTTCGTCTCGATGCCGCAGGATGCCGTGAGGATGACCTTCGGCCGGGCGTCCTCGATCCGGGCCGCGAGCTCGCGGGACGCAAAGCCGCCGAAGACGACCGAATGCACCGCGCCGAGGCGGGCGGTGGCGTACATGGCGGCGAGCGCCTCCGGGATCATCGGCATGTAGATGACAACCCGGTCGCCCTTCTCGACGCCGAGCTCGGCCAGCACGCCCGCCAGCACCTTCACGTCGGCCAGCATCTCGCCGTAGGAGATGCGCCGCGTCGCACCCGTGACCGGGCTGTCGTAGATGATGGCCGCCTGCTCCCCCCGGCCGGAAGCGACATGCCGATCGAGGGCGTTGTGGCAGGTATTGGTCACGCCGCCCGGGAACCAGCGGCCGTAAATGCCTGCATCCGGATCGAAGGCCCGAGCCGGCGCCTCGAACCAGTCGACCGCTCGGGCGGCTTCCAGCCAGAAGCCCTCGCGGTCCTGCGCTGCCCGCGCATAGACCTCGCGATAGCGGCTCCCCGAGAATGCGGTCATGGGCGGCCTCCCTGCCTTGCTTTGCGCGACTATGCGCGAGGGAGTGCCGCCGCGTCTTGCGCTAACGCAAGCCCCGCCGGGTCATCCATTCGGTCAATGAAAAAAGGGGCGGCGCTCGTCGCGCCGCCCCCTGGACCACCCCCAGAGAAGAAGGGGGAATACCGTGGCACGGCGGGCGTCTCGAGGCCGATCAGCTCGTAGAACTTGCTGGCCTGGAAATCGACCGAGAGCGTCGCCACGACGGCGTCGCCGCACCAGTTCGAGCGCCCGGTGCCGTTGATGATGCCGCGCGGGTCGCCTGTGTTGATGAAGCACTGCGTCTTGTTCAGGTCCGTGAAG
>JAFAEL010000066.1 GCA_023423995.1 Pseudomonadota bacterium | reverse complement strand
CGACACGGCCGCCCTGGCGCCGCTCGTCGACCGGCTCGGCGTGCGGCTCGGGGCCGACCGCGTGTTCCGGGCCGCGCCCGTCGAGAGCCGCGTGCCGGAGCGTTCGGTGAAGCGCGTGCCGGCGCTCGCGCCGGTGACCGGCATCTCCTGGCCCGAGGCGCTGCCGCGCCCCTCCCGCATCATCGACCCGCCGGAGGAGGTGCAGGCCATGGCGCTGCTGCCGGACTACCCGCCGCGGAGCTTCGTCTGGCGCCGGGTCCACTACCGGGTGGCATCCGCCGACGGCCCCGAACGGGTGCATGGCGAATGGTGGGTCTCCGACGCCGAGACCGCCGCGCTCCGCGACTATTACCGCGTGGAGGATGAGAAGGGCCGCCGCTTCTGGCTCTTCCGCAACGCCCCCGCGCCCGAAGGCACGCGCTGGTGGCTGCACGGGCGCTTCGCGTAAGGCGAGCATCCTCCTATGTTAGAGTTGCGTTGGACATTGCAGGAGGGGACGAGGTGGCATCCCTCACCATCGATAATCTCGAAGACGGGGTCCTCTCGCGGTTGCGCTCGCGCGCCGATGCGCATGGCACCTCCGTCGAAGACGAGGCCGCAGCTATTCTTCGCAACAGCTTGGCTGAGCCTTCTCGCCCAACGGGCGCCGATCTGGCCGACGCCATCCACGAGCTGTTCGCGCCTTTCGGCGGAGTCGAGCTCGAGATCCCTCCTCGCGTCCCACTGCGTGATCCGCCCAGGTTCGACGAAAGATTCGATCCTTGATCGTTCTCGATACGAATGTCCTCTCGGAACTGATGCGCGAGACGCCGGCACCGGTCGTGCGGAGTTGGATGCACCGCTTCGATCTTCACGATCTTTGGACGACGGCGATCAGCGAAGCAGAGGTGATGGTCGGCATCGAGCTCCTGCCCGCCGGACGCCGCAGGCAAGGTCTGGACGATGCAGCACGGCAATTGTTCGACAGACTGTTCGCCGGTCGCGTGCTGCCCTTCACGGGCGAGGCTGCCCGTCGCTATGCCGAAATCGTTGGATTGCGGACCCGTCGCGGCGCTGGGGTCGCAACCCTCGACCTGATGATCGCAGCAATCGCGAAGGCGAACGGCGCCGCGGTTGCAACGCGGAACATCTCCCATTTCGAGAATTGTGGGGTCGTGCTCCACGATCCCTGGCGAGACGGCTAGGCAAGCGCGCACACGCCCTCCCCCTTGAAGAGGGCTGGGCGCCCCCCCGCGAGGCTCGGCGGCCATGATCCCCGAGCTTCAGGTCACCAGCCATTTCTCCTTCCTGCGCGGGGCGTCGTCGCCGGAGGAGCTGTTCGCGGCGGCGGCGCTGCTCGGCATTCCGGCGCTCGGGATCGTCGATCGCGGCTCGCTCGCCGGCATCGTGCGCTGCTGGGAGGCCGCGAAGACGACCGGCGTGCGCATGATCGTCGGCGCGCGGCTGGACCTCACGGAGGGCGCCGCGCTCCTCGTCTACCCGACCGACCGCGCCGCCTATTCGCGCCTGACGCGGCTCCTGTCCCTCGGCAAGGCGCGCGCCGGCAAGGGCGGCTGCACGCTCGGCTGGGACGATGTCGCGGCCTGGAGCGAGGGCCTGCACGCGATCCTGCTGACGGATCTGCCTGACGAGGCGCTCGCGGCCGATCTCGCGCGGCTGCGCCGGGTCTTCGGGCGGCGCGCCTCCTGCGCGCTGACCCGGCGCTTCCGCCCGGACGACCACCTCCATCTCGACGCCATCGCCGCCATGGCGGCGGCGGCCCGCGTGAAGACGGTCGCGGCCGGCGACGTGCTCTACCATTGCGAGGAACGGCGCATCCTGCAGGACGTCGTCACCTGCATCCGCCTCGGCCTGAAGATCGAGGAGGCCGGCTTCGCGCTCGAGCACCACGCGGATCGGCATCTCAGGAGCCCGGCCGAGACGGAGCGGCTCTTCGCCCGCTACCCGGAGGCGATCGCGCGCGCCGCCGAGATCGCCGATGCCTGCCGCTTCGATCTCGGGGAGCTCCGCTACCAATACCCGTCCGAGGTCGTGGAAACGGGCCTTTCCGCGCAGGAGACGCTGGAGCGCCTCACCTGGGAGGCGGCCCGCACCCGCCATGGCGGCGATGTGCCGGAACGGCTCGACGCACAGATCCGGCACGAGCTCAGGCTCATCCGCGAGCTCGACTACGCGCCCTATTTCCTCACCGTCCACGCGATCGTGCGGGCCGCCCGCGCCATGGAGCCGCCGATCCTCTGCCAGGGCCGCGGCTCGGCCGCGAACTCGGTCGTCTGCTACATGCTCGGCATCACGTCGATCGACCCGATCGAGCAGGAGCTGCTGTTCGAGCGCTTCGTAAGCCAGGAGCGGCGCGAGCCGCCCGACATCGACGTCGATTTCGAGCACGAGCGGCGCGAGGAGGTGATCCAGTGGGTCTACGAGACCTATGGCCGCCACCGCGCCGCGCTCTGTGCCACCGTCATCCGCTACGGCGCGCGCGGAGCCGTGCGCGAGGTCGGCAAGGTCTTGGGGCTGCCGGAGGACGTGACGGCCGCGCTCGCCGGCCTCGTCTGGGGCTGGAGCCGCGACGGCGTCGGCGAGAAGGAGGCGGCCGCGCTCGGCCTCAACCTCGGGGACCGGCGCCTCCGCCTGACGCTCGATCTCGCCAAGGAGCTCATCAACACCCCGCGCCATCTCTCGCAGCATCCGGGCGGCTTCGTGCTCACCGAGGAGCGGCTCGACGACCTCGTCCCGATCGAGCCCGCCGCGATGGAGAACCGCCAGGTCATCGAGTGGGACAAGGACGATATCGACGCGCTCAAGTTCATGAAGGTCGACGTGCTCGGCCTCGGCATGCTCGGCTGCATGCGGCGCGCCTTCGATCTCCTCGAAGAGGTCACGGGCGAGACGCACGACCTCTCCACCGTGCCGGGCGACGATCCCGCGACCTACGCCATGATCCAGAAGGCCGACACGCTCGGCACCTTCCAGATCGAGAGCCGGGCGCAGATGGCCATGCTGCCGCGCATGAAGCCGCGGAAGCTCTACGACCTCGTCATCCAGGTCGCGATCGTGCGGCCCGGCCCCATCCAGGGCGACATGGTCCATCCCTATCTGCGCCGGCGGGAGGGCCGCGAGCCGGTCGAGTACCCCACCCCCGAGCTGAAGCGGGTGCTGCACAAGACGCTCGGCGTCCCCCTCTTCCAGGAACAGGCGATGCGGGTCGCGATCGAATGCGCGGGCTTCACGGCCGGCGAGGCCGACCAGCTCCGCCGCGCCATGGCGACCTTCAAGCTGACGGGAAAAGTCTCGCTGTTCCGCGACAAGCTCATCAATGGGATGGTCGGGAACGGCTACACGCCGGAATTCGCCGAGAAGACCTTCAAGCAGCTCGAGGGCTTCGGTTCATACGGTTTCCCGGAGAGCCACGCCGCCTCCTTCGCGCTCATCGCCTATGCGTCGGCCTGGGTGAAGTGCCACCACCCGGACGTCTTCCTCGCCGCGATCCTCAACTCGCAGCCGATGGGCTTCTATGCCCCGGCCCAGCTCGTCCGGGACGCGCGCGCGCATGGCGTCGAGGTGCTGCCGCCGGACGTGAACCATTCGGGATGGGACACGCGGTTGGAACCCTCCTCTCCCCGTGCAACGGGGAGAGGTCGAGTTGACCGGGAGGGCAACCGGGTGAGGGGCGGCGACCTGCCCGAGATTTGCCCCTCATCCGGTCGCTCTAACGAGCGACTCGACTTCTCCCCGTTGCACGGGGAGAAGAGACCCCTCCGCCCCGTGCGCCTCGGCCTGCGCCTCGCCCGTGGCCTCTCCAACGAGCATGGCGCCCGCATCGTCGCCGCACGGGCCGACGAGCCCTATTCCTCCATCGAGGAGCTGTGGCGCCGGGCCGGCGTGCCGGTCGCCGCGCTCACCCGTCTTGCCGAGGCGGATGCCTATGGGTCGCTGGAGCTCAACCGGCGCGATGCGCTCTGGGCCATCAAGGGCCTGTCGGACGAGCCCCTGCCCCTCTTCGCTGCGGCCGACGCGCGCGAAAGCCGCCTCGCCCCGGAGATCGTGGAGAGCCCCGTCGTCCTGAGCCCCATGAGCGAGGCCCGCAACGTCGTGGAGGATTATCGCTCCCGCGGCCTCTCGCTCAGGCAGCATCCGGTCGGGTTCATGCGCGAGGACCTCGCCCGACGCGGCGCCGTGCCGTGCGCGGCGCTCAGGACGATGCGCAACGGCCGGCGCGTCACGGTCGCGGGGCTCGTGCTCGTCCGCCAGAAGCCCGGCTCGGCCAAGGGCGTCATGTTCATCACGATCGAGGACGAGACGGAGGTCGCGAACCTCGTGATCTGGCCCTCGCTCTTCGAGCGCCAGCGCCGCCTCATCCTCTCGTCCGGCATGATGGCGGTGCGCGGCAAGGTGCAGCGCGAGGGCGACGTCATCCACGTGGTAGCCGACCACCTGATCGATCTCTCGGACATGCTGCGCCGGGTCGGCGACCGTCCGGACGACGAGGCCTTCCCGCTCCGCACCGGGCGCGGGGACGAGGCGAAGCATGGCGGCTCGCCGGACCAGCGGGACGACAAGGCACTGCGCCGCCATCCTCCCGCCGAGCCCGCCTCCGAGCCGGAGGCGGCCTTCGGCCGGAAGGCGCGCGACATCTACATCCCGGACCTGCGCCTCGGTTCAGGCATCAAGATCCCGACGCGCGACTTCCGGTGAGCTCAGCCCAGGGCTGCGAGGGGCTTGTACCCGCCGAAGCCGTAGAGCCGGTGCGGATTGTCGACGAAGAGCTTCTGCCGCCGCTCCTCGTCCGGAACCCAGTCCGCCAGGAGGTCGAGCAACTCGCCCACATTCGGCATCGGCCCCCAATTGGCGACATGCGGCCAGTCGGAGCCCCAGACGCAGCGGTCGGGCGCAGCGTCGGACAGGGCGCGTGCGAACGGGATCGTATCCGCATAGGGCGGCCCCTCGACGGAGTTGCGGAAGGCGCCCTGCAACTTCACCCACCCGCCGTCGCGCACCAGGGACACCAGCGTCCTGAAGCCGGGATCGTCGAGGCCGGCCGAGGTCGGGAAATGGCCCATATGGTCCACCACGAAAGGCACCGGCAGCTTCGCGACCTCCGAGGCGATCGGCGGCAGGTCCCGGGCGTCCACCAGGAACTGCAGGTGCCAGCCCATCTCGCGCGCCAGGGCACCATAGGATGCGAGCTGGTCGAACCCCACCCCGCCGCCATAGAGCACGTTGAGGCGCAGCCCCACGATGCCGGCGCCCTGCAGCTCCGCGAGTTCACGATCGGAGAGGCCTAGCGGGATCACGGCGATCCCGCGCAGCCGCCCGGGATGGGCCCGCAGCGTCTCGAGCATGCGGCGGTTGTCCGTGCCGTGGACGCTGACCTGGATCAGCACCCCGTAATCGAACCCCGTCGCATCCAGCATGGCCAGGTAGGCCTCGGGGCTAGCCTCCGGCGGCGTGTAGCTCCGCGGCTCGACGAAGGGGTAGTCGGGGGGCAGCCCGATGACATGCGCGTGGGTGTCGACCGCGCCCCGCGGCACCGCGTAGCGGGTCGGGCCGCGCGGATCGGGTTGGGGCGCCGGACAAGCCGGCGCCTCCATGCTCGAGGGGAAGGCCTCACGCATCGGCGTGCAGCACCTTTCCGCGGGTCTCCGGCAACGCATAGGCGGCCACGAAGAACAGGGTGTAGGCGCCCGCGGCGAAGATGCAGATCGCATTCGCCAAGGTCGTCGTCTGCGACAGGTAGCCGACCAGGAACGGGAAGAGCGCGCCGATCCCGCGGCCGAAATTGTAGCAGAAGCCCTGGCCCGAGCCGCGCAGACGGGTCGGATAAAGCTCCGTCAGGAACGCGCCCATGCCGGAGAAATATCCCGAGGCGAAGAAGCCGAGCGGGAAGCCCAGCACCCACAGCACCGCATTCGAAAGCGGCAGCTGGGTATAGGCGACCACCACGGCGATCGCGCCGAGCGAGAAGACCAGGAACAGGTTACGCCGCCCGAACCGGTCGGCGTACCAGGCGCCGACGAGGTAGCCGACGAAGGAGCCGATGATGAGGGCCGCGAGATATCCCGTCGACGACACGATCGAGAGCTGCCGCTCCGTGGTCAGGAACTGCGGCACCCAAAAGGTGACCGCGTAGTACCCGCCCTGGCAGCCGGTCGCGACGAGGGAGGCCAGGACCGTCGTCTTCAGGATAGGGCCCTGGAAGATCTCCCACACGGACGGCTTGTCGCCCGTGCTCGCCGCCTTCGCCATGGTCTTCACGGAGACTTCCGGCTCCTTCACGTAGGCGCGGAGGTAGAGGA
Organism: Pseudomonadota bacterium; assembly: GCA_023423995.1. Lineage (GTDB taxonomy): Bacteria > Pseudomonadota > Alphaproteobacteria > Rhizobiales > Beijerinckiaceae > Enterovirga. The sequence continues at coordinate 6,788 of JAFAEL010000066.1, read as the reverse complement.
CGAGCAGCGCCGGCAGGGAGCCGATGACGAACATCCAGCGCCAGGCCTGCTCGGCCGGCAGGTAGGAGAAGAGCGCTGCCTGGGCGAGCACGGCCATTCCCCAGCCGATCGCCCAGCCCGACTGGACCGAGCCGACCGCCCGGCCGCGATACTGCGCCCGGATCGTCTCGCCCATCAGGACCGCCCCGGCCGCCCATTCGCCGCCGAAGCCGAAGCCGAGGAGCGCGCGCAGGATCAGGAGCTGCTCGAAATTCTGCGCGAACGCGCAGAGGAGGGAGAAGAACGAGAACCACAGGATGGTCAGCTGGAGCGTGCGCACCCGGCCGATCCGGTCGGCGAGAAAGCCCGCCGCCCAGCCGCCGAGGGCGGAGGACAGGAGCGTCACGGTGCCGGCCAGGCCCGCGGTCCCGGGCTCGACGCTCCACATCTTGATGATCGTGCCGATCACCAAGGGGTAGATCATGAAGTCCATGCCATCGAGCGCCCAACCGGCCCCGCAGGCCCAGAAGGTGCGGCGCTCGGGGACGGTCATGTCGCGGTAGAAGCCGGTGAGGCTCGTGTCCTCGATCGCGACCGTGTCGGAAGCGCCCGAGCCAGGGGGCGCTTGTGTTGAAGCAGACATCAAATCCTCCCCCGTTGCCGCGTCAGGGCGGCTGGAGACGCGCGGGAAGATGGTGGGCGGGAAATCCCGCGTCTGTCAGAAATCGCGCGGGCGCCGCCGAGTTCTGTCAGAAAACTGACGTCAGCTGCGTCGAATGCGACGATATTGGGCAGGACTGGTGCCGATCATTGAGCGGAATGCAGCGCCGAGATGCGACTGAGAGGAAAAGCCGCAGGTCACGGCGATCTCCGCGATCGGCTCATTCGTCTCCGCCAGAAGCTCCTGGGCCATGGCCACCCTCTCCCGGATCACGAACCGGTGCGGCGTGAGGCCGGTGCTGCGCTTGAAGGCCCGGATGAGATGGGAGGGGCTCAGGCCGCTGACGCGGGCGAGGTCATCCGTCGTGATCTCCGCACCCGGCGAGGCCCGCACGAATTCGACGACCTGCTTCAGGGCCCGCGAGGAAAGCTGCGGCGAAGAGGGCGGGGCCGTCCGGGGGCCCGTCGCAGCGTAGCGCTGCGTGACGTGGCAGGCGAGCGAGAGCGCGAGGGTCTCCGCGAACAGCCTGTGCCCGGGAGGAGAGGCATCGCTCGCTTCCACGAGGCGCTGCGCTGCCTGGGCCAGGAAGGGATCCTCGGCGTCCCAGGCGTGGTCGGCCAGTTCGATCGGCTCGGGCCGGTCGAGGGCAGCGGCAGCCTCGCGACGGAGCCGGTCACCGAGATAAAGCAGGACGAGCTTGCCCGACACCGCGTCCGGAACCGCGTCGACCAGCACGTTCCGGCTCGGCTGCCCGATCCGAAACCGCCCCGCGCGCACGCTCCCGTCCCGCCGGACCCGGCCGTCCTCGATCAGGACATGGCGGCGGACATTGTAGAGCGTGATCGCGACCGTCGGGACCGAAAGGGCGCCGAACTCGTAGACATGCGGGCCCGTGACCTCGCTGAGGGCCGCAGCGAAATTCCAGTCCGGCCAGAGATCGAGCAGGGCCGACTGCTTTCGGCCGGTCACATGTTCGGCGTGTTCGCCTGGATCCAGCATGGCCGGATGGGGTCCTCACTTCCGGGCCATATGCAGGCCCGCGTCTTCAAAACAGCCCTCGGCGGGGCTACATTGCAGCAAACGGGGCGCTCTTGCCCCCATCTGCAAGGATCACGCTTCATGGCCCTGCCGCGCATGAAGGTCATCACCCTGACGGATGCGGCCGCTAGCCGCGTGAGGGACATCATGTCCCGCTCCGAAAAGCCGATCGCCGGGCTTCGCGTGGGCGTGAAGAACGGCGGCTGCGCCGGCATGTCCTACACGATGGAATATGCCGACGAGGTCCGGCCGAGCGACGAGGTCGTGGAAGACAAGGGCGTCAGGGTCCTGATCGACCCCAAGGCCATCCTCTTCCTGCTCGGGACGGAGATGGACTTCCAGACGACGAAGATGTCGTCCACCTTCGTGTTCAACAACCCGAACCAGACCTCCGCCTGCGGCTGCGGCGAGTCGGTCGCGATCACGCCCGCCGCCCCTCCGGCACAGGGCGCAGCGGCGGCCTAAAAGCCGCCGCTCAGTCCTTTCGCAGACGCGCGAGCCCGGCGAAGGGCGAACCGGCCGCCTCGTCCTCCTTCGAGGCGGGCCCCTCCTCGAACGCGACCCCCGGCTTGCGCGGATAGGGATCGAGCCCGAGCGCCAGGAACTCGGCCGTGATTGCGCCAAGATCGATGCGATCGCCGACGAGTTCGTCCGGCGCATCCAGATCGGCCTCGATCTCCTCACCCGGGTCGAACTCCTTCTCCCCCGCGACAGGCGCGCGGAAGGTCACGGCGACATCCTCCTCCAGGGCGGACTCGAACTCCTCCAGCGTCACCACGCAGGTCTGGACGATCGCGGCCTTCACGCGGCCGGTCACATGCACCCGCGCGGGGCTCCCCTTGATGTGGAGATGGGCCGAAAGCGTCCGGATGGCGGGCAGGTGCAGATCCTTCGCCAGGGCCGCGAGCTCCTCGGCGTTGGCCTCCACGGTCACGTCGGTCCCGCGCGGCGGCAGATGGGCGACCGAAAAGGGACGGGAAAGCGGCCCGACGCTGTCGGCGATCACGTGTTGGTCTCCACTGTCAAAATCCGGCGCGATTCGGCGACGCTCGCGAAGGCGGGACCCTTGAGGATGCCTTCCAGGTCCGCGTCGGCGAGCTTGTCCTCGCTGGCGATGACGACCGCCGCGAACGGCCGCAGCGATGCGGGATCCGCAGCGAGTCGCTGCGCCACTTCCGCCGCCAGACCGTCGACATCCCGCCTCGCGATCAGCGCATCGTACTTCGATGTACGGTCGAAGAAGGCACCGGCGAGCTTCTTCATGCGTTTCGGCACGCCGAAATCGCCGATGCCCATTTCCCGCAGGGCGATTTCCAGATGCGCGAAGACGGAATCGACGAGTTCCTGCGCGACGTCTTCGGCCGGCAACGGCAATTGCCGCAGCCGCCGCAGCACGACCAGCACATGGAGGGTCAGCGCTTCGAAGCGCCCCTCCATGGTGTCCGGCACGCCTGCCTCTTCGTAGAGCTCCGGCCGGCGCGACGCTTCCACAACCCGCGTGTGGAGCGCCTCGACCAGTTCGCGTCCCGATCTCTTTTTACCGAACCCAAACATGCGCTCCACCGAGCCTGAACCGCGGCGCCTTGTCAAAGCCATAACCGGCCGGTAGCTGACGCCTCGGCGCAGAATTGCGGCGACGGCCGCGACAAGGGGGTTTCATGCGGCTTGCCCGGACAGGCTTCTTCGGACGGATTGCAGGAGCGGCAATCCTGGGCCTGGCCCTCTCGGGCTGCATGGTCGGCGAGGACCTTCACCACGGCTATGTGGTGGACGAGCGCGCCCTCGCCCAGGTCAAGCCCGGGATGGCGGCCGAGCAGGTGCTGCAAATCCTCGGCACGCCCTCGACCGTTTCCACCGTCGGCAACAAGAGCTGGTACTATATCAGCCAGGTCCAGAGCCGGACGCTGCACTTCCTTGGCGAGAAGGTGACGGACCAGCGCGTGACGGCCGTGTACTTCAATAATGGCCTGCGGGTGGAGCGCGTCGCCCTCTACGGTCTCCAGGACGGCAAGGTGTTCGACTTCATCTCCCGCAAGACGGAAGCGGGCGGCCAGGAAGCGAACTTCGTCAGCCAGCTCTTCCGCGGCCTCGGGACCTTCATCCCGAACAGCTGAGGGCACGCCATGCGGCGCGAGGCGCATGGCTGCTGCTTCAGGTTTTCGCAGGAGGGCGGTGGAACGCCACGGCGCGGCTTAAGTTCGTGGTGTGAACCCCAAGGCTTGGCCGTGGAGAACTGTTCAATTGATGCCGGCTGCCGAATGGAAGATCCCCAAGGGCGCTCAGCCCCGGCCTGACGACTACGCATATGACATGGACCGCGTGCTTGATGCGGTCCTGGCCCTGACCTCGACCGTCCCGTCCGACGCCTTCACGGCCGATACCCTCGGAACGGAGCGGGCCGGGAACGGGGTCCTGATCGGGGAAAACGGCCTCGTCCTGACGATCGGCTACCTGATCGCCGAGGCCAGCACGATCTGGCTCACCCTCAACGACGGCCGCGTCGTGCCGGGCGACGTGCTCGGGGTCGACCACGAGAGCGGCCTCGGCCTCGTCCAGGCCTTGGGCCGGCTCGACGTGCCGCCGGTTCCGATCGGCGATTCCGGCAAGGTCAAGGTGGGAGACAGCGTCGTGGTCGCGGGCGCGGGCGGGCGGCAACGATCCGTCGCCGCGCGGGTGATCGCGAAGCAGGAATTCGCCGGCTACTGGGAATATCTCCTCGACGAGGCGATCTTCACGAGCCCTCCCCACCCGCATTGGGGCGGAACGGCCCTGATCGGGTCCAGCGGGGAGCTTCTCGGCATCGGCTCGCTGCAACTCCAGCAGGAGCGAGGCGGCACCGAGGAGAACCTCAACATGATCGTGCCGATCGATCTGCTGAAGCCTGTCCTGCCGTCCCTGCTCGCGACGGGTTCACCCGGCCCGACGGCCCGCCCCTGGCTCGGGTTCTACGCGACCGAGGTCGATGGCCGCGTCGTGACGGCTGGGATCGCCGATGGCGGCCCGTCGGACGGCGCCGGGCTGCAGGTGGGGGATGTGATCCTGGCGATCGCGGGCGAGGAGATCGAAACCCTCGCCGATCTCTACCGCCGGATCTGGGCGCTCGGCGAAGCTGGCGTCGTGGTGCCGCTCCGCATCCACCGCACCGGGCGGAGCTACGAGATCAACATCCCGTCCGTCGACCGGACACGGTTGCTGAAGCGCAAGGTCCTGCACTGACGCGCAGGACCCCGCCGTAGGTTTTCCGGCTGCGCTATTCCACGCGCTCGAGCGCCATCGCGACGCCCTGCCCTACGCCGACGCACATCGTGGCGAGGCCGAGCTTGCCGCCGCGGCGGTTCAGCTCCTGCACGACATCCGTCGCGATCCGCGCCCCCGACATGCCGAGCGGGTGGCCGAGGGCGATCCCGCCGCCATTCGGGTTCACGTGCTCGGCATCGTCCGGCACCCCGAGCTGACGCAGCGAGGCGAGCACCTGCGAGGCGAAGGCCTCGTTCAGCTCGATGAGGTCGAAGTCGGAGATCTTGAGCCCGAGCCGCTCCATCAGCTTCTGGGTGGCCGGGACGGGCCCGATGCCCATGATGCGCGGCGGAACGCCGGCGGAGGCGAGCCCGAGGATGCGGGCGCGCGGGGTCAGCCCATGCCGCCGCACGGCCGCCTCCGAGGCCAGGATGACGGCAGCCGCGCCATCGTTCACGCCCGACGCGTTTCCGGCGGTCACGCTGCCGCCCGCCCGGATCGGCTTGAGCTTGGCGAGCGCTTCGGCGGTCGTGTCCGGGCGAAGGTGCTCGTCCTTCTCCACCCGGGTCACCTCGCCTTTGCGGCCGGCGATCTCGACCGCCACGATCTGGGCGGCGAAGATCCCCTCCGCCTGGGCCCGGCCTGCGCGCTGCTGCGACCGCAGCGCGAAGGCATCCTGGTCCGCGCGGCTGACCTGGAACTCCTCGGCCACGTTCTCGGCCGTGTCGGGCATCGAATCGACCCCGTATTGCTGCTTCATCAGCGGATTGATGAAGCGCCACCCGATCGTGGTGTCGTAGGTCTCGGCCGAGCGCTGGAAGGCCTGTGTGGCCTTGCCCATCACGAAGGGCGCCCGCGTCATCGACTCGACGCCGCCCGCGATGCACAGGTCCGCTTCGCCGGCCTTGATGGCCCGTGCGGCCGCACCGATCGCATCCATGCCGGACGCGCAGAGGCGGTTGATCGTGGCGGCAGGCGTGCTTTCCGGCAGCCCGGCCAGCAGGGCCGCCATGCGGGCGACATTGCGGTTGTCCTCACCGGCCTGGTTGGCGCAGCCGAACACGACCTCGTCGACCGCCTCCGCGATCCCGGGCTGGCGATTCACCAGCTCCCGGATCGGGATCGCGGCGAGATCGTCCGTCCGGACGGATGCGAGGCCCCCGCCGTAGCGCCCGACCGGGGTGCGGACGGCGTCGCAGACAAACACTTCAGCCATAATCAGATCCTCAGTCGCGGTCCCGGCCGCGCTCGCGCGCCAAGTCGCGCGTCATCGTTCGTCGTTCCTCGCGGCGCGTCGAGGCCCAACCTAGCGGTTGGGCCCGCGCGGCGCATCACTCCGCCGCTACGGGCTGCGGCGGCCGGGGCTGCTTGTAGGAGGCGCCGGGCCAGAGCCGGGGTGCAGCCCGCTGGTATTGCGGCGGCCGCGCCACGTCGGCGCCGAGCACCTGCGCGGCCTTCCAGGGCCAATGCGGCTCGTCCAGGATCGTCCGCCCGAGGGCCACCATGTCGGAGCGGCCAGAGGCGACCACGTCCTCGGCCTGCTCGGGCGTGACGATCAGGCCGACGCTCCAGACCGGGATGCCGACGCGCCGCTTCACCTCGGCCGCGAACGGCACCTGGTAGCCGGGCCCGATCTCGATCTTGGCCTTGAGGGCGATGCCGCCGCTCGTCACGTCCACGTAGTGGCAGCCGCGCCGCTTCAGCTCCGACGCGAAGGCGACCGCCTCCTCGATGTCGATCCCGCCCTCGATCCAGTCGGAGCCCGTGATCCGGACCCCGAGGGCCACCTCGGGCGGGCAGACGGCCTTGACGGCATCGAACACGCGGAGCGGAAACCGCATCCGGTTCTCCAGGCTGCCGCCATACTGGTCGG
>JAFAEL010000109.1 GCA_023423995.1 Pseudomonadota bacterium | reverse complement strand
AGCGTCCAGATCATCGAGAGGATCGTGCAGGTCACGTAGAGCGTCTGCATGGACGGCCAGGTGACGTGCCGGAATTTCTGCCATCCCGTCGCGCCGTCGACCGATGCGGCTTCATAGAGGTCGGACGAGATCGAGAGGCGGCCGGCGAGAAGGATCAGCGTCCAGAACGGCAGCGACTTCCAGATGTGGACGGCGATCGCGAGCGTGAGCCCGAGCCGAGGATCGTTCAGCCAGTTCGGGCCATCCTCCGCCGTGAGGGAGAAGATGGTCTGGTTCACGATCCCCCATTCCGGGTTCAGCATGAAGCGGACGGACAGGATGGTCGGGATGGACGGGACGGCCCAGGGCAGGATGAAGAGGACCGCAAGGAAGCGGATCCACCACCGCTCGTAGGTGAAGAAGCCCGACAGGAAGAGCGCGATCGCCATCTTCACGTTGATCCCGACGATCAGGAAGATGAGCGTGTTGACGACGGTGCCGGCGAAGATCGGGTCGGCCGCAAGGTGGACGTAGCTCGAGGGATGCCGGGCGAGCCAGAGTCCATAGCCGACCGGGTAGACGACGAAAAACAGGAACACGAGCAGGTAGGGCGCAATCAGGATCGCGCCCCAGGTCTGCCAGGGGGTCAGGCGGAAGGGCCGGCGCGGAAGAGCCGGTTCAGCGCGATCGACCGTCGTGGCGAGCGTAGCCGACATTCGGCATTTCTCCCTCTGTGCCGCTCGCCCCGGCTGGAGCCGGGGCCCAGGGTGTCGGCCGATACCGGCTTGCCGGTACGAGGCTGGACCTCTTGCGGGCGCTACTGACCCGCAACCTGCTTGATGCGGGCGAGCATCTCGTCCGCCGCCTTCTCGACCGGGACCTTCTCACTGACCACCCGGTTCATCGCCTTGGCGAAGACGTTTTCGTTGTTCAGCTGCGTGAACTTATAGTTCTTCACGTAGTCGAACGAGTCCGTGCCCGACTTGAACTGGTTGTAGACGGCCTTGCGGTGCTTGTCGGCCTGCCAGAACGGGCTCTCGATGCTGTCCTTCGTGACGGGGAACCAGCGGCCCAGCGCGCCTTCGATGTAGGGCCGGAGGTTTTCCTCCTCCATGATGAACTTCACGAACTCCTTCGCGGCAGCCTTGTTCTTGGCGCCCGCGAACACGACCCCGTGCTTGACGTCGGCCCTGTACGTCATCGGCTTGCCGTCCGGCCGGTTCGGGAACGGCGCCGTGATGATGGTCTCCTCGTAGGCCTTCTTGGCGGCCTCGCGCTGCTCGGGCGTCGCGCTCGGATTGACGCTGTCCTCGTACCACTTCGCGGCGATCGAGATGGTGAAGTTGTGCGTCATCACCGTCGTCTTGTTATGGAAGGCGACGTTGTTGTCGGGGTCCTTCCACGTCGTTGCGGAGGGAGGTACGCAGCCCTTCACATAAGGGTCCGTATAGTCCTTCAGCGCTTTGACGAGGCCCTCGCGGACCTTCGGGTCGTCGACGAGGAGCTTCCCGTCATTGTCGACAAGCTTCACGTCGTAGGCGTCCATGAAGGCATAGAACGACTGGAAGCTGTCGGTGGATTCCACGCCCATCGGCGCGCCGATACCGTAGACGCGGGAACCCGACGCCTTGCGATAGGCCGGCTGGACCTTGTCGCACCAGAAGGACCAGTACTCGGCCCAGTTCGTCGGGATATCGCTCTGCTTGAACCCGGCCTTCTCGAGCATGTCGCCCCAGATTTCCGTGTGCAGCGTCTGCCGCTTCATCGGGAAGCCATAATAGCCCTTCTTCTTCGCCTGGTCGTTGTAGAGGTGCATGTGCTCGACGGTCTGCGGCGCGAACCGCGACATCATCGGCTGAAGGATGTCGGTTAGGTCCTCGAGCTTGCCCTCGAAAGCCCATTTGCCGGCGGCCTGGTTGTTGTAGGTGTCGGCATAGCCGACGTCCGGCGGCGAGCCGGAATCGAGGGCCGCCACCGTCTTCGGGATCATGTCCTGGATGGCGTATTGCGACAGCTCGACCTTGATGCCGGTCTTGTCCTCGAACTTCTTGATGGTGGCCCAGAGCGACTCGTCCTCGGACCGGTAGAAGCCCTTGCTGAACCAGACGGTCAGCTTCTCCTGCGCGAGAGCCGGCAGCGCAGTGGAAACAGCCAAGCCGAGCGACAATGCCCGGACGATCCCTAGCCTCATCGAAGTCCTCCCTTGGATCGCCTCGTTGATCGGGCGATTAGGCAGAGTTCAGCACGGGATGCAGGGCGAGCGCAATGCGACGAAGGCCGGCTGCCGGGGCCGTCGATTCAGCTCCTGATCTTGTCCAGAGCCGCCCAGTCGAACGCGATACCATGCCCAGGTCGATCGGGAACGAGCGCGAACCCGTCCCGGATCGCCAGCGGCTCGGCGATGTAGCGGTCGAGCCCGAAGCCGTGCGCCTCGAGATACGAGCGGTTCGGGCAGGCTGCGAGGAGATGTACCGTGACGTCGTGCGCGCCGTGGCTGGTGACCGGCAGGTTGAAGGCCTCCGCGAGGTGCGCGATCTTCATGAAGGGTGTGACGCCGCCGCAATTGGTCACGTCCGGCTCGGGGAAGCTGACCGCACCCGCGCCCACGTAGCTGCGGAACTCCCACAAAGTCCGCAGGTTCTCGCCGGCCGCAATCGGCACCCCGCCCTCCCGTAGGATCCGGGCATGCCCTGCGGGATCGTCCGGGATGGTCGGCTCCTCGAGCCAGACCAGTTCATGCTCCTGCAGCGCCCGCGCCGCGCGGATCGCCTCGTCGATCGTCCACTTCATGTTGGCGTCGGCCATGAGCGGAAAGCCGCGGCCGAGATGCTCCCGCATCGCCGCGACCCGCTCGACGTCCTCGTGCAGGTTCTTGCGCCCGACCTTCATCTTGATGGCGCGAAACCCCTTGGCGAGGTTGCCATCGGTCTGCCGCAGCAGGGCATCGAGCGGCAGGTCGAGGTCGATGCCGCCGGCATAGACGGGAACCTTGGGGTCGAAGCCGCCGAGCAGTTTCCAGAGCGGCAGGCCGGCGCGCCGTGCCTTCAGGTCCCACAGCGCAGTGTCGAAGGCCGAGAGGGCCAGGACGGTCGGCCCGCCCCGGCCGCCGTAATGGGTCGCCCACCAGATCTTGTGCCAAAGCCGCTCGATCGCGTCGGCGTCCTCGCCGAGCGCCAGCTCCACGATCTCGCGCCGGAGCACGGCATCGATCGCGCCGCCGTTCCGGCCGACCGTGAAGGTGTAGCCCACGCCCTCGGCCCCGTCCGCATCCCGCACCCGGACGGTGTTCAGCTCGAAAGCCTTCATCTCGCCGTGGGTGGAGTCCGTCAGGACCTCCGGAAGCGGGATCCGATAGAATCCAGGCTCGATTGAGGTCAGCTCAGGCATTTCGTCCCCGGGGTATTTTCCGGGATCCTGGCACGAGCCAGGCCGAGCTGTCACTCGCCGGGAAGTCGGGGTCGACGTTCCAATTCCCCGATCCGAGCTCCCGGTTCGGCCGGGCGAAGTCTCGCGGGTCCTGCATCTGTCAAGGAGCGCGGCAGGGGATGGCGGGGGCGGCCTGCACGATGCTCGCAGCCCTCGCCCGCAGCTCTCGCGAGACAGTCTTCAGCTCGGAGACGCGGTAGGCTTCCTGCCGAAGCTCCTCGTTGCAGCCGCAGGACCGGTTGGTCCGATCGAAGCACGCGTCGTGCCGCTTGCAGACCTCATCCAGGGGATCCGTCGATACGAGCTCGTCCCCGCGGTTGCCGCGGCCGCAGAAATTGCCGTGGAACAGATCCGCACCGGTCACGGCCGCCGCGACGTCGCCGCCCGGGAGCTGCTCGCGAGCCCGGTAATCGCCCGTGTTGAGCTCGTTGGCCGGCCCACCAGCGCGGTTGGGCTTCCGCTGGAAGCTCGGGATGAGCGGCTTGTCGGGCGTCTGAGCGGCGACGGGCGCGTCATACTGCAGGGCCCCGGTCGGGGAATTCTCGTCGGGGAGCGGATGCTCCTGCTGAGCCAGGGCGCCGAGGGGGATCAGGCCGGCGACAAGGGCCAGCATGCGAAGCCAGCGGGTCATGGAGCAATGTCCTGGAATGACTAATGCCGTGCAAACACCGAGCCCGCCGCGCCGGTTTCACCCGCCGCAGCGCAACATTGTCCCAGTCTGCTGCAGCCTTGTTCGGCTCCTCCGCGTTGCCTATGACCAGCCCCGGCTCAGATGGATCAGGCATGCGCTTCAAGGGTACGGACAGCTACGTCGCGACTGAGGATCTCAACGTCGCCGTGAACGCCGCGATCGTCCTGGAACGGCCGCTCCTGGTGAAAGGGGAGCCCGGGACGGGCAAGACCGTGCTGGCCGAGGAGATCGCGCGGGCGCTCGGCGCGCCCCTGCTGACCTGGCACGTGAAGTCCACCACAAAGGCGCAACAGGGCCTCTACGAGTACGACGCCGTTTCGCGGCTGCGCGACTCGCAGCTCGGCGACCCCCGCGTGTCGGATATCCGCAACTACATCCGACGCGGGAAGCTATGGGAGGCCTTCGCGTCCGAGGGGCGGCCCGTCCTCCTCATCGACGAGATCGACAAGGCCGATATCGAGTTCCCGAACGATCTTCTCCTGGAGATCGACAGGATGGAGTTTCACGTCTACGAGACCGGGGAGACCATCCGGGCGGCGAAGCGGCCCATCGTGGTCATCACCTCGAACAACGAGAAGGAGCTGCCGGACGCCTTTTTGCGCCGCTGCTTCTTCCACTACATCCGCTTCCCCGACGCCGACACGATGGCCCAGATCATCGAGGTCCATTACCCCGGCATCAAGCGCCGGCTGGTCGAGGAGGCGCTGCGGCTGTTTTTCGAGGTGCGCGAGGTTCCGGGCCTGAAGAAGAAGCCCTCCACCTCCGAGCTGCTCGATTGGCTGAAGCTGCTGATGAGCGAGGATATCGGGCCCGAGCAGTTGCGGGAGCGCGACCAGCGCAAGCTCATCCCGCCTCTGCACGGGGCACTGCTCAAGAACGAGCAGGACGTCAGCCTGTTCGAGAAGCTGGCCTTCATGGCCCGGCGGGAGGCACGATGATGGATGAGGATCGCTTCAACATCGAGCTGCGCAAGTTCCTCAAGCAGGTCGGCGTGACGTCGCAGCGCGAGATCGAGAAGGCCGTGCGCGAGAGCGGCGCCTCTGGCCGCACCATCCGGGTCAAGATGGTGCTCACCTCCGAGGACGTGCCGCTCGACCACGTCGTCGAGGACACGATCGAACTCGACTAGCCTCGCCTCGGAGACCTCAGCGGGCGGGCGATGCTCTCGCCCCTCAGGCGATGGGCGCGAGCGCTCAAGCGGGATGTCGTGGCGCTCTGGCTCGCGGCCCGCGACCCGCGCGTTCCCTGGCACGCGAAGGCCGTCGCTGGCCTGGTGGCCGCTTATGCGCTCAGCCCGGTCGACCTTATTCCGGACTTCATCCCGGTCCTCGGCTACCTCGACGATCTCATCCTCGTCCCGCTCGGCATCCTCCTCGCGATCAGGCTTATTCCCGACGAGTTGATGCGCGAGTTCCGGGCGGAGGCCGCCCTCCGCGAGCGCCCTGCGAGCCGGCTGGGCATCGCGCTGGTCATTCTGGGATGGATCGCGGCAGCGGCCGCGCTGGCCTGGCTATTCTGGCCCCGGCAGGCGGCGTAAGAGCGAGCTGCCTCGCTGCATTGACGCCGAAAAAAGAGGCCCGGACGGTGCCGGGCCTCTCGCACCGGTCTCAGCAATCCGTCTTGGTCTTCTTGACCGTGTCACCCATGTCATTGGTCCGGGTCACGGATTTCGTCTCGCAGCCTACGCTTCCGGTCGACTCGACCTTCTTCTTCACGACGGTCCCGCCCATCGTCTCCCGCTTGATGACGGTCGTCTCGTCAGCAGGCTTCTCGCGAACGATCGTCGTGGTCTGGGCATGGGCAGCCGAGCCGATCAGGGCCGCCGCCAGCGCAAGGGTCACCGCTTTCATCGGATCTCTCCGGGGTTGAATGTACACGGCTCTGCAACGCCCGTTCGAAACGGAACGTTCCAGCACTGCCTTGGCTTTGCACGCCGGCGTCCTCGAACCCTGAAGATCGCGTTGTGCAGCGCTCGATGGCCCATTGACGCCCGCCACCTCGGCCCGTAAACGGACCAAGTCGCTTCGGCGGCAAGCCCAGGTGGCGGAATTGGTAGACGCGCTGGTTTCAGGTACCAGTGGTGCAAGCCGTGGAGGTTCGAGTCCTCTCCTGGGCACCAACCACTCTCTAAGTGGTTGAGCCGCAAAGATAAGCGGGATTTCAAAGGGTTACGCCTCTCGCCCTGGTACACAGGAGAGGCAAACACCACCATATCCATGGCGCAGCCGCCGAGATCCCGTGACACGGGCGCGTGGTACTGCCATGGCCGCTGTTCCGGCCGACATTCAGCACAAGTTGGCGGGCCGAGGCTGTCGTTCGCGGTGGGCGGCGGAGGCTGAGCCGTTTCCCTTGACGGAGGTTGGGACGGCGCGGGCGTGTCTCGGCACAACGACGTGCGTGAGGCGATCCTCCGTCCCGCCGGGGCTCGAGCCGTCCGTCAGGTGCGCGCGTGGCCGGCGTATTCGGCAGGATTGCTCTCCTGCCGCTCTGCCCAGGCCTGCCGAAGGATCTGCATCGACGACGACAGGAAGATGCCCGCCATCACCGCGGCGACGACGAGGTCCGGCCAGGCCGTTGAGGTGCCCAGACGCCCAGGGCCGCGGCGAGTGGGTGGGATCGCATCTTGGAGGCCGTATCGCGGGCCTATGACGGCGACCTGCAGATGGTCGATTCCTCCTCGATCCGGGTCCACCAGCACGGTGGCGACGTCAAAAAAGGGGCCCGCACGCCACGCCTGCCGCCGCTCGGGACGGCGCTCGATCCGAGTGCATGGGGCGCTCGCGCGGCGGGCTGACGACCAAGATCCACGCGCTCGTCGACGCGAACGGCCTGCCGGTCGGGCTGAAGCTCACGGAAGGCCAGGCGCATGACGGCCAGAGCGCCGCCGGCATGCTCGCCGACCTCGGTCCCGGCCAGATCCTCATAGCCGACCTCGCCGACGACGCCGACGCGCTCCGCCAGACGATGACCGCCCAGGATGCCTAGGCCAACATCGGGCCGATGTCCCGGCGCGTGAACATGCCCGCCTTGAGCCCCTTCCTGTACCGCTACAGGAACCTTGTCGAACGCTTCTTCAACAAGCTCAAGCCCTTCAGAGCCATCGCGACCCGTTACGGAATGCAGGCCACGAACTATCTCGCTTTGGTCAAACTCGCCTCAACACGCATTTGGTTGCGGGCTTATGAGGCGGTTACCTAGACTGAGTTGTCACGATTTCGGAGCGGCCTGGGGCTGCGCTTCAGGTAATCGACGAGCGATCTCAGCGCGCCCGCCATAGTGCGGCGGCTCGGATAGTACAGAAAGAAGCCGGGAAAAGGAGCGCAGAATTCCTCCAGTACGGGCAGGAGAGCACCACTCGCCAAGTAGGGGCGGAACGTCTCCTCCAGCCCGCAAGTAACCCCCACCCCCGCACGGGCGAGCCGCACCATCACAGCCATGTCGTTGGTGGTTACGTGCGGGTCGACTTCGACCGAGACATCACGGCCGTCCACCGTGAATTCCCACCGATACGGCGCCACGTCGGGGCTGGGTCTCCAACCGATGCAGTGGTGGTCCACCAGATCGCGCGGATGCGCCGGAGCCCCTGCACGGGCAATGTAGTCCGGAGAGGCAACGGCGAGTTGACGCTGATCGGCGGATACCGGAACGGCGATCATGTCGGCCTCGATCACCTCTCCCAGGCGCACGCCGGCATCGTAGCCCTCGGCCACGATGTCGAACTCGGCATCGGTTACGAGGACGTCGAGCCGGATCTCGGGATGAGTGATCAAGAAGCCGGCGAGCGCAGCTCCGTCGAGGAAGCTCTCGGCTATCGAGGAGACTGCGAGACGCAGCCGGCCGCCCGGTCGGCCTCCCGCCTCCGCGGCTGTCCTCAAGGCGCCCCTCAGATCGGACAGGCTAGGGCCGGCAACCTGCAAAAGCTGCATTCCCGCTTCCGTGAGGTGAACGCTGCGCGTGGTTCGGTGAAAAAGCGCAATCCCGAGATGCTCCTCCAGCTTCCGGATTGCTTGGCTGACCGCAGAACGCGTGACACCGAGGCGCTCGGCCGCGCGGCGGAAACTCAACGTCTCTGCGACGACCACGAAGGTGGCGACAGCTTCGATCTCGTCCCGCATTGGTTAGCCTAGCTGAACGGCCCGTCCCCGATCTGGGGCTCGATCGTCTCCAGTCCCTCGCTAGATTCCTCTTCAAGCCGACACAACCGGGACAGAAGGATCAGTGGAATGGCACAGGGCATCAGCGGCAAGGTCATTGCCATCACGGGTGCATCGAGCGGCATCGGAGAGGCCGCCGCGAGGGCACTCGCCGCAGCGGGCGCAACGGTCCTGATTGGGGCTCGGCGCGCTGGTCGCCTTGAGGGCTTAGCGGCCGAGATCGAAGCGGAAGGTGGAACGGTCCGCCATCGCGCGCTCGACGTCACCGACCGGGACGATGTCGTCGCTTTCGCCCGCTTTGCGGCCCAGGAGTTCGGCCGGCTCGACGTGATGATCAACAATGCGGGCGTGATGCCCCTCTCTCCGCTCGCCAGCCTCAAGATCGAGGAGTGGGATCGGATGATCGACGTCAACATCAAGGGCGTCCTCTACGGCATTGCCGCTGCCCTGCCGATCATGGAGACGCAGGGATCCGGCCAGATCATCAACCTATCCTCCATTGGGGGGCACTCCGTCTCGCCGACCGCCGCGGTCTATTGCGCGACGAAGTTCGCGGTTAGGGCCATCTCGGATGGTCTTCGGCAGGAGACGAATCGGATCCGCGTGACGGTAATCTCGCCGGGCACGACGACCTCGGAACTCGCCGACAGGATCTCCGACGAGGTTGCACGCGAGGAGATGCGGGCCTTCCGGGCGGTCCAGATTCCCGCAGCCGCGATCGCATCCAGCATCCTATACGCGGTCGCCCAACCTGATGACGTGGACGTCAGCGAGATCGTGGTTCGGCCAACCGCCAGCCCGCACTGACTCACGGGAATTCCACAGCCACGACAAGGGAAAGGGAGAGAGATGACGAGAGTTGCCCACCTTCCGACCGGCATCCTTGCCGCAGCCGCCCTGCTAGCGGTTCCGCAGGCAAGCGTTGCTCAAGGCAGCGACGACGATCGACGCCGCCGCGGTGCAGAGGTCGTGCGATCGCTGAACAACGGCCAGCCACAGCCCGCCCTCGAGAATCTACGGCGGGAGTTCCCATTCCTCGCCGACGCCACGGAAGCATACGCGCTTGGGGACGTGTGGTCCCGTCCGGGCCTCGAACCGCGGGCGCGCCAGATCGCAACCGTTGCCGCCTTTGCGGCGCTCGGACACGGCGCGTTCATGAAGGTCCACGCCGGATATGCACTCAACCTGGGCGTGACCCAGGAGGAGTTGAAGGAGGTCGTCTACCTCACGACCGTCCATGCCGGCTTTCCCCGGGCGATCCAGGCGGCGGGCGTCTTATCTGAGCTCTTCGCCGAACGCAGACGGGGACCCGCGCAATGAAGGCAGTGCAGGTTCTCGCGAGCAGCGCGGTTGCGGTCGCGCTGTTCACCCACTCGTTCACTGCACCGCCAGACGCTTCGGCCAACCAGAGACCGACCATGCACACGGACCAGCAGGATGCCGGGGACCCCTACGCCGGCATGTGGGTGACCCGCGACGGAAATATCCGGCACGAACTGCTTCCGAATGGCCGCTACGACGAAGCGCGTGGATCGCGACAGAGCGCCTATCGCGGCCGCTACGAGGTCCGCGGAAACGAGATCTTCTACTGGGACGACACCGGCTTCACGGCTGACGGCGTGTTCGTCGACCGGAACCAGCTTCATCACGGAGGCATGACGTTCTTTCGTAAGCCCCAAAGGCCTTGAGGCTTGCCCGGACGAGGTAGCGGAAACTGCGACCTTGTCCGGGCGCGAGCCAGGATGGTAGCCGGCGGGTATCCGGATCACATCTCCATTTTCATCGGCTCGGGATAGTAGCGGAAGCCTTCACCTGCCTTCGCGACGTGGCCGATCCCCGGCCAAGCGAAGTGATACGCAAGAATCGGGACGCGCTTCTCGGATAGCATCGTCAGCATCTTCACGCGTGTTTCGGCGGATTGCGCAGGATCTGTGTCGTACGCGAACTGTGTGCGAGGTTTCTCCATCAGCAAGATCGGATGGTGTGTCAGGTCGCCGATATAGCAGAGCTGGTTGTTGCCGTTGGTGATCATGAAGATCATGTGCCCGACCGTATGCCCGGGGGCCGCGAGCGCGGTGATACCTGGCAGGAATTCCTGGCCGTCCTTGATGAACTCCAGCCTGTCTCGGATAGGAAGGAGGTTCTTTCGCGCGGTGTCGAGGAAGACCTTGAAGTCCTTCGAGACCTTGTTCTCGTCCGTCCAGAAATTGAAATCTGCCTCGCTGATGTAGAATTTCGCATTCGGGAAGTGGGACTTCCCATCGTCGCCGACGCAACCGCCGCAATGGTCGATATGAGCATGGCTCATCACCACGGCGTCGATATCCTTGGGGTCGATCCCCGCCTGCTTCATCGTCGTGAGAAGCTTGCCCGTGGTCGGCCCGAAGAGCTGCAGCGTTCCCATTCCGGTGTCGAACAGGACCAGGCGATCGCCGGTGTTCAGGATGAGCACGTTCTGCTCGAGGACCGCGTTCGATGTCGGAAGGAAGTTGTCGGTGAGTTGCTTGTCCATCTCCTGCGGGGAGAGGCCGGTGAAGTTGGTATGCGGATTGCCGAGCGGCAGAGTGCCGTCCGACACGATCGTCGCCTCGCCATTGCCGAACTTGAAGCGGTAGAAATATGGGGCGGGTGTTCCGGCCAGCGGGGCCTTGGCCAGCGCCGCCCCAGGGTATCCTAGCGCGAGCGCTCCCCCGCCGAGCGCGGCGCCCATGAGCGCATGCCGGCGCGTGAAGGTGCTGTCATTCATCTGGAACCTCCTCGATTTTCGTTTCCTCGAGCACACCCTCTTCTGCAGCCGCCAGTACCTGGGTGCGGGGCCGGGCGTCGGATGCGAGCTTACCTCAGCCCGGGAGGATGTCGCCCGTTCGGCGGCGAGGGTCTTGGCAGCGAGGAATGCAAGGAGATCAGAGCTCGACCACTGACCGCAACCGTGAGTACGACGCGACGACGATCGGAGAATGGCAGCCGCGACTTGCCCGGTTTCCTGGTGGGCAGCCGAGCAGACGGCTCATGAACAAGAGGCCGTGGTGCCTCTGCTGGGTAGGTGTCTCCAGCAGAGGCCCGCTCCAGCAGCGGAAGTCAGACGGAATAGGTCGCCGACGAGGGAGCCGAACCGGCCTGTGCGCTGCCGGAGGAGCCTGAGGAGCTAGACGAGCCAGAGCTGCCCGGCATGCTGACGGCGCCGCCGGAGAGTGCAGCCTGCAGCCGCTTCTCCTGCTCCGGAGCTAAGGAGGAGCGGATCACGTGGCCACGAAAAGAGGACATCTCCTGGAGCACCTTGTCCGGCTGCGCCTTGCGGATCAGCACGAACAACGCCGACGTGTTCGGTTGGAGGGTCTCACCGAGTTTACGGATGAAGCCGTCGTCGATCCCGTAATCACTCAGGCTTCCCGATATCGCTCCCGCGCCCGCTCCTAGCGCGCCGCCAGCAACCAGGCCGAGTAGCGGATTGAGGAACAGCAGCCCGACGAGTGAGCCCCACATGGCGCCCCACAACCCGCCACCGGCCGCGCCGGTGCCGATCAGATCGACGCTCTGCTTCAGCCGAACCTTGCCGTCCGGAGCCCGGATCGCGATCACCGCGTCCTCCAGATCGACCAGATACTCCTTCTGCATCCGCGTAAGCTCGGTGAGCACCCGATCCGCTTCGTTCGGATTATCAAAGCCAATGACGATGAGTTCAGCCATGGGACCCTCTCTTGTGCGCGCGAGCGCTGCGCATTCATCGGGCGTCTTGAGGTCCGCATGACAATTCATGCCGTGCGCGGTCAGCAAACCTCGCTCAACAAATCCGGCTGACCACGCCAACGTTCCAGTTTGTCTGAAACGGATCTTTTCCCAGTCTATGCATCAGCGCGATATTGTTTTCGAAACGCCGGATGATCGAGTTGGCCGAGCAGCGCAGCGAAAATCTTCTGGCTAGTCGGGGCCTCGAACGGACAGGAGGTGGACGAACTCGCAGCCATTCTGACGGAGTCAAAGACGGAGACGGCCCGGGGCCTCCGGGGTTCCACAATTGCGCCCGCGCCCGGGTCTCAGCGGGCTGGGCGTCGCATCATCTCGGCCGCGTCGCGGCGCTCGTCCTCCGTGAACCTCTCGATCATTGCGCGGTAGGTCACCTCCGCGACATCGGGGTTCAGCTGACGTTCGGTCGCGAGGCGCCGCACCTTCCGGATGATCGCCTCGACCCGCGTCTTATCCTCCACGGCAGCGGGGTTCTGCTTGAAGCGAGCAGCTTCATGAACATAGGCTCCACGTTTAGCCATCAGCTCGATGATCTGATCGTCGATCTGATTGATGTTCTCGCGGACTTCACCAAGCGTCTTGCAGCATTTCCCGCCATCGACACTGGGTTCACCCCAGAATGCGGGCGCGGCTTCGTCTGCCCCTTTCTGAGGAAACGCGTTCGTCGCGCCGAAGAATGCGGAGCCAACGACGAAGAGACATTTAGCAGTGCGCAGCGTATCCATTCTATTCCTCAAGTATTGGAGGGGTGGCGGCTTGATCCAAAATCCGGCCGCGCCCGATCGGGCTCATCGATCCGGCCCTACGGTGGAAGCTGTTGAGGACCCTGTGCTCCAAAGCGAGCTTAGTGAAGCCCTCTCTGCTCATCTTGCTGCAGGACTCTGCCGGCGCGCGGCGCCGACCTCGATGCCCAACAATGCTCAAACTCGCGCCGCGCCGGAAGCGTTCGTTCCGGATAGGGCCAACGCAAAGGCCACATGACCTATTTGCACCGATCGGGCGCTGTGCTTTCGGGCCTGGGCTCTCTCGGAGAGAAGCAAGCCGAGAATGCGCTATCCCGGCGAGGAACCATGCCGAAGGCGTGGATCTCTCTTTAGCGCTCGGGCGTATTCCTGAGGCACCGGGCGGACTCGCGTCGGTGGAGCGGGTCGCGAGTTGGCCGGGGTGACGCCAAAAGCGAGACTGGTTCAGTTGAAGAAGCGCACGGTCATCCTTGTCGGTTTAGCCCTCGCGGGCGCAGGTGCGGGCATGGTGGCTTGGCACTTGTCAGCTCCTCGACCGGCCTTCTCCGCGGCCGAAGAGGTCCGGCTGAGCGGAGGCGATGCCCTCAAAGGCAAGCTCGTCTTCGATGCCGCGCAATGTGCGTCGTGCCATTCCTCGCCTGGACAGCCCGACCGCCTCCGGCTGGGTGGCGGCATGGCACTCCCGACGCCTCTGGGAGCGCTCCGCCCGCCCAACATCTCGCCGCACCCGATCGACGGGATCGGCAGCTGGAGCGCTGTGGAAGTGGCCAACGCTGTCTCGAGCGGAGTGTCGCCTTCCGGCCAGCACTATTACCCGGCGTTCCCGTACACGAGCTACGCGAGGATGGAGCTGGGCGATCTCAGGGACCTCGTCGCCTATCTCCGCTCCCTCCCCCCCGTAGAAGGCCGCCCGCACCCACACGACCTGCCATTCCCCTTCACCATTCGCCGTGCCCTCGGGCTGTGGAAACTGCTTTTTTTCGATGCCAGCCCCCTCCCCGCCGAGCCGTCACGCAGCGACGAGTGGCAGCGCGGCCGGTACCTGGTCGAGGCGCTCGCGCATTGCGCGGAGTGTCATTCGCCCCGGAACCTTGCCTACGCCGTGAAGGACGGGGAGCGCTTCGCGGGCGGGCTGAACCCCGAACAGGCCGGCAGTGCCCCGAACATCACGCCGGATCGGATCGGAACCTGGTCGGAGGCGGACATCGCTGAAGTACTGACGAGCGGCCGCACACCCGACCTGCGCTATGTCGGTGCGACGATGGCGGATGTGGTGACGAATTTGGCGGAGCTCCCGGCCAGCGACCGTGCCGCCATGGCCGCCTACATCAAGTCGCTTCCCGCCCTCCCGACGCCAGACGAAGCGAAGCATCAGCGCTTTCCGCGCGTCAGCCGACGGCACTGATCTATCGAGTATAAAGGAAGGCGGCGACGTCCCGCGCTTCCCCTTCGTTGATCCCCGTCGCGGGCATGGCGGAGCGAGGGGAAATGGATTGCGGTGCGACGATCCAGCGGATCAGCGTATCGGCATCGTGGCGTGCGACGCCACCGATATAGACCCGGGAGCGCATGCCGCCGAGCGGGCCCGCCACCTTCCCGTCTGCTCCGGGCGCCCCTGGGATCGTGTGGCAGCCGCCGCATCCGTATTTGGTGATGAGCGCCGGAGCGCGGCTTGGATCGCCGCGGGTCAGCGCCTTGGCAACCTCCACAGCCTGGGCTTCGCTCTGCCAAGTGCGCCACCCTATGGCGGCCAGCGCTATTCCGGCCGAGCCGAGCAGGAGCCCCAACCCGAGGCGGTGGGGAAGTGCGCTTTGCGGCGCGCGCGGGCTGTCCTCGGCTACGTCCTCCGGCGCCGGGGAAGCGGTCCTGAACCGTGCCGCAAGCCGAGCTGCGAGGAGCGTGCCGGCCAGCGTAGCCAGCTTGAGCCTAAGAGAAGGCATGGCGCTTGAGCCTGGCCTGGCCCGAACCCCTGATCCAGAGTCCGATGAACGTGATCGCCGCGCCGGCGTAGACCGTTCCAGCCGGAACCCACATGACGAGGCCCGCGAGTTGCTGGTCCTCGAGCGGCGTCAGCCCGCAGATCGCCGCCCCGGCCGTTTGCCCCGCGTAGACGACGCGGGGCGCAAGAGTGATCAATGCGCCAAGAACGCCCGTGTGGATCATGGTCACAAACAAGTGCCCGCAGGCCGCGCCCGGATCGCTGCGTCGGATGAGCGCCCACCAGAAAAGGAGCGCAGTCGCGAGGAAGCTCGCATGCTGCAGCCGGTGCAACGTCACGTCGACGACCGTCGCGTCGAACAGGCCCGGGATGTGCCAGATCCAAATCGCCGCCCCGTGCATGATCGTCGCCACCGCGGGGCGGCTCAGGGAGGCCCACAGCTTCCTGACGGGGGTGGCCCTGCCGAGAGCTCCGAGGCCGCGCCGGATACGCGGGGGCAACGCCCAGAGGAAGGCCCCCACGGGCCGCGCCAACGCCAGGAGAGGCGCAGCGACCGCCATGACGATCTCATGCTCGATCATGTGAGCCGTGAAGAGGCGCTCGCCCAGCCAGTGAAGCGGCGAGGTGAGCGCGGCCGCGAGGGCGAGGAATCCCGCAGAGTAGGAGAGCACCTGCCATGGACGGATCCCACGGCCGACGCCGGCGCGGGACCACAGGACCGTGGTGCCGAGGAGGTACAGGGCGCCGGACAGCAGCAGTGGTACGACCACGAAGGGATCGAACGTCCAGCTAGGCGGGGCGTCTACCGGCCCGCCATGTGCGGCGGCGGCCACGGGCGCCCCGATGGCCGACACCGTGGCGAGCGTAGCAAGAGACTGCCGGCTCACCGCTCGCAGCCCGTCAGGAGGATGCCCGAAAGCGCCTGGAGCAGGAGCGCATAGGCAAAGATCGCCCCGGTAAGGCACCCGAGGATCGCCACGAACCGGCGTGTCGCCGGATACGCACTCTCGCCCGCAACGTCCGGCGCTGCACCTGTGCTGCGCCAGGATAGGTAAACCGAGAGTAGCGTGAGCGCCACGCCAGCAAGCGGCGCGGCCGCGCTGGTGTGCAGCCCGGAGCGGCAGTCCAGGTAGGGAAGAACCTGGGACAGCTGCATATTCGCGGCCCACACGGAGGGGCCGACCAGCAGCCCCGCGCAGGGCAGGACGTTTGCGAGCAAGGGTGAAGATGCGGACTTCACAACCATGACGGCGCATACAGGCAGGCGTAGATCGGCAGCCATGTGAGAACGACGAAGTTCCAGTACATGGCGTTGTCTTGAACGTCCCCGAACCGGCGGGAGTTCGCGCCGTGCCGGGTGAACATCATTGCGGCGAGCACCAGCGTGTCCGCGACATCAGTGAGAAGATGGACCGTGTGGAGGGCCAGGAGCGTCCAGACGACGGAGCCGTAGGCGTTGCTGTCCCAGGAGATGTTGAGGGAGGCGAACTCGAACCCCCGCGCGATGAGCGGGAGAATGCCGAGAACGGACATGACCACCAGGCCGAACCGGACCTTTCCCAACTCCTCGCGCTCGGCCCAGCGGCCGACGAGATAGTTCGGGACCACGCTCACGAGCAGCAGGAGTGTGACGACAATCCCGGGGCCGACAGCGGGGGGCGGCGCTCCGAACGGCCAATCTGGCGCGAGCGACCGGAGGTACAGATAGACGGCGATCAGCAGGGCGAAGCCTGACCCTTCCAGCAGCATGAAGACGAGGGTTCCCCACCAGGTAGGGCTCGCGCTGCCCTTCCCGTGCAGCGGAAGGCTGGAAAGGTCCGTCACGACCCGCTCGTTCACGCGTCGTCCTCCGGCGTGCCCTTCGGCCAGAACCAGCCGATCAGGGTGATCGCCACCGGGATCGCACCCCAGACGACGGCCCAAGGCGTGAAGATCGAGCCTATCAGCATCACGCTCGTCGCAAGCGCCGCCCAGAAGGGCCAGATCGAGTCTCTCGGCGAGGAGTCTCGCGCCTCCGGGACCGCGTCTGCGACCGACGTGATGACGAGCTCGCGCCGGTCGACGCGCAGGCCTGCTGCAACCGGAAAGACCTCGCGCTCCTCCCACAGGGGGCTCTGCCCGGTGACGACCGGGATGCGGGCAAAGTTGTAGGCAGGTGGCGGCGACGTCGTTGCCCATTCGAGGCTGGGAGCCCCCCACGGATCGTTGCCGGCCGGAGCACCCCGCCGCGCGCTGCGGACGGCGTCGATGAAGAACAGGAGAAAGCCGAGCGCGAGCATCACGGAGTTCAGGCTCACGAAGAGGTTCAGCCCGGCCCAGGGGACGTCGGTCTGATACGTATAGACCCGCCGGGGCATGCCTTGCAGCCCGAGCAGGTGCATCGGGAAAAAGGCGAGGTTGAACCCGACGAAGATCAGGCCGAAGACCCAGCGGCCGAGCCGCTCGCTCATCATCCGACCAACGATCTTCGGATACCAGTAATAGATCGCCCCCAGGAGCGGGAACACCGCCCCGCCGATCAGGACGTAGTGGAAGTGCGCGACCACGAAATACGTATCGTGCACCTGCGTGTCGAAGGGCACCGAGGCCACCATCACGCCCGTCATGCCGCCGAGCACGAAGGTGAAGAAGAAGGCTAGGATGAACAGGAACGGGGTCCGGAAGACCGGCCGGCCGCCCCAGATCGTGGCGATCCAGCAGAAGATCTGCAGGCCGGCCGGCACCGCGATCGCCATCGACGACGCCGTGAAGAAGCTCTCGCCTAGGCGCGGCAGGCCTGTCGTGAACATGTGGTGCACCCAGAGCCCGAAGGACAGGATGCCGATCGTCACCATGGAAAGGACGAGGCCGAGATAGCCGAAGACCGGGCGGCGCACGAAGGCCGGAAGCATGGAGGAGACCATGCCGGTCGCCGGCAGGAAGATGATGTACACCTCCGGGTGGCCGAAGAACCAGAACAGGTGCTGCCACAGGAGCACGTCCCCGCCCTCGGCCGGGTTGTAGAAGTGTGTCCCGACGAGCCGGTCCAGGATGAGCGTGGTAGAGCCCACCATGATGGCCGGCATTGCCAGCATGACCAGAAACGACGTGACCAGCATCGCCCACACGAAGAGCGGCATGCGGTCGAGCGTCATGCCGGGCGCGCGCTGCTTGAACACGGTCACGACGATTTCGACCGCGACCGCCAGGGCCGCAATCTCCGTGAAGGTGATCATCTGTGCCCAGATGTCGGCGCGCTTGCCGGGGGCGTATTGCGGGCCCGACAGCGGGACGTAGCCGAACCATCCGATGTCCGGTCCCATGTCGAGCGCGAAGGAGACCCAGAGGAGAATCCCGCCGAAGAGATAGATCCAGTACGAGAAGGCGTTGAGGCGCGGAAAGGCGATGTTCCTGGTGCCGACCATCAGGGGCACCAGGTAGACGGCCATGGCCTCCATCACGGGCACGGCGAACAGGAACATCATGTTCGCGCCGTGCATCGTGAAGACCTGATTGTAGAGATCGGGCCCGATCACCCGCCCTTCGGGCCGGGCGAGCTGCCATCGCATCAGCATCGCGAGCACGCCGCCCAGCAGCAGAAACACGAAGGCGGTGAGAATGTAGCGACGACCGATGATCTTGTGATCGACGGTCGCGAGGGCGCCCCAGAAGCCGGGCCGCGTGCGCCACGTCGCGGCGAGGCGCGCGTCCAAGGCCTCGCGCGTCAGATCCGTGTCGAGCGGGGGGCTCGCGGCGACGCTCATTTCAGACTGGCCATGTAGGCGGAGACGGCCCGGAGTTCGTCCGCCGAGAGCGGTACCATCGGCATCTTGCTCCCGGGCTTGATCGTCTGCGGGTCGGCGATCCAGGCGGCCAGGGCGCCCCGGGTGGTCGGAAGCGTACCCGCCGCGATGGTCTGCCGGCTCGCGACGTGGGTGAGATCAGGCCCGACCGTCCCGTTCGCGCGGGTGCCGCGGATGGCATGGCATGCGGCGCAGGCCTTCGAGGTGGCGACTTCGCGGCCGGCGGCCTCCTCCTCGGTTGCGGGTGAGGCTGCATCCCGGAGCTGCCCGTCGAGCCAGCTCTCGAACTCCTCCGGCGGCAGCGCCACGACGACCATCGTCATGCGGGCGTGCTGCATCCCGCAGAACTCGGCGCATTGCGCCCGGTAGGAACCGGGTCGCTCGGCCGTGAAAGTCAGGATGTTCTCGCGCCCCGGAATGAGGTCCTGCTTCCCGGCAAGGCTCGGCACCCAGAAGGAGTGGATGACGTCGCCCGAGCTCAGTTCCAGCCGCACCGGTCGGCCGACCGGAACGCGGATTTCGTTGGCGGAGGTCATGAAACGGTCCGGCGAGCCGGCCGTGTAGGTCACCTCCCACCACCATTGGTATCCCCGCAGGCGAATGACGAGCGGATCCCCCCTGCCCTCGCTCAGCGAGCGTGTCGCCACGAAGCTCAAGCTCGTCAGGACCGTGATGATGACGATCGTGGCCGCGAGAGCCGCGAGGACGACCGCCTTCTTCCGGCGCTCTGCGCGAGGCTCCGGCGCGAGCGGAGGATCGCCCGGTTCGGACGCCAGCCCCCGGCGACGCCACAGCGCGACGCCGAGCGCCAGCATGACGAGCAGCCAGACTGCTCCGCAGATCGCCGTGAAGAACCAGATCAGCCACGCCAGCGAGGCAGCATTCGGCCCCTGCGGATCGAGCGCCGATTGCGGTCCCACGCAGCCGGCAACCGTGAACGCCACTGCGGCCAGGGCAGAGATGCAGGCCCTCCTCATCGGCTGGGGGGAGTGTCGAGCTCGGCTGCGGCCGGCGCCCGGTTCTCGGCCGGGCGAGACTGCATCTCGTCGTTCCGGCTCGGCGCTCCGGTCACGGCGCTCGTCCGGCCTATGGACCGGACATATCCGACCAGCTGCCACATCTGCTCGGTCGTGAGCTTGTCGCCGAAAGCCGGCATCCCGTTCGGACGCCCGTCCCGAAGGGAGACGAAGACAGAAACCGGGTCAGCCCCATAGCGCCACCACCCATCCATCAAGGCCGGCCCGGATGCGCCGCCGCCATCGGCATGGCAGCCCTTGCAGTTGAACCACGTGTAGAGACGCTTTCCCTCGCCGAGATTGTAGGCGTTGCTCTCGTAGGGCTCCCCGAGCGCGGACAGCGCATCCGGCGGCGCCCCCCCGATCCGGTTCGCCATGGGGGCCACCTGATCGAGCGCGGCGAGAACCGGAGGGTCGAGCCTGAGCTCGCGTTCCTCTCGCTGACAACCGGGTAGAAGAGAGAGAACCGCCACGGAGGCGGCTGCGGCCGGTTTCACGGGAGGGCGAACAGGTACAGCGCGCCGCTCGCATCCTCCGGCGGAGGCAGGCCGCGCAGCAGGTTGCCGAACCCCCGGCCGGCGGTGGCGTCCCGAACGTCGACCTCAAGCCCGGCATTCGGCCCCAGGGGCCCGCCGCGGCCCGCGACCACTGCCAGGTAATCGCCTCCATCTGGACCGCGAAGAAGCACTGGAGCGCTGATGATTCCCGAGGAAAGCTTCTGCTGCCATAAGGGAGAGCCGTCGCGCTCGTCGACCAGTTTGAGATAGCCGTCCAGCGTTCCGTACAAAACCGACCCTCCGGGGATCGGGAGCGGAGCTCCGAGCAATGGCCACGGCTCCGATACCGTCCAGGCGGGCTTGGCCTCGTCGAGGCGCCACGCGACGAGCGCGCCCCGGCCGCCCTCCCGAGGGCCCTTAACTCGGATGTTGGCACCCAGATACGGGGTCCCGGCGACGTAGTTCGCCGGCCGGATCTCGATATCCATGCATAGGCGCGAAGAGGCGATGAACAGCGTCTGCCCATCACTCGATAGCGACGCGCCCTCTGCACTGGTTGCCCCGCCGAGGGAGGGGCAAACATCCCGGCTTGTCGAGCTGAGCCGCGTCGCCTTCTCATCGTTGGCCAGAAGCCTGCCCGTCGTAAGGTCGACGCCGCGGCTCGCATTAACGGGGACGAAGGACTCGGCGGACAGCACTTCTCCTGTGAGGCGGTCGAGCACGTAGACGTAGCCGTTCAGGCCGGCATGGATCAGGAGCTTGCGATCCTGCCCCTTCCAAGGGCGATCGGTCATGAAGAGCGGCCCGGTTCCGCTCACGCCTTGGAGGTCGCGCGAAGAGAGACCATAGAACCAGCGGGCCGCCCCCGTCCGATCGTCACGCGCGAACAGTCCGGAGGTCCACTTGTTCTCGCCGGGGCGCTGATCCGGGTTGAGCGGCGCCGGCCGTCCTGTGCCGTGGAAGATGAGGCCGAGGCCGGGATCATGCAGGATCGGACCTGAGACGCTACCGCCGCCGCGCTCCCAGGCGCCGGGTGGCCAACTCCTGACGCTCGCCTCAGCCTTCCCCTTTGGCCCGTAGGCGGGTGCGAAATCGGTCCCGATCCCGACATCCTCGTCGGGCCCGGTGCTGTAGCGCGTCCAGAGCGTCCGGCCTGTCGACGCATCCAGCGCCTTGAGCCAACCGCGGGCGCCGTAATCGTCGCCCGAATTGCCGACCAGGATCTTGTCGCCGGCCACGACCGGAGACGAGGCGAGCGTCTCGCCGTTTCCTCCTCCCGCGGTCCTGACTGCCCAGACGGGGTGCCCGGTCCCGGCGTCGAGCGCGATCGTGCGACCGTCGACGGTGTTGAGGTAGATGCGGTCCGCGGACGGGGCCGGCCCCGGAATGCCGAGCCCACAACACGCGGTCCCCTCCGCCATCCGGTCGGCTTCGGGCTCGAAGTGCCAGTCCGGCTGCCACCCTCCCTGTTCCAACCTGAAGGTTAGAAGCTTGTGCGGGAAGGGCGTGAGGACAAGCAGTCGGTCTCCTACGAGCCTCGGCGACGCAAGATGTGCCCCGGGATTGCCGGTCTTGAAGGTCGAAACTGGGCGTAGGGCGCGAACCTGTTCCCGCGGGTTGCGCGCCGGACTGGCCCTTCCTCCGATTGTCTGCAACGCGCCGGCGCCGTTCTCGCTCGGCGGGCCGGATCGTACCTGCGCGTGCGTACCGGCCGCCCAACCTTGTGCAAGGCTCAGCGACAACAATGCGGCAAGGGCAAGAACTCCGGTCCTCGTCACAGCACCTCCGCCCCGGCGCCAACGCGAGCGAAACACGCCGACCCCGGGGAATGCACCTTGGAGTCGATGCAGATCAACGTGGGCAACCCAGGTCGGGTTCGTGCCGGTGCCTCGGACGGTTCAGGGTCCTTGTGCTCCAGCGGAGTGGCGGGGCCGTCGAGCCTTCTCGAAAAAGATCCGGGACCGGAAAGGCTCACATATGCAGGCCCTGCCCCAGCCCGCTCAGGCCCGCTTCCTGGAAGGCCTCGCCGAGCGTCGGATGGGCATGGATCGTATCAGCGATGTCTTCCAGCCGCGAGCCCATCTCCAAGGCGAGCCCGAAAGCAGCCGAGAGCTCCGAGACGCCGGCCCCGACGGCCTGGATGCCGAGCACCAGGTGATTGTCGGCCCGCGCCATGACGCGCACGAAACCCTCGTCCGAGCCGAGCGTCATCGCGCGCCCGTTCGCCGCGAACGGGAACTGGCCGATGCGCGCCTCGATCCCGGCGGCGCGGGCTTCCTCCGGCGACAGGCCGACCGAGACGATCTCGGGATCCGTGAAGCACACGGCCGGGATCGCGGCTTTCTGGAAGAGACGCTTCCGGCCGGCGACGATCTCCGCGACCATCGCCCCCTGCGCCATGGCGCGATGCGCGAGCATCGGCTCGCCCGTGACGTCCCCGACCGCCCAGACATTGCGCATGGAGGTCGCGCAACGCTCGTCGATGCGGATGAAAGGCCCGCTCATGTTCAGGTCGAGCTGGTCGAGGCCGAAATCGCCCGTGCGCGGCCTGCGGCCGACCGCGACCAGGATCTTCTCCGCCGCGATCTCGCGCACCGCGCCGCCGCTCTCGACCCGAAGGGCGTCGCCCTCCGAGAGGCCGGCCGCGCGGGCCCCGAGCAGGACTTCGATTCCAAGCCCCGCGAGCCGGCGGGCGACCGGGCGGGTGAGGTCCGCGTCGTAGAGCGGGAGGATGCGGTCGGCCATCTCGACGACCGTGACTCTGGCGCCGAGCTTCGCGAAGGCGATGCCGAGCTCGAGCCCGATATAGCCCGCGCCTACGACGGCCATCGTGCCCGGCACGGCCGGAAGCGACAGGGCCTCGGTCGAGGAGATCACGTTCCCGCCGAACGGCAGGTTCGGCAGTGCCATCGGGAGCGAGCCGGTCGCGATGACGACGTGCTCGGCGGAGACGGTGTCGACGCCGGTATCCGTCTCGACCCGGCAGGTCTTGCCGTCCGTCATGCTGCCGCGGCCGCGCAGGATCTTCACGCGCCCACGCTTCAGGAGCGACGCGACGCCCGCGTTCAAGCGCGCCACGATCCCATCCTTCCAAGCGATCGTGCGACCAAAGTCGAGCCGCGGCTCGGAGACCGATAAGCCAAAGGGCGAGCCCCCGGCCTGCCCGACAGCCGCGTGGAAGGCGTCCGCCGCATGGATCAGCGCCTTGGACGGGATGCAGCCGACATTCAGGCAGGTGCCGCCGAGCTTCTGTTCCTCGATCAGCACCGTGTCGATGCCGAGCTGGCCGGCGCGGATCGCCGCGACGTAGCCGCCAGGACCGCCGCCGAGCACGAGAAGCTTGGTCGTGATCTCCGTCATGTTCAGGCGTCCATGAAGAGGAGCGTCGGCGTCTCGATGAGCGCCTTTATGGCCTGGATGAAGCGGGCTGCGTCGTAGCCGTCGACGACGCGGTGATCGAAGGACGACGAGAGATTCATCATCAGGCGCGGCACGAAGGCGCCGTCGCGCCAGACCGGGCGCATGACCTGCTTGTTCACCCCGATGATCGCGACCTCGGGCCGGTTCACGACGGGGGTCGTGGCAATCCCGCCGAGTGCTCCGAGCGAGGTGATCGTGATCGTGGAGCCGCTGAGCTCGTCCCGCGCCGCGACCCCCGAGCGCGTGGCATCGGCCACGCGCTTCAGCTCGGCCGCGACGTCCCAGAGGTCTCGCGCTTCGGCGTGCCGGAGTACGGGCACCATGAGGCCGTTCGGCGTCTGCGTCGCGATGCCGACATGCACGCCCTCGTGCCGGCGGACGATGTTCGCCTCGTCGTCGTACAGCGCATTCATCTGCGGGAAGTCGGGAAGCGTGCGCACGAGCGCATGCACCAGGAACGGGATCAGCGTGAGCCTCGTGCGGCTCTGGCCATGGCGCTCGTTCAGCGCACCGCGCAGCTCCTCGAGCGCCGTGACGTCGACCTCCTCGACATAGGAGAAGTGCGCGACGCGGCGCTTCGCATCGGCCATGTTCTCGGCGATGCGGCGGCGCAGGCCGACAACTTTCACCTCCTCGATGCCGAGTTTTGGCCGCCGTCCGGCCGGCTGGGCAGGCGCCTCGCTCTCGCCGGCGGCGAGATAGGCGTCGAGGTCGTCATGCGTGATGCGGCCGGCGGGTCCGGTTCCGCGCAGGCGGCGCAGATCAATTCCGGCTTCCAGCGCGCGACGGCGCAC
>JAFAEL010000061.1 GCA_023423995.1 Pseudomonadota bacterium | reverse complement strand
GGCGTATACGGCGCATTGCACGACGGTGATGCGCCGGCTCGAACACGAGGTCTGGCGGGTGATCCAGCACCAGCAGACCCCGCCGCTCGTGTCGAAGTAGCGGCCCTGCCGCTCACACCGGCGGAAGCCGGTGCCCAGGGGAGGGGACGGACTGGATCCCGGCTTCCGCCGGGATGAGCGGGGCAGTTGCTTCGCTCAGTTCGGATGCCACCACTTGCCTGCGAGGACCACGCCCGCGCTGGTCAGGCGCTGGCTCCCTTCCAGGTGCTCGCCGACCACATCCTCGTAATCGAACCGCCCTTGCTCCAGGCGGAGGAGGGTCGCGTCGCCGATCGAGCCCGGCTTGAGCGTGCCGAGCTCGGGGCGCTTCATGGCCATGGCGGCATTCACCGTCGTCGAGGCGATCACGCGGTCGAGCGGCATGCCGAGGCAGAGGAACTTCGACAGCGTCGTCACCTGGTCGAAGGCGGGGCCCTCGATGCAGAGCGTGTGGATGTCGGACGAGATCGTGTCGGGCTCGAAGCCGTTGGCCAGCATGGCCCGCGCGGTCTTGAAGGCGAAGGAGCCCTTGCCGTGCCCGATATCGAACAGCACCCCGCGCCTGCGGGCGGCGAGCACGGCGTCCTTCACGCGGCCCTGGCCGGTGATCGGGGCGTTGGGGAAGGGCCTGAAGGCGTGGGTGAGGACGTCCCCCGGCCGCAGCATGTCCAGCACCTCCTCGTAGGAGGGCGGCGGGTGGTCGATATGCGCCATCACGGGCATGCCGACCTCCTCGGCAACCTGGAGGGCGATGTTGAGCGGCACGGTGCCCGAGGTGCCGGAGGCGTGCAGCCCGACGCGCACCTTGATGCCGACGATGAGGTCGCGATTGGCGTCGGCCACCTCCGCGCAATCGATCGGGTTCATCAGCATCAATTCGCGGCTCTCGCCGACCATGACGCGCTTGTCGAACCCGTAGATGCCGGCATGCGAGACGTGCAGGTAGGCGAGGATGCGCACCCGGCTCGGCTCGATGACGTGCTTGCGGAAGCCCATCCAGTTGCCGGGCCCGGCCGAGCCGGTATCGACGGCCGTCGTCACGCCGCTGCGGCGGCAGAAATCCTCGGCGTCGATGCCGAGCGAGGTGCCGCCCCAATAGACATGGGTGTGGAGGTCGATCAGCCCGGGCGAGACGATGAGGCCGGAGACGTCGCGCACGTCCGGACAGCCCGCCGCCTCGAGGTTGCTGCCGATGCGGGCGACCTTGCCGTCCTGGAAGGCAATGTCCGTGACGGAATCGATGTTCTGGGACGGGTCGAGCACCCGCCCGTTCCTGAGAATGAGATCGTAGGCCAGCGCGCAGGTCCTCCGCGGTCGGGCCTAATGCTGCATGCCCGGCGAGGCGCGTCCAGCCTCGCCGAGCTCGAACAGCCGGGTTGAGGGCCGACTACTTCGCCAAGCCCACCTTCTTCATCACGGTGCCCATGTTCTGGTCGCTCGTCTCCCAGAACTTGCCGAAATCCGGTCCTGCGGCGAAGCGCACGCCGAAGCCGCGGCTGCCCATGAAGTCGTTGTATTCCTTGCTCTTGTAGATCTTGTCGAGCACCGTGATCAGCCGGGTCGTGACCTCCTGCGGCAGCCCTTTGGGGGCGACCATGCCGCGCCAGGCGCCGGTCGCCCAGGTGCTGCCCGTCTCCTCCTTCAGGGTGGGGATGTTGGGGAAGATCGCGTTCTTCGCCTCGTCCATGATCGCAAGGCCCCGCACGCGGTTCGCGTCGATCAGCGAACGCGCCTCCGGGATCGAGCAGGGGACGACCGAGACGCCGCCGGCGACGAGGTCCTGCAGGCCCGGTGCCGCGCCGTTGCTCGGCACCCACGGCACCGAGGCCGGATCGATCGACAGGCTGTCGAGCATGCCCGCGATGGCGAGGTGCCAGATCCCGCCCTGGCCGGTGCCGGAGGCCTTGTGCTTGCCCGGGTTCTTCTTGATGTCGTCGAGGAGCTCCTTGACCGACTTGAAGGGCGAGTCCTGGCGGACATGGACGCCGGCCGGGTCGAGATTCATCAGCGCCAGCGGCGTGAAGTTCTGGTGGGTCAGGTTGGTGAGGCCCTGCCAGTGCAGCATGGCGATCTCGACCGTGGCGAGGCCGATCGTGTAGCCGTCCGGCGCCGCCGTCGCGATCGCCGTATGGCCAACGACGCCGTTGCCGCCCGTCCTGTTCACCACGTTGACCGGCTGGCCGAGTTCCTTCTCCAGGAGCGAGCCGATGATGCGGGCCGTCGCGTCCGTCCCGCCGCCTGCCGCCCAGGGCACCACCAGGGTGATCGGACGCTCCGGCCAGGCAGCCCAGGCCGGGCCTCCACCGATCAGCGGCAGGCCCGCGCCCCCGAGCGCGGCCGCGGACAGCCCCTTCAACACCTGACGGCGCAACATCGACGTTTCTCCCTTGGTCTTTGCCTTAGATTTTGGCCGACCCTTATCAATCCTTGTTCGTTTGTCACCCCCGCCCTTTGGCCAGAAGTAGAAGGCCGGTCGGGCGGCGAGAGATGTTGTGATCGTCCGGAACGACAGCTAGCCTTGGCCCCCGCAACAGGACGAAGCGCCAAGACAATGCGCCGCCAGATCCGCGTCAGCTTCCGACAAACCGGTATTCGCCACGCGCGCGGCCTCGGCTGGCGCGCCACTTGCGAAACGGCTGCGGCGCCTGCGGGCGGATACTGGTCCTGACCGCCACACGCATAACGGGAGCTGTCGATGAACGAGCAGGAGCTTCGGGATCTGATCGCCGAGGTGGCGGACGGCAAGCTGTCCCGGCGAAACTTCGTGCGGCAGATGGTGGGCCTCGGGCTCACTGCGCCGCTGGCCGGCATGATGCTCGCCCATTCCGGCGTTGCCTACGCGAACGCCACGCTGCCCTACAAGCCGGAGAAGGCCGGCGGCGGCGGCCTGCTCAAGATCCTGCTCTGGCAGGCGCCGACCCTGCTCAATCCGCATTTCGCCAGCGGCACCAAGGACCAGATCGCCTCGCGCATCTTCTTCGAGCCGCTCGCCGGCTGGGACAAGGAGGGCAACCTCATCCCGCAGCTCGCCGCGGAAGTGCCGTCCAAGGCGAATGGCGGCCTCTCGGCGGACGGCAAGGAGGTCACCTGGAAGCTGAAGCGGAACGTGAAGTGGCACGACGGCAAGCCCTTCACGGCCGACGACGTCATCTTCACCGCCGAATACGCGGCGGACCCCGCGACCGCCGCCTACACGACCGGTGCGTACAGCAACATCAAGGTGGAGAAGATCGACGACCACACGGTCAAGATCACCTTCAAGGAGCCGACGCCGTTCTGGGCCGACCCGTTCGTCGGGGTGACCGGCCAGATCCTGCCCAAGCACCATTTCGGCGAGTACAAGGGGGCGAAGTCGCGCGAGGCGCCCGCGAACCTGAAGCCGGTCGGCACCGGGCCCTATAAGTTCGTGGACTTCAAGCCGGGCGACATCCTGACCGGCGAGCGCAATCCCGACTACCACATCCCGAACCAGCCCTTCTTCGACAGGCTCGAGGTGAAGGGCGGGGGCGATGCCGTCTCCGCGGCCCGCGCCATCCTGCAGACGGGCGAGTTCGACTATGCCTGGAACCTCCAGGTCGAGGACGATGTCCTCAAGCGGATGGAGAGCGGCGGCCGCGGCAGGGTCAGCACGGTGGTCTCGGGCGACATCGAGTTCATCATCCTGAACACGACCGACCCCTGGACCGATGTCGACGGCGAGCGCTCGAGCATCAAGACGAAGCACCCGACGCTGTCGGACCCGAAGGTCCGCGAGGCGATGAACCTCCTGATCGACCGGGACTCGATCCAGAAGTTCATCTACGGGCGCGGCGGCACCGCGACGGCCAGCTTCGTGAACGAACCGAAGCAGTTCAAATCGCCGAAGCTGAAATACGAGTTCAATATCGAGAAGGCCAACAAGATCCTGGACGAGGCCGGCTACAAGCGCGGCTCGGACGGCATCCGTGAGAAGGACGGGAAGAAGCTCAAATACGTCTTCCAGACCTCCATCAACGCCCCGCGCCAGAAGACGCAGGCGATCATCAAGCAGGCCTGCCAGCGGGCGGGGATCGACCTCGAGCTGAAGTCCGTAACCGCGTCGGTGTTCTTCTCGTCCGACGTCGCCAATCCGGACACCTACACGAAGCTCTATTGCGATATGGAGATGTACACGACGACCCAGCCGCAGCCCGATCCGGAGCGCTTCCTCAACCAGTTCGTCTCCTGGGAGATCGCGAACAAGGAGAACAAGTGGCTCGGCCGCAACGTGTCGCGCTACTCGGATCCGGCGGCGGACGAGGCCTACAGGGCCGCCCAGAAAGAGCTCGACCCGGTGAAGCGGGCGGCCCTCCTGATCAAGGTGAACGACATCTTCTGCGAGGCGAACGTGATCCTGCCGCTCCTCTCGCGGACGCGTGTCGCGGCGGGGGCGAACAACCTGATGTTCGACCATTCGGGCTGGGACGTGGATACCTGGAACATCGCCGCCTGGTACCGAACCTGAGCGCGCCGGACCGCGCGGCCTTAGTGCCGCGCGGCGCCGAACAATCCCGTAGCTGCGTTCCCGGATAGCGAGAGCCGATGGCAACCTACCTGCTACGCCGGTTCCTGATCGCGATTCCGAGCCTCCTCGGCATCAGCCTGGTGCTGTTCACGGTGCTCGCGCTGGCGCCGGGCGACCCCTTCGAGGAGCTCGCCACCAACCCGAACGTGCCGCCGGAGGTCCGGGCCGCGCTCCGGGCCAAGTTCGGCATCGATGACCCGGTGATGGTGCGCTACCTGCGCTGGCTCACGGCCATGGCGCAGGGCGACTGGGGCTTCTCCTTCGCGAGCCGCATCGATGTCGACACGCTGATCCTGCAGCGGGTGCCCGTGACCCTCTTCGTGATCGGCTCCTCGCAGATCCTGGCCCTCGCGATCGCGCTGCCGATCGGCATCTACGCGGCGATGCGGCCCTATTCGCTGTTCGACCAGATCGCGAACACGCTGGCCTTCGTGGGCTTCTCGCTCCCGACCTTCTTCACCGGCCTCCTCTTCATCCTGCTCTTCTCGATCCACCTCGACTGGCTCCCCTTCGTCTACAGGTCCGACATCTCGGCGGAGGGGTGGCGCTGGTACTGGGAGCATTTCCGGCAGGCC
Source organism: Pseudomonadota bacterium (assembly GCA_023423995.1). Lineage (GTDB taxonomy): Bacteria > Pseudomonadota > Alphaproteobacteria > Rhizobiales > Beijerinckiaceae > Enterovirga. The sequence continues at coordinate 5,950 of JAFAEL010000061.1, read as the reverse complement.
ATCATGCCGATCATGGTGCTCGGCTTCTTCCAGGCCGCGTCCTACACGCGCTACGTCCGCTCCTCCGTGCTCGATGTCGCCCGGCTGGATTATGTGACGACCGCCCGCGCGAAGGGGCTCGACGAGAGAACGGTCACGGTCCGGCACGTCTCGCGCAACGCGCTCATCCCGGTCGTGACGCTGGTCGCGCTGCAGATGCCGGCCGTGTTCGGCGGCGCCATCGTGACGGAGCAGATCTTCCGCGTCCCGGGGATCGGCTCGCTTCTGATCAGCGCGATGCTCGCCAACGACACCCCCGTCGTGATGGCCGTGACCTTCGTGTTCGCCTGCCTCGTCGTCCTGTTCAATCTCATCGCGGACCTCCTGTATGGCTGGCTCGACCCTCGCATCTCGTTCGGGTGAGCCCGCGCTGGCGGCCGCGCCCGCGAGCGCTGCCGAGCCGGCCGTTCCTCCCGGACGCGAGACGTGGCGGCGCTTCCGCCGGCACAAGCTCGCGATGGCGAGTTCCGCCGTTCTCGCCGTGCTGGTCGCGGGGGTGCTGATCGGCCCGCTGATCTGGCGCGTCCCGATCGACGAGATCGACTTCTCGGCCCGGCTCGCGACGCCCTCGGCCGCACACCCCTTCGGCACGGACGACCTCGGGCAGGATCTCCTCGCGCGCATGATGTATGGCGGCCGGATCTCGCTGGCGGTCGGCTTCGCCGCCATGGTGGTGGCGACCGTGGTCGGAACGGTGATCGGCGCGGTCGCCGGCATGTCGCGGCGCTATCTCGACCCCATCCTGATGTGGGTCACGGACCTGTTCCTGTCCCTGCCGCAACTGCCGCTGCTGCTCCTCGTCATCTATCTCTTCCGGGACAAGCTGAAGGCGATCTTCGGCGTCGAGGGCGGCGTCTTCGTCATGATCGTGGTCGTGATCGGGGGCTTGCGCTGGATGCCCGTGGCACGGCTGGTGCGGGCGCAGTTCCTGTCGCTGCGCGAGAAGGAATTCGTCGAGGCGGTCCGGGCGATGGGGGCCAGCAAGTGGCGCCAGGTGGTCCGCCACATCCTGCCCAATGCTCTCGGCCCGGTGATCGTGGCCGCGACCATCGAGGTCTCGGCTGCCATTATCGCGGAATCGACGCTCTCGTTCCTCGGCCTCGGCTTCCCGCCGGACATCCCGACCTGGGGCCGGCTCCTCTTCGACGCCAAGGATCATCTCGACGTCGCGCCGCACTGGGCGCTGTTCCCGGGCGCGGCGATCTTCCTGACGGTGCTCTCGATCAATTTCATCGGCGACGGGCTGCGCGATGCCCTCGATCCGCGGCGGGTGATCTGATGGGCGGCGAAGCTGGCGAATTCTTCTCCCCGCAGGCGGGGAGAAGTCGAGTTGCGCGGCAGCGCGACCGGATGAGGGGCGGGCCGCGGGGGGGATGCCCCTCACCCGGGCGCCCGCTTGCGCGGGCTGCTCGACCTCTCCCCGCGCGCGGGGAGAGGGGAGCGCGGCCATGACCCCCATCCTCTCCGTCCGCGATCTCACCACCGCCTTCCGCGTCGAGGGCGCCTGGCGCGAGGTCGTGCGCAAGGCCTCCTTCTCGATCGGCCCGAAGGAGACGGTCGCGCTCGTCGGCGAATCCGGCTCGGGCAAGAGCGTCACCGCGCTGTCGCTGATGCGCCTGACGCCCAGGGACTCGAGTCGGATCAGCGGCAGCGTCATGCTCGGCGGCCGCGACCTCCTGAAGCTGCCCGAGCGCGAGATGCGCGAGGTGCGCGGCGACGAGATCGCGATGATCTTCCAGGAGCCGATGACGAGCCTGAACCCGGTTCTGACCATCGGCTTCCAGATTGCGGAGGCGCTCATCCTCCATCGTGGGATCTCACGCGCGGAGGCCGAAGCCGAGACGATCCGGCTGCTGGACAAGGTGCGCATTCCGGCCGCGCGCTCCCGCATCCACGAGTACCCGCACCGCTTCTCCGGCGGGATGCGCCAGCGCGTGATGATCGCGATGGCGCTGGCCTGCCGGCCGAAGCTGCTGATCGCCGACGAGCCGACGACGACCCTGGACGTAACGATCCAGGCGCAGATCCTCGAACTCATCAAGCTGCTGCAGGAAGAGGAGGGCATGTCCGTCCTCTTCATCACGCACGACATGGGCGTCGTGGCGGAGATCGCCGATCGCACGGTGGTCATGTATGGCGGCCAGGCGGTGGAGACCGGGGCAACGGACGACATCTTCAAGCGTCCGCAGCATCCCTATACGCGCGTGCTTCTGTCTGCCGTGCCCCGGCTCGGCTCGATGGCCGCGCATGCCCATCCGCTGCCATTCCCGAAGATCGACAGGACCACCGGCCTGCCAGAGCCGCAGCCGGAGATTCCGGACACGGTGGCGCGTGCCGAGACGCCGGTGCTGCAGGTGAAGGACCTGACCACCCGCTTCGAGATCCGGGGCGGGCTCCTGGGCCGGGCGCGCGGGCGCGTGCATGCGGTGGAGAAGGTGTCCTTCGATCTCCGCCAGGGCGAGACGCTGGCGCTCGTCGGCGAGTCCGGCTGCGGCAAGTCCACGACCGGCCGCTCCGTCATGCGCCTCGTCGAGCCGCTGTCCGGCTCCGTCCTCCTCGACGGCGAGGACATCATGAAGCTCGGCGAGCGCGAGCTGCGCGAACGCCGCAAGCGCATGCAGATGATCTTCCAGGATCCGTTCGCGAGTCTCGATCCCCGGATGACGATCGGCTCGGCGATCGCGGAGCCGCTCCTGATCAATCGCCTCGCCAGCCGATCGGAGGCGCGGGATCGTGCGGCCGATCTCCTGCGCCAGGTCGGCCTGTCGCCCGACATGGCGAGCCGCTTCCCGCACGAATTTTCGGGCGGGCAGCGGCAGCGGATCTGCATCGCCCGTGCGCTGGCCGTCAGGCCGAGCCTGATCGTGGCCGACGAATCCGTCTCCGCGCTCGACGTCTCGGTGAAGGCGCAGGTGGTGAACCTGATGCTGGAGCTGCAGGCGAGCATGAAGCTCGCCTACCTCTTCATCTCGCACGACATGGCCGTCGTCGAGCGGGTGAGTCACCGCGTGGCCGTGATGTATCTCGGCGAGATCGTCGAGATCGGGCCTCGGGCGGAGATCTTCGGGAACCCCCAGCACCCGTATACGAGACGCCTGATCGACGCGGTGCCGGTGCCGGACCCGGCCCGGCGGCACGAGAAACATCGCGTGTCGAACGAGGAGCTCAAAAGCCCGATCCGGCCGGTCGACTATGTCCCGCCCGAGCGGCTCTACCGGGAGGTGTCGCCCGGCCACATGGTGCAGGTCTCGGAGCTGCCGCCGAAATCCATGCCGGTGGCAGCCTGATCGAACCCCTCCGCGGCCAACGGGCCGCGCAACAGCGAGGCTGGCGCGGCGGCCGACCGGCGCTCGCCGATCTGAAATCAAACTGTCATACGGCTGCGGAAGACCTTCAGACGGCAAGTCGGGGCGGCACCCTGCTTCCGCGAGGACGTTGGACGGTATGCTCGATCAGAACCGCACGCTTGAGAAACCCGCCATCAGGCGCCTCAGACTGGATCTTGCCGGCCCTCGAGCGGAGGGGATGTCCGCCATCGAGCTTGGGGATAGCCGCCGCCCGTACGACGTCGTGTTTCTCCACGCAAACGGGTTCAACGCCCTGACCTATCGGAGCATTCTCGAGCCGCTCTCCCGGAGCCTGCGCATCCTGGCCCTCGATCAGCGCGGGCATGGACAGACGACGCTGCCGGCCAATCCCGCGCGGCGCAGGAGCTGGGATGATCTCGCGGGCGACCTCGTCGCCGTCCTCGACCGGCTCGACCAGCCGGTCACGCTCGCGGGCCATTCGATGGGCGGCACGGCCTCGGCCCTGGCGGCGGTGCGCCGGCCGCACAAGGTGCGGCGGCTGGTCCTGCTCGACCCCGTGATCATGCCCTGGCCCGTCTCGCTGGGCCTGCGGCTCGGGTTTCCGGCGCGCCGGCTGACGGGATTGCGCAACCTGTCCGAGGGGGCACTGCGCCGGAAGAGTTCGTTCCAGTCGCGCGAAGCCGCGCTCCTCGCCTATTCCGGCCGGGGCGCCTTCAAGTCGTGGAGACCGGAGCAACTCGCCGACTATGTCGCCGGGGCGTTCAGGGACCGGCCGGACGGATCGGTCGAGCTTGCCTGCGCGCCGGCCTGGGAGGCCTCGAACTTCCTCAGCCACGCCCACGACATCTGGGGCGCGCTCAAGCGGCTGCGCTGCCCCGTCGCGATTCTTCGCGCCGACAAGGGCAGCACCTGCGCGCTGCGGAAGCCGCTTTCCCCAAGGATGAGCGTGGAAACGGTGCCGGGCACGACGCATTTCCTGCCCATGGAGGAGCCGGAGCGCGTCCGGAGCCTGATTCTCGGTCAGTGAGGGGAGGGAGGGGCCGCCGCCGTTTTCGCCGGCTCCGCAATCAGCGCGTAGGCGCTCGAGACGTGGACGGCGGGCGCCTCGCTCCCAGCCGCCCGGATGAAGACTTCGCCGAACGCCATCGTGCGTCCCAGCCTCAGGATGCGGCCATCCGCGATCACGTCGGCGCCCGCGATCGGGCGCATGAAGTTGCTGCTTTGGCTGACGGTGGTCATCGGCCGGAACTCCCCGATGGCGCTCGACACGACGAAAACCATCGTCGTGTCGGCAAGGGCCATGAGCGCCTGGCCGCAGACGGTGCCGCCGATGCGGGTCAGCCTCTCGTCGAACGGCATTCGCACGCTGACGCGCCCCGCATCGATCGTATCGAACGAGAGACGCAGATCGCGAACCCAGGGCGCAATCAGTTCTTCCAAAAGGCGTTCGGCTTCCGACCTGTCGAGGCTCAAGCGTTTTCTCCTGCTGACGTCCCGGATCAAACCACAGGAAGGTTGCCAGCCATTCACCAGGCGGCGGGGTTCGCCGGGGCGATGACCAAGGTGTCGCCGCAGGGAGGCTCGCGCGTGATCACGGCGCTGGCGACACCCCACACGCGCGGGCCGCCGCGCCCCTCCGCCACGACCGGACCTCCGGAATCGCCGACGCATACACGCGATCCGATCGCCCGGGCGATGGTCAGGCCGCTGCGGGTGATGGCAATCGGCTCGAGAAGCGTCGTCCTGAGAATGCCTGCGCCGCGGCCGCGAGCGGGTCGTTCGCCCGAGCCAGTCGTCCTCCCTCGATCGCCTGTGCAGGCGCAACCGACAGCAACAACCAGAGGCTCGAAATCCATCCAACATAGCTCTTCAGGCGCGGCATCATCGGCTTCTGTCGTTTGTACACATGGCTCCGAAGTTATGACGCTCGCGGGATCGCGCAAGCGCGTGCTTTGCGCGTCCGCGATTTGATCCCGATTCGAAATCTCCTCCTCGTGCGCACCATCCTATGTTGATTTGCTCCGACTTCTTTCCGATCGATACAGGACCAAAACGCCCCTGCTTACTCATTCGCAAGGATGATCCGTGCTATTTCGTATATCGTGCCTTGACGGAACTACTTTATTCAAGCACATGCGGCCTAATTTTTCACGAGGACGCCATGGCCCAGGAAGAACATAATTCGCAGAACGAAATCACCGAGCTCACCGTCGGTGTCGTTTCGGCCTTCGTTGCGAACAACGCGGTCGCGATGTCAGACCTGCCGCGGGTGATCGCCTCGGTTCACGAGGCGCTTTCCGCTCTCGGCAAGCCGAAGACAGAAGTCGCGCCGGAGCGCCCCGTTCCGCCCGTGCCGATCAGGAAATCGATCACTCCCGACTACTTGATCAGCCTGGAGGACGGGCGTCAGTACAAGTCGCTGAAACGGCATCTCAGCGGCCGTGGATTGACCCCCGAGCAGTATCGGACGAAGTGGGGCCTGCCGGCCGACTACCCGATGGTCGCGCCGAGCTACGCGCGGCAGCGCTCCGAACTTGCGAAAGCGCTGGGGCTCGGCCGCTCGCGGGCGAAGCCCGTCCCGCCGCCGAAGCGCGGGGGACGCC
>JAFAEL010000053.1 GCA_023423995.1 Pseudomonadota bacterium | reverse complement strand
AGGTAGTGCGGCCGCCCGTCCGACTGCTTCGGCATGAACGACCACTTGAGGCCAGTCGGGAAGCCCGCGCCCCCGCGGCCGCGGAGGCCCGAGGATTTCATCTCCTCGATGATCCAGTCGATCCCCTTGTCGAGGAAGAACTTCGTCCCGTCCCATGCGCCACGACGGCGCGCGGCTTCGAGCCCCGGCGAATGGAAGCCGTACAGGTTCGTGAAGATGCGGTCTTTGTCGGCGAGCGCCATCTGTCAGCTCACTCCTTCGGCGCCACGCCCGGAGAAACGTCCGGGCTCGCGCCGACAGGCTTGGTCTCCGATCCATCCCGGCGTTCGGCGGTGTCGGATTGCGGCGTGCCGGCAAACGGCGTCGTGCCCTCTGCGTCGGCCGCGACCTTCCCCTCGCCCGGCTTCGACGGGACGGCCGTGTAGGACTTGTCGCTCTGCTGAGGACGCGTAGAGGTCTCGGGGCCGGGGTGAACGGCACCCGTCGTGTCGGTCCGCCCAGCCGCGGCGTGATCGGCCTGCTTCACCGGGGCTTCGCCCGCGGCGACCCGCGTCGCGGGGGTATCCGCGACGGGCCGCTCGGTCGCACGGCCGGCATCGGGCTTCGCCGCCTTCGGGTCGCCAGGGCCGGTCGCCGTCGCGGCCTGATGCTCGCCCGTCGTGGCCACAGTCGGCGCGCCTGACAGCTCGTCCTTGAATCTCTCGCGCCAGCTTCCGACCAGCGACCCGTCATAGAGCGATGGGTCAGTCAGCGTCTTCACGTCGTCCTGAGGCTCGGACGCGCGCCGGCCGTTCTGCGGACCAGGCTTCACCTCTCGGCCCGCCTTCAGGTCGTCGAGAAGCCTGATCAGGAGGTCCGGCGTCAGATCCTCGTAGTAGTCGTCGTTGATCTGCACCATCGGAGCGTTGCAGCAGGCGCCCAGGCACTCGACCTCCAGCCAGGAGAAGTAGCCATCCTCCGTGACATGATGCTGGTCCCCGACACGGTCGAGCAGCACTTGCTTCAGGTCCAGCGCCCCCTTCACGTGGCAAGGTACGGTCCCGCAGAGCTGGATGAAGTAGCGACCGACCGGCTCAAGGTTGAACATGGTGTAGAAGGTCGCGACCTCCATTACCCGGATCAGCGGCATGCCGAGGCGCGCGGCAACGGCCTCGATCGCCTTCTGGGGCAGCCAGCCGTCATGCTGCTTCTGGGCCTGCCAGAGCGCGGGAATGACCGCGGAGGCCTGCCGGCCGTCCGGATACTTGGCGATCTGCTGATCAAGCCAGCGCTCGTTCTCCTCCGTGAAGGCGAAGGAGGCGGGCTGGACCTCGACAGGGGCGAGACGACGGACGGCCATCAGCGATCAACCTCGCCGAACACGATATCGAGGGAACCGAGCACGGCGGACACGTCGGCGAGCATGTGACCGCGGCACATGAAGTCCATGGCTTGGAGATGAGCGAAGCCCGGGGCCCGGATATGGCACCGATACGGCTTGTTGGTCCCGTCGGCGACCAGATAGACGCCGAACTCGCCCTTCGGCGCTTCCACGGCCGCATAGACTTCGCCGGCCGGGACGTGGAAGCCCTCCGTATACAGCTTAAAGTGATGGATGAGCGCCTCCATTGAGCGCTTCATCTCACCACGCTTCGGCGGGGCAACCTTGCCGTCGAGGGACGTGACGGGGCCCGCGCCTTCGGGAGAGCGGAGTTTGTGCAGGCACTGCTTCATGATGCGGACGGATTCCCGCATCTCGAGCATCCGGATCACCTGACGGTCGTAGTTGTCGCCGCTCGTGCCGACCGGGATGTCGAACTCCAACTCCTCGTAGCACTCGTAGGGTTGCGCCTTCCGCAGGTCCCACTTCGCGCCGGAGCCGCGGACCATCACGCCCGAGAAGCCGAGGCGCCAGCAATCCTCGAGCGAGACCACGCCGATATCGACGTTGCGCTGCTTGAAGATGCGGTTGCCGATGAAGAGAGCGTCGAGGTCGTCGCACACCTTGAGGAAGGGGTCGCACCAGGCCCAGATGTCGTCGATCAGTTCGGGCGGCAGATCCTGATGCACCCCGCCCGGGCGGAAGTAGTTGGCGTGCATGCGCGAGCCGGAGGCACGCTCATAGAACACCATCAGCTTCTCGCGCTCCTCGAAGCCCCAAAGCGGCGGCGTGAGGGCGCCGACATCCATCGCCTGGGTCGTGACGTTCAGGAGGTGCGAAAGGATGCGGCCGATCTCGGAGTAGAGCACCCGGACCAACTGCCCGCGCTTCGGCACCTCGAGCCCGATCAGCTTCTCGATGGCGAGGCAGAAGGCGTGCTCCTGGTTCATCGGCGCGACATAGTCGAGCCGGTCGAAATAGGGCGTCGCCTGCAGGTAGGTCTTGTACTCGATCAGCTTCTCGGTGCCGCGGTGGAGCAGGCCAATATGCGGATCCACCCGCTCGACGATCTCGCCGTCGAGCTCCAGCACCAGGCGCAGCACGCCGTGGGCGGCCGGATGCTGCGGGCCGAAATTGATCGAGAAGTTGCGGATCTCGTGCTCGCGCCCCGCAGACGGCAGCAAGGCCCCGGATTCGCGAACCGCGTTAGAGGCCTCGGCATGAGGCCGGGTATCGAGCAGCTCGTCGCGCTGAGCCGCGAGGCCGTGATCCTCGAGAGCCATGTCAGACAGCCTTCGCCTTCTCGTCGCCGGGCAGGACGTAATCCGTCCCCTCCCAGGGCGAGAGGAAATCGAAGCTGCGGAACTCCTGCTGCAGCTTCACGGGTTCGTAGACAACCCGACGCTCGGTATCGTCGTAGCGTACCTCGACGAACCCCGTCATCGGGAAGTCCTTGCGCAGCGGGTGGCCCTCGAAACCGTAGTCGGTGAGGATGCGGCGCAGATCCGGATGCCCGGTGAAGAGAATGCCGTAGAGGTCGTAGGTCTCCCGCTCGAACCAGTCAGCAGCCGGGAAGACGCTGATGATCGAGGGAACGGGCGAGACCTCGTCCGTCTCGAGCTTGATCCGAATGCGCTGGTTCAGGACCGGTGAGAGCAGGTGATAGACGACGTCGAAGCGTCGCTCGCGCGCCGGATAGTCCACCCCGCAGATATCGATGAAGCAGATGAACCGGCACTCGGGATCGTCCCGCAGGAAGGTGACCACCTCCACGATGGCGGAGCGCTCCACGCCGATCGTGAGGTCGCCATAGGCGACCGCGTGGCCGGTCACCACCGAACCAAGTCGGCTGGCGATGTGCTGCCCGAGTTGGGCGAGATCCATGGCCATTCTCAGCGCTCGATTGTTCCGACGCGGCGGATCTTCCGCTGGAGTAGCAGCACTCCGTAAAGCAGTGCCTCCGCGGTCGGGGGGCAACCCGGAACGTAGATGTCGACCGGCACGACGCGATCGCAGCCGCGCACCACCGCATAGGAGTAATGGTAGTAGCCGCCGCCATTGGCGCACGACCCCATGGAGATGACGTAGCGCGGCTCCGGCATCTGGTCATAGACCTTGCGGAAGGCCGGGGCCATCTTGTTGGTCAGGGTGCCTGCCACGATGATCACGTCGGACTGGCGCGGCGTCGCGCGTGGCGCGAAGCCGAACCGCTCGGCGTCGTAGCGCGGCATCGACATCTGCATCATCTCGACCGCGCAGCACGCGAGCCCGAAGGTCATCCACATGAGAGACCCGGTTCGCGCCCAGGTGATCAGATCCTCGGCGGTCGTGACCACGAAGCCCTTGTCGGCGAGCTCCGCGTTCACCTCGCGGAAGAACGGATCGCGCGCTCCAACCGGCTGCCCAGTCGAAGGATCGATGATGCCACGCGGTGCCGGCGCAACCGCGGTCTGGGAGGCGGTCAGTCCCATTCCAGCGCTCCCTTCTTCCACTCGTAGATGAAGCCGATCGTGAGGATGGCCAGGAAAATCATCATCGACCAGAAGCCGTACCAGCCGAGGTCGCCGAAGGTGATGGCCCAGGGGAAGAGGAACGCCACTTCGAGGTCGAAAATGATGAACAGGATGGCGACGAGATAGAACCGGATGTCGAACTTCATCCGGGCGTCGTCAAACGCATTGAAGCCGCACTCGTAGGCCGAGAGCTTCTCCGGATCGGGACTCTTGTAGGCCAGCAGGAACGGGGCAACGAGAAGCGCTGCCGCGATCACCACCGAGACGCCGATGAAGATGATGAGAGGTAGGTAGTCCGATACGACTGCGTTCATTCGCCACCTGCGAACGCGGACAGGTCAGGGGCCGGAACGCGTTGGGTTGCTTGTCTTTGAGGCAGATATGGCCGCGAGCCGGACCGTCCGCAAAGCGTGCGGCTCGATTATCGCAGCGGTTCTAAAGTGACAAGCCGTCGCTGCGACGCACAAGCGTGTTTCCGGCTTGTTTCGAAACTCGGCCCGGCGGGGCCGGTCAGCCGATCCCTGCGGCGCGGTCCGCAGCCGCCGCTGCCTTCTCCTGCGCCCTACGCGCCGCCTCGTCGCCTGAGCGCTCAGAGCGCGCCCTCGCCTCGCACTTGGCGCGCAGCTCATCGAGTTCCTCGTCCGTAAGATGCTCGATGCCGATGTAGACGTTCTGAGCCGCGCTCGCCCGGATCAGTTCGTCGAGCTTGGTCTGGATGGCGGCGCCGTCCCGATTCTGGGTGTTCTGGATGAGGAACACCATCAGGAACGTGACGATCGTCGTGCCGGTGTTGATCACCAGCTGCCAGGCATCCGAGTAGTGGAACAAGGGGCCGGTAACACCCCAGACCGCTATGAGGAACACCGCGAGAACGAAGGTCAGCGGCTTGCCGCTGGCATGCGCCACGAAGTTCGAGAATTGGACGAAGTGCTTGCTGAAGGTCGGCATGGCGAAGGCACTCGGGGCGCATCACCGCGGCGTGGCCGGAATCAAACAATGCGGAAGAGGGCAAAGAGGTCCCAAAGACGGCGCGGACCGGGAGCCGTGAGCCGAGGAAGATTCGTCTGGTCTTGAACATCCGCGCTTTCAGACCATATGAGGTCTTGCGGTTCGGGCCGACGCTCGCGAAAAGCTTGAGCAGCCCTCCGCCCACCTTTGCCCGTCCCGGCAGATTGTCCGGCGCTGCAAGGTTGGAGGACACGCCCGCCGAGTTCAGTCTCGAGCGGGCGTTTTCGTGTCTTGAGTTGTCTTTGACCTTACCGAGAGAGCAGCAATGAGTCGCAAGCCGAAAGCCCCCGCCGGCTGGGGGGAACTGAACGTCGCATTGAACGGACTGGTTCGGGAAGGCGTCATCATCAGCTACAGCACCGGAATGGCGGCCGGCAGCGCCTCGGTAGAGGTTGCGATCGAGAGCGGCGCCGATCAGGCTGAGATCGTCAAGCGCGTCCGCGGCTCGCTCCCGCCGGCCTTCGCCGATGCCAATGTTCGGACCCGGGCGGCGTGACGTCGGCGCTGCAGAGCGCCGCTAAGGTGTAGGCCTCGAGGACTTCACGTCATCAACGACGCGCTCCGGGCCGGCTTCGAGCCAGCCTGGATCATTGCCGGAGCCTACAAGCCCGCCGAAATCACTTCGGTCGAGGCTGCAGGATTTCCCGCGGCATCGAGCTGCGCGTACGAGATTGTCGACCGACGGCCGCCAACCCCGATTCTGAGGCGCTCCTGTCTTCGCTGACCTGAGCGCGCGAGCCCTTGCTTCGCGACGCGTCTGGCGGGGCGGGACCCCAGCTCGGTTCGACGACCTGTATCCTGGATGGGGGAAGCCGCAGCATGCCGCTTTCGCCTCGCTGGCGAATGAGCTGCGTAATTTGAAGGTGGCGCGGGCGACGGGGCTCGAACCCGCGACCTCCGGCGTGACAGGCCGGCACTCTAACCAACTGAGCTACGCCCGCGCGGGGTAGCTGGTCCCCAACCGGGGAGGCCCGCCGTTTAGGTGGCGGCGGCCCTGGTTGTCAAGCGGAACCAGCAAATTCCGGCGCAACTTTGCAGTCGGCTGCGCCGGCTCCTGTGGACGCTGCTTGAAAGCGGCTCGTTCGTCAGAGGGACGAGACCAGGTGGCCGCCATCGACGGGGATGTCAGCGCCCGTGATCGATCGCCCCGCATCGCTCGCGAGCAGAAGCAGAGCGCCGTCGAGATCCGACTTCTGGCCGAGTCGGCGCTGGGGCACGCGGCGGATCAGATCCTTGCCCACGTCGGTGGCGAAGAAATCGCGGTTCAGATCGGTCTCCACGTAGCCCGGGCAGAGGGCATTCACGCGAATCCCGTAACGGGCGAGCTCAAGCGCCATCGCACGCGTAAGCTGCACCAGCGCGGCCTTTGACGTGGCATAGGCCGACACCTGGCCGGCGACCCTGAGCCCCAGAATCGAGGCGATGTTGATGATCGATCCGCCGCGGCCGCTCTCCTTCATCTGGCGTGCCGCAGCCTGACCGACCAGGAAGGCGCCGCGGAGATTCGTGTCGAGGACACCGTCCCAGTCTTCCGGCGTCAGTTCCAGGAAGGGCTTTGTCAGGGCGACGCCGGCATTGTTCACGACAATGTCGAGTTGCCCGGCCCCAATGCGTTGAGCCTCGGCAACGGCTGTCGCCACGGCGCTCGGATCGGTCACATCCAATCCGACAAGCTCCGCCGACCCGCCTGCGTCGCGAATTTCGGTCTGGAGGGAGGAAAGAGCATCGATGCGCCGGGCCGCCAGAACGACCTGTGCGCCAGCCTGTGCGAGCACCGTCGCGAAGTGCCGGCCAAGGCCGCTCGAGGCCCCGGTGACGAGGGCCGTCCGACCGGACAAATCTATGGTGTAGCTCATGTTCGCGCCGCCTTTGGGAGTGACGGCGGCTAGCTAAACTGTCCGGCGGCTTTCCGCGAGCGCCCCGATTTTTGAGCGGACGGAGACAGGATCCCTCGCCCTCGGCCGTTCAACTCGGATATGGGTTTTCCATGCAGGATTTTGGGACATACGACTACGTGATCGTCGGGGCAGGCTCGGCGGGGTGCGTGCTGGCCAACCGGCTCTCGGCGGATGGGCGGAACAGGGTCCTCGTGCTGGAGGCCGGCGGTCGGGACAATTGGGTCTGGTTCCACATCCCGGTCGGCTACCTGTTCGCGATCGGCAATCCGCGCGC
>JAFAEL010000271.1 GCA_023423995.1 Pseudomonadota bacterium | reverse complement strand
TGTGAGGGAGCGGGATGCCGGTTCTCCGGCCTTCGATGATGATGGTTTGCGGATTTGCCTGGTCCCTCCCGGCATCCCGCGACGGTCTTTTCGGCCCCATGGGCACACGCCCGGTCAGCCGCCCGGGCGCCACGGTTTCCGGAACCGCGACCTCGGGACCCGTCCTCGCCTCCGACAACGGTGCCCGGTGTCGACCGCCGTTCCCTCGCCGGAGACGAGTGACGGCTATATAGGAATAAATGCTAGATCTGTCAACTCGGGATTCCGCTCACACTGGCGAAAGCCGGAGCCCAGGGGGTGGGCCCCGGCCTGCGCCGGGCCGAGCGGGGAGAGGGTGGATTGCTTCGCTCCAGTGGCGTGAGTGGCTTGGCACCCTGTCATCCCCGGCGCCTGCGCAGCAGGCGGGAAGGGGATCCAGACCACCCCAGACCGCTGCGCCAGGCCCTGGATTCCCTTCCCCTCCGGCGCCTGAGGGCGCCTCCGGCCGGGAATGACAGTGGCGTGTACGGCTGCCCGGCAGCCAAAACTGACCCTGCCGCCCGGAGCTGAACTAGACGCAGTCGCGAAACGCCCTGCGGCCGCAGCCCCAGCCGCCGTCTGCATCATGCCGGCCGCCCAGCATGGGAACTGCGAATTGGCCGTCCTCCGCGTACTTGGCCATGTAGCCCTTCACGTCGCGGGCGTTAAACCGGGCGAGCGTGTCCGCGATGTCGGCCCGCGTCCGACCGATGATGTCGAAAATGGCCCGCCACCGCGCGCTCCTCGTCCTGGGACCACGCACAAACGGGGCAAAGGTTCTCCTAATGGTTGTGGCCCTTCGAGGGCCGCACCTGAGCGGCGGGCAGCCGGGAACAGGCGAGAAGTGCACTTGGCGCTGCTTACGAAGGGCTGGATGGGAATGCATGCCATGTGACCGCAACCTCGCGCGGGCGCCCTCAGCTAGCCTCTCGAGAGTTCTGGAGATGCAGATTATCCTCTTTGCACAAGGAGGCCCGCCGTCTAAGCTCTGCGGAGGTCTGCTACAATCTTTTCGGGGCGAGAGCGTTGCTGACAGAAGAGTGTCTTGTATCGTTTATTGATCGGCGTGTATTTCCCTCGGAGGAGGAGTTTAGAAGTCTGTTCTGTAACGGGGATGGCACCTACATCGACCAAGAAGGTGTCAACTGGGATTTCAAGCAGACTTGGCCGTTCTCCTATTCCGACGAATATTTTCTTTCAGTCGCGCGTCTGATCATCGCCTTTGCGAATACGCAGGGCGGTTTTATTTTGTTCGGTGTGCACGATCAGAAACGAACAGGAGGGCATAATCACGTCAACGTCAATACGGACAAGCTGCGACAGACGATAGCCTCGTATGCTGGACGATGTCCCACAATGGAGATCCGAAAGTACGATCTAGGCGCTGGGAACAAAGTCGATGTGCTGTTCGTTGCAAGTAGGCGGCTTGGACAAGAGCCTTACAAGTTTGTGAAAAATACAAAGTTCAAAGACGAATACTGGGTGCGAGATGGGCATAGTGTTTGCAGGGCAGAGTCCCGCCATATTCCGCTTCTTTTTTGCCGCACAGGCGTAAATCTAGGAGAGGGAGAACAGTCGCAAAATCTTTCCGGGACGCTGCCGCCTAGCTCGCGCGCGATTGACTTTGTTGGTCGACTTCCTTCTATGGACTCGCTTTTTAACTGGCTGTTCACGTCAGACGATCCGATAGTATACCTTCATGGAAAAGGTGGTTCAGGGAAGACAACCATCGCGCATGAGTTTGCATCGGTGGTCAAACGGTTTGGTGACGAAATTCTAGTCGGAGGACAAAGCAAGCTCGACTTCGTTATCTATCTTTCCGCGAAAGAGACAACGTTCGTTCCCATAAATGAGAAAGCTTCAACTCCGATAACGATTGATTTTTACGATGATGTCTCGTTATTGAGAAATATTTTAACATACTCTGGCTTCTATCACAGCGATGACCGTCTTGAAGGCAAGACAAGGGAGGAGCTTCAAACGCTCACGCGAGAGCTTCTTACAGAGTTTACTGCCCTGATCGTCTTAGACGATATTGACACCCTGACGACAAAAGGCATCGATGTCGGCACCAATTTCCTCTATCGAGCGATCGTGCGGTCTTCGCGCGCGTCAAGGATCCTATGCACGCAGAGAAATATAGCAACTCACGCCATAAATACTAGTATTGAGGTGCCAGGCCTCTCGCCTAATGGTGAATACCAGGAATTTGTTAGAGAGTGCTGTTTTCATTACCAAGTAAAGGAGCCGTCGGATCGTGAAATGACACAACTCAGTTTGGTTTCCGAAAGGCGCCCGCTGATTGTTGAATACGCGATCGTGCTCCGGAGGTCATGTCCCTCATTTGAAGCCGTATTTCGGCTGATCGAGAGTAACGTAGGGGATGATATCCGAGACTATGTATTTAGGCGAGAGTGGGCGAGCTTGCCCCATGGCCAGGATGCGAGAAGCTTTCTTTCGGCAATAGCGATCTTTAACAGACCGGTAACTGCGCCAGACCTGCTTGCCGTCCTGCAGTTCGGGGAGGCGAGGCTAAAGGACGCCGTGTCCGCTACTCGTGCAATGTTTCTCCAGGTAAACGATACAGGACCAGAAACCACTTACGATCTAGATATTCTTACGAAGAACTTCGTAAACAACGAGTCGGATAAGGCTGACTACGGAACCCTTCTGAAGGCGAGAATTCGAAATTTCGAAAAAACCTACTTCCCCGATATACCTCAGATCTCTCGCCTCACAATGCGGGTTGGCGATCTCCTGAAGCGGTCAGGAAGAACGCATGATCCTGCATACAGTGCAGATGCGTGGAGCATTGTTTCAGACCCTCGACTCCTCCCGGGAGTGACAGAGCATCCGCAATTCAAATCTGTGTTCGGATACGTAGCAGCAAGGCTTCAGCCTCCTAGGCTTGATGACGCGCGAGCGGCCTTCAAGTCGGTTATGACTACAAAGTATGAGCCATCTTGTGAGCACCTCAGGGGCTGGTTCGAGGCCGAGCGCTCATCGGGTATTGGGTTTGCAAATTGCCTAGTGATCTCGGATTTTGTTCTCTCAGGTCGAAACTATTCGCGACAGGAAAAGACAGAATTCCTCAGCTTGAAAGCATCAATGCAGTTTTTCCGCGCGCGAGATCTGCTTTTTGAAAACGTTGAAGATGCCCTCAGGCTGCTTACGTCGTCTCTTATCAACAATCTATCTGTTCACAGAGCCAACATAGAAACGAATTCGTATTACCAATCGGTTTCCGAGAAGAATTGTCGGAATACGTCATTCACTTTGTTCGACACGGCCGCTCGGAATACGGGCTTTGATGCAACTTTGAAGATACTGCAGGAGGTGCTATCGGCGGAGGGTGCGATCTTTGATCCAATCGAGGAACCTCTTCGGATCAGTCTTGACCGAAAGCCGCTTGCCGGGCTGAGCCTGTCTGAGATCGGGCGCACAAGATCGGTGATCAAACAGATCCTGGAAATACAGTTCGACCCAGGTTCTTGGATAGATCCAAACGGTTCGGGTCGGGTTCAAGGGTACATCGGAGCCCTAGATGGGCCGCTATCTAAGGCAGCAGAGCGGCTCCGTACGGGAGAAAGGGGGCGGAAGACCGCCCCCTGATGATTATCCCTTGGCACCCCGAAAATCTGCGCGACCTTCTGGCATTTCACCGCCCGCTTCAGCACCATGGCCTCTGACAGCTGGTCGACCATGCTGCGCTGGATCTCCTGCCAGGGCGGCTGCTAGGCCGGGTAGGCGTAGCCGCGTGCGTTCTCTTCTCCCCGTCGTGACGGGGAGAAGTCGAGTCGTGCGGCAGCGCGACCGGATGAGGGGCGGGTGCATCCTTGCCCCTCACCCGGGCGCCCGCTGCGCGGGCTGCTCGTCCTCTCCCCGCAGGCGGGGAGAGGAGACGCGGTGCAGGCTGGGGCAGCTCTTTGTTTATGTGGGAGGCAGGCGGTCGGGCGGGATCCTCGGGTCAAGCCCGAAGATGACGGCCGCGTGTTCGCGCGGAGGCTGGCCGTGGGGTCCGGGTTCGCCTTCGGCGCCCCGAAATGACGGGTGGGGTCGCAGCCCCTCACCCGGTCGCCGCCTGCCGGCGGCGCTCGACCTCTCCCTTTGGGAGAGGGGACGCGGTGGCGCTAGTGGTTGTCGCGCGGCACCCCAAAAGTCTGGGCGACGCGCTGGTACTTGACGGCCGGCTTCAGCACCATGCCTTCCGAGAGCTGGTCGACCATGCTGCGCTGGATCTCCTGCCAGGGCGTCTGCGAGGCCGGGTAGGCGTAGCCGCCGCGGGCCGCGAGGTCTTTGCGGCGGCGCTCCAGTTCCTCGTCCGAGACCAGGATGTCGGCCGAGCGCTTGTTGAGGTCGATGCGGATGCGGTCGCCCGTCTGCAGCAGGGCGAGGCCGCCGCCCGCCGCGGCTTCCGGCGAGGCGTTGAGGATGGAGGGCGTGCCCGAGGTGCCCGACTGGCGCCCGTCGCCGATGCAGGGGAGGGAGGTGACGTTGCGCTTCAGCAGCTCGCCCGGGGGCTGCATGTTCACCACCTCGGCGGCGCCCGGATAGCCGATCGGCCCCGCGCCCCGCATGATCAGGATGGTGCATTCGTCGATCTCGAGCGAGGGGTCGTCGATGCGGTGGTGGTAGTCCTCCGGCCCGTCGAAGACGACGACGCGGCCCTCGAAGGCGTTCGGGTCGTTCGGGTTGTTCAGGTAGCGCTGCTGGAATTCCTCCGAGATGACGGAGGTCTTCATGATGGCGCTGTCGAACATCGTGCCCTTGAGGTTCAGGAACCCCGCCTTCTCCCTCAGGGGCTCGGCATAAGAGCGGATGACCTCGCGGTTCCAGGAGAGCTTGTCGCGGCAATTCTCGCCGATCGTGCGGCCGTTCGCCGTGATGCAGCCTTCGTGAATCTTGCCCGCCGCGATCAGCTCGGCGATCACGGCCGGCAGGCCGCCGGCGCGGTGGTATTCCTCGCCGAGCCACTCGCCGGCCGGCTGCATGTTGAGGAGGAGCGGGATCTCGAAGCCGATCCTCTCCCAGTCGTCGTTCGAGAGCTCGACGCCGATATGCTTTGCGATCGCGTTGATGTGGATGGGCGCGTTCGTGCTTCCGCCGATCGCCGCGTTCGCCACGATGACGTTCTCGAACGCCTCGCGGGTCATGATGTCGGAGGGCTTCAGGTCCTCCCACACCATGTCGACGATGCGCCGGCCGGTCTCGTAGGCGGCCTGGCCGCGCTCGCGATAGGGCGCCGGGATGGCGGCAGAGTCGGGCAGCGACATGCCGAGAGCCTCGGCGAGCGCGTTCATGGTCGAGGCCGTGCCCATCGTGTTGCAATGGCCGACGGACGGGGCGGAGGAGCCGACGATGTCCATGAACTGCTGGTAGTCGATGTCGCCCTTGGCGTGGCGCTCGCGCGCCTTCCAGACGACGGTGCCGGAGCCCGTCAGCTCCTTATGGAAATAGCCGTTCAGCATCGGCCCGTCATTCAGCGAGATGGCCGGGATGTTCACGGTCGCGGCCGCCATCAGGCAGGCCGGCATGGTCTTGTCGCAGCCCGTCAGCAGGACGACGCCGTCGAGCGGGTAGCCGTACAGCACCTCGACGAGCGACAGGTAGGAGAGGTTGCGGTCGAGGCAGGCGGTCGGGCGCTTGCCCGTCTCCTGGATCGGGTGGCAGGGGAACTCGAAGGCGACGCCGCCCGCCGCCGTGATGCCGTCGCGCACGCGCTTGGCGAGCTCGAGGTGGTGGCGGTTGCAGGGCGAGAGGTCGGAGCCCGTCTGCGCGATGCCGATGAGCGGTTTTCCGCTGCGCAGCTCGGCGGAGGTGAGGCCGTAATTGAGGTAGCGCTCGAGATAGAGCGCCGTCATGCCCGGATTGTCGGGATTGTCGAACCACTGCTTGGAGCGGAGGTTCTCGGGCGTGATCTTCCGGGCCATCGCGGTCATGTGCTCCCTGCGGGGCGCTTTCTTTCGAAGCGCTCCAGACAGGGGGGAGTTGTGAACCCTCCCTCCGGCGAGATCAATGCGGAGAAAGCAGGGTTGCCCCGGGGCTTGCGCAGGACGCCCGGGTGCGCGACAGGCCTCCGCAAAGCGCAGCCGGCGGCGCCCGGGAGGAACCATGCTTCACACCGTGCAGAATTTCGAACGCATCGGCGAGGAGAACGCCTTCGCCGTGCTGGCGCGGGCGACCGAGCTCGCCAGCCAAGGCCGCGACATCATCAATCTCGGCATCGGCCAGCCGGACTTCCCGACCCCGCCGCATATCGTCGAGGCCGCCATGAAGGCTTTGCGCGACGGCCACCACGGCTATACGCCGGCGACCGGCATCCTGCCCCTGCGCGAGGCCGTGGCGGGCGACCTGCACCGCCGCTTCGGCGTCGAGGTCTCGCCGGACAACGTCATGGTGGTGCCGGGCGGCAAGGTGACGATGTTCGCCGCCATCCTGATGTTCGGCGAGCCGGGGGCCGAGATCCTCTATCCGGATCCGGGCTTTCCCATCTACCGCTCCATGATCGAGTACACCGGCGCGACGCCGATCCCGGTGCCGATCCGCGAGGAGAACGGCTTCGCCTTCTCGGCCGAGGAGACGCTGTCGCTGATCACGCCGAAGACGCGGCTCCTGATCCTCAACTCGCCCGCCAACCCGACCGGCGGCGTCACCCCGAAGGCCGAGGTGGAGAAGCTCGTCGCGGGCCTCGCGAAGCATCCCGACGTCGCGATCCTGTCGGACGAGATCTACGGCACCATGACGTATGACGGCGAGGAGCACGTCTCGCTGCTGTCCTATCCGGAGCTGCGCGACCGGCTGATCATGCTCGACGGCGCTTCGAAGACCTACGCCATGACGGGCTGGCGCCTCGGCTGGTCGATCTGGCCGAAGAAGCTCTACGACATGGCGCGAAAACTCGCCGTGAACTCGTTCTCCTGCGTGAACGCCCCCACGCAATGGGCAGGCGTCGCGGCGCTCACGGGATCACAGGATGCCGTGAGGGAGATGGTGGCCGAGTTCGACCGCCGCCGCGCGCTCGTGGTCGAGGGGCTGAACCGGCTGCCGGGCGTGTCCTGCATCACGCCGAAGGGCGCCTTTTACGCCTTCCCGAACATCTCCAGGACGGGCTGGAAGGCGAAGCCGCTCGCCTCCGCGCTGCTGGAGCAGGCGGGCGTCGCGATCATCGGCGGACCCGATTTCGGCGTGCACGGCGAAGGCTATATCCGCGTCTCCTACGCGAACTCCGCCGAGAACATCCAGCGGGCGCTGGAGCGGATGGGCGCCTTCCTGGCCGAGCGCAAGGTGGCGTGAGGGAGGCCCGGCCGGGCTGTCGAATGCACGCGGCGGTGTACGAGGCGGGGGGCCAGCTTACCGGTTCCGGCCGGCCTGCCGGCGCTTGGGCAGATCCTCATCGGCGTTCAGTTCGCCCCGATCCAGCGCTTCGCGCAGGACCTTCTCGACGCGGACATTGTAGCCCTTGCCGGTTCCCCTGATGCCCTCCACCAGGTCGGCGGCCATGCGAAACCCGATATGCGCCTTCGGGGCCTCGACCTTCGGCCGGCCACCCTTCTTCGTGCGCATGGCCTCGACCACACCGGGGTCGACCTCCGCGCTCGGCCGGAAGAGCGTCGCATCCTCGGCGGTCAGTTCGCGGACCTCGCCGTCGTCATCGGTCAGTGGTGGCCTGCTCATAGATGCGCTCCTCTCGCTTGTTCGCCTTGCGGAAGCTGATGATCCGGCGGACCTGTCCCGCGGGCGGCAGTTCGGCTGGCCCGGCGACCGGGCGGAGTGTGTAGCAGACCACGTAGACCCGCCCGGTCATTGGCAGGAGGGCAACAAACCGCTTCTCGCCGTAGTCTTGCCGGTCATCGACAGCGATCAGCGCGCGGTCCCATTCCAGCTCGGCCACGAGATCGAAAGGGAGACCGCGCTCGCGTTCGTTTCTCGCGCTCTTCTCCGGATCGAACTCGACGTCCATGGGTTATTGTAGCAACAAAAACCCATGTGCGAAAGCAGCTCTGTTGCGGCCCATGTGACAGCCGGTCAGCAGAACGTCCGTCACTCGGGTAAAGCTGGCATCGCGGCAGCAGGGACGGCATTATTCCTCGAACCTGAGAGAGGAGAGCAGCCATGATCCTTCGCATCCTGCCGATCCTCGGCGCCGCAGCACTCGCCGTACTGGCCGGACCCGCAATCGCCGGGCCCTGCACCGCGCAGATCGACGCCGCCCAGGCGGCCGTCGATGCGAGGCTCGCGGCCGTGGCCGCCTCCGGCCCGTCCGCGACCGAGTCGCGGGCCGCCCTCCTCAATCGCCAGCCCACCCCGAGCTCGATCGCCCAGGCCGAAGAGAAGCTGGGCGAGGGCGAGCAGGCCGCAAACGCGCTCGCGGCGCTCCAGCTGGCGCGCAAGGCGGATAGCGCCGGCGACAAGGTGGCCTGCGAGAATGCCGTCCTCGAGGCGCGGCGAATGCTGCAATAGCCGCGCCGGCGAGGCGCGGCCTCAGGCGGCCGCGTATTCGTCGTGGCGGCGCCACCAGACGCCGCCGGTCTCGTTCCGGCCCTTCGGGGCGCGGTCGAGCCACTGGTAGGCGCCCCACAGGCCGTCGAGCCCGCGCGAATAGGCCGAGTAGGTGTGGTACACGGTGCCGCCTTCGAGCGCGAAGGCGCTGAGGCCGGGCCGGTCGCGGTGGAACGAGGCCCGGTCCGTGCCGCACATGGCGGCGAAGCGGTCCTCGGCATCGCCGCCGCCGCCGTCCTCCCCGGGGCGCCAGTCGAAGACGGGCTCGCGCCGGTAGTTGTACTCGACCGCGCCGCTCCGCTGCTGCTCCTCCGTGAACGCCACGTTGAAGTCCGCGCTGAACTCGCTCCCGGCCGATGACGCCCAGGGAAAGCTCCAGCCCATGCGCGCCTTGTAGGCCTGCAGCTTCGGCAGCGGCGCGCGCGACACCGCCCAGAGCATGACGTCGTGGTGCGCGAGGTGGACCTGGAAACCGTCGAACCCGTCCGCGATCATCGAGCAGGAGGGGCAGCCCGCCTTCCACTCCGCCCCGAACATGAAATGGTAGACGAGAAGCTGCGAGCGGCCGCGGAACAGGTCCTTCAGCGATGCCTCGCCCTCGTCGGTGTCGAAGCGGTACGGCTTCTCGATCGGCACCCAGGGCAGCGCCTGGCGCTGCCGGGCGATCTCGTCCGAGCGCCGGGTGAGTTCCTTCTCCGCGTCCAGCAGCTCCAGCCGGGCCGCGAGCCAGTCTTCGCGTGTTCCGATGCGGTGCGTCTCCATCGCATGTCTCCTTGCGCAGGGTAGGGCGGCGGAAAGGTCAGGCGGGGATGCGCGGATCGTATTCCGCCTTCAGCCCGCTCCAGTGGTCCCAGAACGGCTCCGGTTCGGTCCCCTTCAGGCGCGCGGCCAGGATGTCGAGATGCGCGTGCCACCCGGCCGTCACGTTGAGGAGCATCTCGCGATCGCGGGCGCGGCGGTGAACGAGGGTCAGCAGCACGTCGCCGCCCTTCGGCTCCAGCGTGAAACTGACCTCGCCGGTCTCGCCCCAGCCGATGACCAGCCGGTTCGGCGGCTCGAAGAGAATGATGCGGCACGCGAGCCGGAATTCGGCCGAAGCGCCGGGCGGCCGGTTGCCGGGCGGGTCCGTCAGCTCGTCGTTGTGCCAGACGAACTCGAAGGCCGCGCCGGGTGTCGGGGCCATGTCGCCCGCCGCGAGCCAGCGGCGGCGCAGGTCGCTCTCCGTCAGATAGGCCCAGACGCGCTCGATCGGGCCGGGCAGAAGGCGCTCGATCTTCAGCGCGGCGGGCTCGGGATGCACGGCATAGCCGTTCGGGGTCAAACCGTCGGTCATGTTTCCTCTCCTTCCTTCGCGGGGGCCTTGCGCGCATCCTCCTCCCGGAGGAGCCGTTCGAGGGTATCGAGGCGGTCGGTCCAGAAGCGCTCGTAGAAGCCGAGCCATTCGTGCGCGGTCGCGAGCGGCCCCGGCTCCAGGCGGCAGACATGCATCCGGCCGCGCACCTCGCGGCGGATGAGGCCTGCATTCTCCAGCGCCTTGACGTGCTTGGAGGCGGCCGCGAGCGACATGTCGAAGGGCTGGGCGAGCTGCGTCACCGTGCGCTCGCCCGCAGCCAGATCCCGAAGCATCCGCCGCCGCGTCGCGTCGCCGAGCGCGTGAAAGACAATGTCCAGCCGAGATGCCGAAAGCTCAACCATGAGGTTGAGTATCTGCTCCCGCGGCAGAATAGTCAACCATCTGGTTGAGCGTCAGAAGACCCGCCCTCCCGCTCGGGCGGCAGGGTGGCGGCGGTGTGGGAGGAAGGTGAGGGGCCGCGGCCCCCTGCGTCAGCGCACGAAGCCGGCGGTCTCCAGCACGGCGTCGGCGAGCACATGCAGGCCGGCGGCGGCCCAGTCGGGCGTGATCGCCTCCGCCTCGTTGTGGCTGATGCCTCCGATGCAGGGCACGAAGAGCAGCGCGGACGGGACCTTCCGGGCCATGTAGACCGCGTCGTGCCCGATCACGGTCGGCATGTCCCGATGGGGAAGATTGCGGCGGCGCGCCGCTTCGCGCATCCGCCCGACGAGGGCGGGATCGAAGGGCGTCACGGGGGAGAACCAGAAGGGCTCGACCGCGACGACGAGGTCGCGCTCGCGCGAGAGATCGGCGCCCTCCTGACGGAGCGCGTCCTCCATCCTGGCGAGCGTGTCGTGATCGTCGGCCCGGAACTCGACGCTGAGCCAGACCCGGCCCGGCACGACGTTCCGGCTGTCCGGCGAGACGAGAAGACGGCCCACAGTCCCGCGTGCGCCTTCCGCAATTGCGATCCGCTCCACCGCCTCCACGAGCTTTGATGCGCCGACCAGGGCATCGCGCCGACCCGCCATGCGGCTGCCGCCATGCGCCTCCGCGCCCGTCACCGTCACCTCGAACCAGGCCTGCGCGGAGGCATGGGTGACTATGCCGACATCGAGGCCTTCGTCCTCGAGGATCGGCCCCTGCTCGATATGCAACTCGAAATAGGCCCCGAGCCCCTGGAGGTCTCCCGGCTCGGCCTCGCCCTGCCAGCCGATGCGGCGCAACTCCTCGCCGAACACCGCGCCCTCGGGGTCGGTCTTCGCCAGGATCTCCGCCTCGGAGAAGATGCCCATGGCGGCGCCGCTTCCCATCATGGGCGGGCTGAACCGCGCGCCTTCCTCGTTGGTCCAGTTCACGAGCATGAGGGGCGCTTCGGTCTCGGCGCCCGCCTCGTGGAGCGCCCGCATGATCTCGAGCCCGGCCAGGACGCCGAGAGGGCCATCGAACTTGCCGCCGCTCGGCTGGGTGTCGAGATGGCTTCCGATCGCGACCGGAGCCCGGTTGGGATCGCGCCCGGGACGCAGGCAGCGCATGTTCCCGACGCGGTCGACCTCGACGGAAAGCCCCACCTCCTCGGCCCAGCGGGCCAGGAGGCGCCTTCCTTCGCCATCGAGATCTGTGAGGGCCTGGCGATCGCAGCCGCCCCTCGCGGTCGCGCCGATCTCGGCCATCGTCATGAGGGCCCGCCACAGGCGATCGGAGGAGAGGGGGATGTTGTGGGCCAGGCTGTCGGTCATGCGGCTAGCGTGTCGCAGCGCCGCCCGAGGTCAAGCCCGCCATCAGAACGATGGGGAGAGCCGGCACGGGGACCGGATTCGGCATCGCGTCGCCGCTGCGCCTGCGAGAGACTTGCCTCCGCAGGGACTGAGCCGGAGCGCGCATAGGTGAGCGTCAAGCTGAACTGGTGGGTGACGCTCGCGGCGGAAGGCGGCCAAGTCCGGCCCGAGCAGGAGCGGTTCTATACGGCGGCGTTCTCCAGCCACTATCACCCGGCGCCGTACCGGGTGTTTTCTGGGCCGGGGGGCGAGCAGGCTTTCGGCCCGGGCGACATCCCGGTCCTGGGCGACAGCACGGTCGCGTCGACGGGTTTGTGCGAGAGACTGGGCGATCTGGCAGCCCCGGCCGGGGGAGGGCGCTTCCTGAATTTCGGCATCACGGCCGCGAATTCCGGGGTGTCGCTCGCCCGCATCCTGCACGACCTGGTGGATGCGCGGCCGCGCGCGATCGTCGTGCTCGGCGGCGGCAGCGACATCCTCATGCCGATGAGCTTCGACCCGCGCCCGGGCTATCCGCATGTGCAGTTTGTCTACGACCTCCTGTTCGATAGCCGCTTCGACCCGCGGACGAGATCGATCTGGCTGAAGGAGGAGCAGCCGGACGGCCCGGCGCTGCGGCAGCTCTTCTTCGACAGGCTCGCCGCGCTTCGCCGGGAGACCGGCTACGGCACGCCCGCCTGGGAGGCCGCCATCGTGGCGCGCTTCGTCGGCAACGTGGAGAAGATGGCGAGGATCTGCTCCGCCTGGGCCGTGCCGCTTCTCTTCGTCATGCAGCCGGTCGGGGTGCTCAAGCGCGTCCGGAGCCGGCACGAGGCGACGATGCTCCCTCCGCCCGAGAGCGAAGCCTATATCGCGCGCCAATACGAGGCTGCGCGCGACGCCCTGTCGGATTCGTCGGTGTGGAGGGAGGGAAAAACCGCCTTCCTGGACCTGAGCGACCTGTTCCTGAACGAGGAGGCCGAGATCTTCAGGGACGTGATCCATCCGGGCGAGCGCGGGATGGATCTGGTCGCCCGGAAGATCGCCGCCCGCCTGCGCTCCGCCGGGTGGCTCGGCTGAAGGGCGGGCTGCGTGCCGCCTAGTGGGCGGCGGCCGATGCGGAGGCCTCGCCCTTGTCGTGGGTGCCGAACCGCTCGACCATCGTGGCGCTCGCCTCGTTCAGGCCGATCACCTCGACGGCGCGGCCGTGCCGGCGCGCCTTGAGGACGATGCGGTCGAGGGCGGCGACGGCCGAGATGTCCCAGAAATGCGCCTCGTGCACGTCGATCACGATGCGCTCCACGGGTTCGGTCACGTCGATCGCGTCCGCGAAGGTCCCGGCCGAGGCGAAGAAGACCTGGCCCGTCACCCGGTAGGTGCGGGTGCGGCCGTCGGCGGAGAGCTCCGGGACGATGCGGCTGAGGCGCGAGACCTTGCCGGCGAAGAACACGCCCGAGAGGAGGACGCCGCAGAGGACACCGATCGCGAGGTCCTTCGTGGCGACGACCATTCCGACCGTCGCCAGCATCACGACCGAGGAGGAGAGCGGGTTGGACCTGAGCTGGAGGAGCGAGCGCCAGGAGAAGGTGTTCAGCGACACCATGATCATCACGGCCGTCAGCGCCGCGACCGGCACCACGGCCAGGAGATCCTGCAGGAGCACCAGCAGGACCAGCAGGAACGCGCCCGCGACGAGCGTCGAGAGCCTCCCCCGGGCCCCCGACGAGACGTTGATGACCGATTGCCCGATCATGGCGCAGCCGCCCATGCCGCCGAACACCGCGGAGGTCATGTTGGCGGCGCCCTGGCCCATGCATTCGCGGTTCTTGTTCGAGGGCGTGTCCGTCATGTCGTCGACGATCTGCGCCGTGAGGAGGGACTCGAGCAGGCCCACGGCCGCCAGCGTGAGCGAGTAGGGCAGGATGATGCGCAGCGTCTCGAACGTGTAGGGCACGTCCGGCAGCGCGAAGCTCGGGAGGGCCGATGGCAGCTCGCCGAGATGGGCGACCGTGCGCACGTCGAGGCCGAGCAGCGCCGTGACGATCGTCAGCACCACGATGGCGACGAGCGGCGACGGGATGGCGCGCGTGATGCGCGGAAAGCCGTAGATGATGGCGAGGCCGAGCGCGATCAGCCCGTAGGTCGCCGGGGTGACGCCCGTGAGCTCCGGCAGCTGGGCCAGGAAGATGAGGATCGCGAGCGCGTTGACGAAGCCCGTCATCACCGATTGCGAGACGAAGCGCATGACGCGCCCGAGCTTCAGGAGGCCGGCGCCGATCTGGATCACGCCCATCAGGATCGTGGCCGCGAAGAGATACTGGACGCCGTGGTCGCGGACGAGGTTGACCATCACGACCGCGGTGGCGGCCGTGGCGGCCGAGATCATGGCGGGGCGGCCCCCCGCGAAGGCGATCACGCAGGCGATCACCACGGAGGCATAGAGCCCGACCTTCGGGTCGACCCCGGCGATGACCGAGAAGCCGATCGCCTCCGGGATGAGGGCGAGCGCGACGACGATGCCGGACAGGACATCGGCGCGGACATTGGAGAACCAGTCGCGATGGAGGCGCGAGGAGAGCTGCATACGGGAGAGCTTTTCCGCAAAAGGACGGGTGCCCGGCGCCTGGCGCCAGGGTTGGATCGTCGGGTCAGTTGCGTGGTCCGGCGGATCGGCGGCCGGAAGAGCCACCCGGAGTTTCACCGGGTCCAGTCGAATGCGCGGAGGCTACAGCAAGCCCATGCTGCGGCGCAATATCCTCTCTCGCCTTCCGGTCCGGGAACATCGGGCGGCCGAAGGGGCTTTCGCCAGAGCGAAGCTCCGGCAACGATGGGGGGCGGAGGTCACGCCAGAGGACAGCCCTTGGACGATGCGGCGGAGATTGCGACGGGGCACCTCGAAGGCGAGGCGCGGAGGCTCGTGCTGGCCGACGGGCGCGAGGTGCTGCTGCGGGCGCTGCGGCCGGAGGACGACGCGCTCTATCCCGAATTCGACACCCACGTGACGGACGAGGACCGCCGGCTCCGCTTCCTCGTCGCCCTGCGGGAGGTTCCGCAGAACCAGATCTTCCGCCTGACGCATTTCGACAGGCGCCATGCGCGGGCCTATGCGGCGATCGAGCCCGGGACCGGACGCCTGCTCGGCGTCGGGCGCATCCACCAGCTCTCGTCGGACGAGGGGGAATACGCGGTGCTGGTGCGGTCGGACCTGAAGGGCCTCGGCCTCGGTCACGCGCTGATGGATGCGGTGCTCGAGGGCGCGAGGGAACTCGGGCTCAGATCCGTGCTCGGCCTGATCCTGCGGGAGAACCGGAACATGATCGCGCTCTGCCGCGAGCTCGGCTTCACGTTCTCCGCATCGAGCGAGGCGAACCTCGTGGAGGCCCGCCTGCGCTTGTCCTGAGCCCTGGCTAGTGGCCGGTCTGGTCGGGGTCGCGGCTCGCCTCGAACAGGAACCAGGTCCGCCGCTCGGTCTCGTCGATGAAGTTTTCCAGGAGGCTCGCGGTCGCGACGTCCTTGTGCTCGTCGCAGATGTCGTGCGCATCGCGCATCGACTTCGCCATCGCCTTGTTGTCGTTCATGAGCTGGCGCAGCATCTCCACGGGCGGCACGAATTCCCGGTCGTCGTCGGCCACGCGGGTCAGCGTGTGGATCTGGCCGATGGACCGGATCGTCGTCCCGCTGATCTTGCGCACGCGCTCGGCCAGGGGATCGATCGTCGCGAAGATCTGGGCGCCCTGCTCGTCGAGCATGAGGTGATAGTCGCGGAAGTTCGGTCCGCTCAGGTGCCAGTGGTAGTTCTTGGTCTTGACGTAGAGCGCGAAGGCGTCCGCCACCAGGCCGTTGATCGCTCCGGAGATGGCCTGGACCGCGTCATCGGACAGGTCGGTTGGCGTACCAAGGCTCGATCCGCCGCCCGAGCGCGGCTTCAGCTTCGCCACATTGGCCATGATGGGTCTCCGGTCAGAAGGGGGACAGGACCTGCCGGCGCGAAGGCCGGTCGGTCCTGACGACCGTAAAACCCTGCCGGGAACGAGCCGTTCCCGGCAAGCTTGGCCTTGGGCGTCCGCCCTGGCGGATCTGTCAGCCCTCGAGGCCCGGGCTGCCCGAATGGTCGCCCTCGTCGATCTTGCCGACGTGCTTCTGAGCGTAGAGCTGGAGGCCGAGCTGCTCGACGAGGTTCAGCTGCGTCTCCAGGAAGTCGATATGGCCCTCCTCGTCGGAGGCCAGGTCCTCGAACAGCATCTTGGACACGCGGTCGTTGACGCTGTCGCAGTACTTCGCGGCCTCGAGGTAGAGCGCCCGGGCATCGACCTCGGCGGCGAGGTCGCATTCCAGGATCTCCTTCACGTTCTGGCCGATGCGCAGGGGGTCGAGCACCTGCATGTTCGGGAAGCCGTCGAGGAAGATGATGCGCGTCGTGAAGCGGTCGGCGTGCTCCATCTCCTCGATGGATTCCTTGCGCCACTTCTTCGCCAGCTCCTTGTAGCCCCAATCGTCGAGGAGCCGGTAATGGAGCCAGTACTGGTTGATGGCCGTCAGCTCGCTCCGGAGCCCGCGGTTCAGGTAGTCGATGACCTTCGGGTCGCCCTTCATCCGATCCTCACATCGTAAGATGCCTGGAACGGCTTTAGGCCCGATCTGGGTCCCTTGTCCAGCTAGTTTAGAATGATTTCAAACGATGGCAGCGGCGTGGACCGGAACTCGCTCGGGCTCGCCATCGTGGCGATGGACGTGGTCGTGGTCCGCCCCGCAGGACAGCGGGCAGGTGCCGCAGGCCTCCTCGGCCGCGGCGCGCAGCGCCTCGTCCATGATGGCCCGGATCGTCCGCGCGCAGCGGCCGCAATCCGGGCTGCAGCCCAGGCAGGTATAGACCTGCGCGGGCGTGCGCGGACAGCCTGGGCCCGGCGCAAGACAGGCCTTGACGTCCCCGTCGGACAGGATGTTGCAGGAGCAGACGATCACGGGATTTGCAGTTTGGAAGGATTCAAAAGAACCTGTGATATCAGTTACTTAGCATTTGCCGCGGACAACGCCAAGGCGCGAATGTCAAAAACCGACTGCGATGGCTTGCCACAGACCGGCCGCCCCGCGCCGGGACGCAACCTCACCCCTCTGTGCGGAGTTGGACCGGGGCAGGAGGCGTGAACCATGGCGAGCACCAAGGCGGGCGACGGCGACAGCCCCAAGCGTCAGGGCGACAAGCTCAAGGCCGGGGCGGAGCCGAAGCTGGAGAAGGGCGGGGCGGTGGCGAGCGGGGACAGCCCGAAGCACCAGGGCGACAAGCTCGAACACGCCGTCAAGGAAGCGGCCAAGAAGTAGGGCCGGCTACCGGCCGAGGGCGAGCGCCCAGAGCGGGAGCGAGACGATCGCGGCGAGGTGCTGGAGCGTGATCATGGCCGCCATCAGGCGGGCATCGCCGCCCATCACCCGCGCCATCACGTAGGACGTCGATGCGGTCGGCATCGCCATGGTGAGCGTCGCGATGGCGGCGATCTCCGGGGCGAGGCCGAACAGGTGCGCGAGGCCGAACGTCACCAGCGGCACCAGCAGGAGCTTCTGGACCCCGACCAGCACCTGGGTCAGGGGCGCCTCGCGCAGCGCGCCGATCGCCAGGCCTCCGCCGACCGAGAGCAGCCCGAGCGCGAGGGCTGCCTGGCCGAGCGAGCGGGCCAGGGGGAAGAGGCCGGCCGGCATCCCCCCGAAAGCCGCGAAGGCGAAGCCGACCAGGCAACCGATGATCAGCGGATTGATGGCGATCTGGCGCAGCAGCTTCAGCGGCTGCAGGCGCCCGCCGTCGCTCAGCACGAAGACGGAGGTCAGGATCACCTGCACGCAGGGCACGATCAGGCCCGCCGCGACGCCGCCGAAGGCCAGCCCCTCGTTGCCGTAGAGGCCGGCCGAGACGGCGAGCGCCACGTAGTTGTTGAACCGGATGCCGCCCTGGACGATCGACGTCATGGCGGCCCGGTTGTGGCCGAGCAGGCGCGACAGGAGCAGGGCGGAGAGCGTCCCCAGCCCCAGCGTCGTCCAGATCGTGCCGGCCAGCGCGCCGAGCGGCAGCTCGGAGAGGTTCACGGTCGAGATCGAGGAGGCCAGGAGGGAGGGGAGGAGGACGAAGAAGGTGAGCCGGTCGAGCCCGGCCCAGACGCCCTGGTCCTTCAGCAGCCGCTCCCGGAGGAAGATTCCGAGCCCGATCAGCGCAAAGGTGGGGAAGAAGGCGTTGATCCAGGCGGCCATGCCCGTGCTCTGGCGCTCCCACGCCGTGAGCTCAAGGGTGACCCGAAGCCTGCACACATCAGAACGGTCGCCACGCCTCCAAATCGCGGCTCCGGAGTGCTAGGAGGCGGCCTTCACCAAATCGGCGAGACCGCTCGGGCTCTCATGGACAAACGGCAAAAGCTCGCCGCGGCCTCGATCGCCGTGGCGATCCTGGTTCTCGCCCTGAAGGGCCTCGCCTATTCCCTCACGGGAAGCGTGGCGCTGTTCTCGGACGCGCTGGAGAGCGTGATCAACGTCGTGACGGCCGCGGTCGCGCTCTACACGATCCGTCTCGCGGCGCAGCCGGCCGACGCCAACCACCCATACGGCCACACGAAGGCCGAGTACTTCTCGGCCGTGCTGGAAGGGGCGCTGATCATCGTCGCGGCCCTGCTGATCCTGCGCGAATCGTGGGAGGCGGCGTTCGCGCCGCGCCGCATCGATGCGCCCGCCCTCGGCCTCGCGATCAACGCCGCCGCTGCCGTCATCAATGCGCTCTGGGCATGGGTGCTGGTCCGCGAGGGGCGGCGCCTCCGCTCGCACGCATTGGTGGCCGACGGCCAGCACCTGTTCAGCGATGTCCTGACCTCCGCGGGCGTGCTCGTCGGGCTGGGCGCGGCCTGGGCATTCGACCTCCCGATCCTCGACCCGGCCCTCGCCGCCATCGTGGCGCTCAACATCCTGTGGTCGGGCTGGAAGGTGATGCGGGAATCGCTCGGCGGCCTCATGGACGAGGCCGCTCCTCCGGAGACGCTGGCGCGGATCCGCGACGCGATCTCGGCCAATGCCGAAGGGGCCATCGAGGCGCACGACCTCCGCACCCGGCACGCCGGCCGGATCACGTTCATCGATTTCCATCTCGTGGTGGCCGGCAACCTTCCGGTCTCGGACGCGCACGACATCTGCGACGCGATCGAGCGGGCCCTGAAGGCGGAGGTGCCGGACGCGGTGGTGACGATCCACGTCGAGCCCGAGAACAAGGCGAAGCATTCGGGCATCGTGGTGCTCTGACGAGGGCGGGGTCGAAGCCGGCCTTTGCGCGAGATCAAGGCGGGATGGGCGTGTCTCGGTAGGGTTTCGGCGGCGCGAGCAGCGCCGGAACCCGGCTGACCATGAGAGACGACCTTCGCGCGCGATACGGCGACGAGCGCCTTCCCCGCTACACGAGCTACCCGACCTCGCCGCATTTCAGCGATGCCGTGCAGGGCGAGACCTATTCCGGCTGGCTCGGATCCCTGAGTCCGGAAAGGCGGCTGTCCCTCTATCTCCACGTCCCGTTCTGCCGCGCCATGTGCTGGTATTGCGGCTGCCACACCTCGGTGACGCGGCGGGACGAGCCGATCGCGGAATACCTGGCTGCCCTGCGGGCCGAGATCGGCCTCGTCGCCGACCGCATCGGCTCGCCCGGCCCCGTCGGGCACATCCATTTCGGCGGCGGGACGCCGACCATCATGCCGCCGGCCGATTTCGTGGACCTCATGGCGCTCCTCCGCGCGCGCTTCGGCGTGGAGGAGGATGCCGAGGTCGCGATCGAGATCGACCCGCGGACCCTCACGGTCGAGATGATGTTCGCGCTGGCGAGCGCCGGCGTGACCCGCGCGAGCCTCGGCGTCCAGAGCTTCGACCCAGCCGTGCAGGCCGCCATCCGGCGCGTCCAGAGCTTCGCGGAGACGGAGCGGGCGGCGAGCGGGCTGCGCAGGGCCGGGATCCGGGCCCTCAACCTCGATCTCATCTATGGGCTGCCGCTCCAGGACGTCGCCTCCTGCCGCGAGACGGTCCGGCGCTCGCTGGAACTCCGGCCGGACCGGCTCTCCGTCTTCGGCTACGCGCATGTGCCATTCTTCAAGAAGCACCAGCGCAAGATCGAGGAGGCGGCCCTGCCGGATGGGCCGGCCCGCGAGGCGCAGGCCGAGGCGATCGCCGAGGAACTCGTAGCGGCCGGGTACCGCCGGATTGGGCTCGACCATTACGCCCGCCCGGACGACCCGATGGCGCTGGCGCATCAGAACGGCACGCTGCGCCGCAATTTCCAGGGCTACACGACGGATGATGCGGAGGCGCTGGTCGGCTTCGGCGCTTCCGCTATCGGGCGCCTGCCGCAAGGCTATGTGCAGAACGAGGTCGTCACCTCGCGCTATGTCGAGCGCGTCCGGTCGGGAGCGCTCGCGACCGCCAAGGGCTACCGGCTCACCCAGGAGGACGCGCTCCGGGCCGAGGCGATCGAGCGCATCATGTGCGACGGCGAGATCGATCTCGACCGGCTCTGCCGCGCCCATGGCCGGTCGGTGGAGGGTTTCCTCGCCACGCTCCCGAAGCTCCGCGCCCTGGAGGCGGACGGGCTCGTCCGCATCCGGGGGCCCGTCGTGCAGGTCGAGCGGGAGGGGCGTCTCCTGGTGCGTGCGGTCGCGTCCGCCTTCGACGCCTATCTCGGCCAGTCGGGCCGAAAGCATAGCCGCGCCGTGTAGCGGCGCCGGAACCAGGGGGACGTGGCGGGCGACCGGCCGCATTTCCGGGTGGGCGGCCCTGGTCTATAGAGCGGCCGACGCTATCCTCGAGACCGGGCCGCAGGGCTCGCCGCCCGCCTTCCCGCCCCCGCCTTGATGAGCGACTGGATCAGATTCCCGAACCTCGCCGGCGTCTTCTCCGTGGAGAGGAGCCGGACCGACTTCCGCCCGTATCTCTATGCCGCGCTGCTCGTCGCGGCTGCGGCCGGGGCGCGGCTCATGCTGGACCCGCTCCTCGGCGGCCAGGTCGTGTTCCTGTTCTTCGTGCCCGCCCTCCTGGTCGCCGCGCTGACGGGCGGGTTCCTGCCGGGCGTTGCGGCCACGATCCTCGGCGTCGCGGCCGGATCCGCGATCCTGATGCGGGAGCCGTTCCAGCTTCCGAACCAGGTGGACGCGCTTCTCTTCGCGCTCCTCGGCATGTCGATCGCCATCGGCGGCGAGAGCCTGCGGGCCATGCAGCGGCGCAACCTGGAGGTCAGGCGGGCGCTGCTCGAGCGGGAGGCGCATCTGCGCTCGATCCTGGACACCGTCCCGGATGCCATGATCGTCATCGATGCGCAGGGGATCATGCAGTCGTTCAGCACGGCCGCGGAGCGCCTCTTCGGCTATGCCGCCGCGGACGTCATCGGCCGGAACATCTCCATGCTGATGCCGGAGCCGGACCAGAGCCGGCACGATTCATACCTGCGGCGCTACCACGAGACCGGCGAGAAGCGGATCATCGGCACCGGGCGCGTCGTCTCGGGCATGCGCCGGGACGGTTCCAGCTTTCCGATGGAACTCGCGGTCGGGCAGATGCGCTCGGGCGACCGCGTGTTCTTCACGGGCTTCATCACGGACGTCACCGAACGGCAGCAGACCCAGGCGCGGCTGCAGGAGCTGCAATCGGAGCTCGTGCATGTCTCGCGGCTGACCGCGATGGGCGAGATGGCGTCCACGCTGGCCCATGAGCTGAACCAGCCGCTGGCCGCGATCAGCAACTACATGAAGGGCTGCCGACGCCTTCTCGACCAGGGCAACCCGGAGCTCCTCCCCAAGGTCCGGGACGCGCTCGACAAGGGCTCCGAGCAGGCCGTGCGGGCCGGGCAGATCATCCGCCGCCTGCGCGATTTCGTGTCCCGCGGGGAGACGGAGAAGCGGGTCGAACCGGTCTCCCGCCTCATCGACGAGGCGAGCGCGCTCGCGCTCGTCGGCGCGGCCCAGCAGGGCATCGTGACCCGGATGAATCTCGACCCCCGCGCGAGCTTCGTGCTGGCCGACCGCGTGCAGGTGCAGCAGGTGCTCGTGAACCTCCTGCGCAATGCGGCCGACGCCATGCAGGACGCCGCGCGGCGCGAACTCGTGCTGGCGACCGCCCTCCAGGAGGACGGCCAGGTCGAGATCAGCGTCGCCGATACCGGGCCCGGCATCTCGGACGAGGTGGCGGACCGCCTGTTCCAGCCCTTCGTGACCACGAAGGCGACCGGGATGGGCGTGGGGCTATCCATCAGCCGGACGATTGTGGAATCTCATGGCGGGCGATTGTGGGTGGAGCCCAACGCTCAGGGTGGCGCGACCTTCCGATTGACGCTTCCGGCCGCGGCCGTCGAAGAGGCGAGCGATGCAGATTGAGGCAAACAGGGCGGTTCACGTCGTCGACGACGACGAGGCCATGCGTGAATCGCTCGAGTTCCTGCTGGATACGTCCGGCCACGCCGTCCGGGTCTACCCCGAGGCGCAGTCGCTGCTGGAAGCGCTGCCCGGGATCGCCGGATGCATCCTGACCGACATCCGCATGCCGGGCATGGACGGGATCGAGCTCCTGCGCCGCATCCGCGGGAGCGGCCGCACCCTGCCGGTCATCGTGATGACGGCGCATGGCGACGTGCCGCTCGCCGTGGAGGCCATGAAGCTCGGCGCGTCCGATTTCCTCGAGAAGCCCTTCGACGACGAGGTCCTCCTGCGCGCGATCGCGACCGCCCTCGAGCGGCGGGAGCCGGAGCTGCAGGATCCGGCCTTGCAGGAATTCACCCGGCGCCTGGACACCCTGACCCAGCGCGAGCGGCAGGTCTTCGACCGCCTCGTCACGGGCGAGGCCAACAAGGTCATCGCACGCCACCTCGACATCTCGCCGCGCACCGTCGAGATCTACCGCGCCAATGTGATGACCAAGATGCAGGCCGGAAGCATCTCGGAACTGGTCCGTTCGGCCGTGCGGGCGGGGATCGCCTGACCCGATCCGCCTGCGTTGATCGAGGTCAAGGCGCGGGGTGGCGGGCCGCCCTATCCTGTGCGTCGGTCCACTCCTGAGGCCCCTCGCGGGCCGGCACGAACGCCATGCCGCCCCTATCCGCGCCGCCCATCTTCATCGTCGACGACGACCCCGGCGCGCTCAATTCGCTCCGCTTCCTCCTGGAGAGCGAGGGTTATTGCGTCCTCAGCTTCCGCGGCGGTGCGGAGCTGCTGTCCTCCTTGCCGGGGCCGGAGCCGGCCTGCGTGATCATCGACTACAAGATGCCGAGCATGGACGGCGTGGACCTGTTCCACCGGTTGCGCGCACGCGACATCCGCGCGCCCGTCATCCTCATGACCGGGCATCCGGATCCCGCTATCCGCAAGCGCGCCGAGGAGGCGGGGCTCGACCTGATCGACAAGCCGCTGTCGCAGGATGTCCTTCTCAGCGCGGTCGCGGCGGCGCGGCTCGCGGGCCCGTCAGAGCGCGTCGTCTGACGGGCGCCTACTGCGGCCGAGCCGGCCGGCTCAGCGCTCCAGGGTCTTCAAATAGGCGAGAAGGTCGCCGATCTGCGGCGGATCGAGCTGCCATTCGGGCATGGTCGGGTGGCCCGTGACGATGCCTTCCGCGAAGGATTCGGCGAGATCGTCGACCGGGTACTTGGTGTGGAGGTCGCGGAAGGCGGGAGCCGCCGCGAGCGGGGAGGAACCCGTCCGGCCGATCGCGTGGC
>JAFAEL010000268.1 GCA_023423995.1 Pseudomonadota bacterium | reverse complement strand
TGTGAGGGAGCGGGATGCCGGTTCTCCGGCCTTCGATGATGATGGTTTGCGGATTTGCCTGGTCCCTCCCGGCATCCCGCGACGGTCTTTTCGGCCCCATGGGCACACGCCCGGTCAGCCGCCCGGGTGCCGCGGTTTCCGGAACCGCGACCTCGGGACCCGCCCTCCCCTCCGACAACGGTGCCCGGTGTCGACCGCCGTTCCCCCGCCGGAGACGAGTGACGGCAATATAGGAATAAATGCTAGATCTGTCAACTCGGGATTCCGCTCACACCGGCGAAAGCCGGTGCCCAGGGGGTGGGCCCCGGCCTGCGCCGGGGCGAGCGGGGAGGTGGCAGAGGGCTGGATTGCTTCGCTACGCTCGCAATGACGGGGGCGAACGCCGCCGCCAGCGGGGTCCGAATTGTGGTGCCCTGCCTCACCTTGGGACTGGATCCCGGCTTTCGCCGGGATGAGCGGCGAAAAAATCAGCCCCGGCCC
Source organism: Pseudomonadota bacterium (assembly GCA_023423995.1). Taxonomy (GTDB): domain Bacteria; phylum Pseudomonadota; class Alphaproteobacteria; order Rhizobiales; family Beijerinckiaceae; genus Enterovirga. The sequence continues at coordinate 17,117 of JAFAEL010000268.1, read as the reverse complement.
CAAAAGGGCTTCGCGGTCGCGAGTTCGGTCGGGAATACCGTGTAGGGCACCCCGTTCTGCCACTGGATGACCGTGAGGCCGGCCCCGACGCGGCGGCCCATTCCGTCGAACTTCGTCTGACCGCCCGGGTAGTACTTGGAGGGGCCGAGATCGAGGTTTCGCAGCGCATCGCCCACGGCGACCTTGTCGGCCTTGCCGGCCCTCTCGAGCGCCTCCTTGATGATCCACATGTCGCCGTAGGTCGAGATGGCGTTCTGATCCATCCAGGGCTCGTTGAAGCGGGTCTTCAGCTCGGCGATCAGCTTCTCCTGGCCCTTCACGCCCCAGTTGCCGACGCAGGACAGCACGCCCTGCAGGAGGTCGGGCGAGACGGTGTTGAGGATGTCCGGCATGGCGATGGCGATGCCGAAGGAGATCGTCGGGACCTTGCCCTGGCCCATGCCGAACTCGTTCATCTTCTCGAGGACGAGCTTGGCGTCGGAGATGACGGTCGGAAGGAAGAAGAAGAGATCGGGCCGTGCCGCCCTCACCTTCTGGACGAGCGGGGTCGCATCGGCGATCGGCGGCGTGAAGGTCTCGTCCACGACGAGCTTGAGGCCGAGCCGCTGCAGCAGCCCCTCGCGCATCGGCTTCACGGAGGCGACCGACGCGCCCGTGTTGTCGGTGATGATTGCGACCGTCTGCGGCCGCTTGCCGGAGGCGCTCTCCGCCAGCTTCAGGATCTCCGGCAGGGCCTGCTCGGCCTGCGAGGCCGCGGTCGCCGAGGTCTGGAAGACGTACTTGAATCCGCGCGCCGTGATGAGGTCCGAATAGGACAGGGTGAGGACGGGAAGCTGCGCGCGCTCCGTCACCTCAGTCACGGCCAGCGTGAAGGACGACAGATAGGAGCCGCTCGCGGCCACGATGTCGGGCTCCTGCGCCACCATGCGCTGGGCCGCGTTCTTCGCCTTCTCGGTCGTGTCGCCGCAATCCAGCACGACGAGCTTGAGCTTGGCACCACCGAGCGACTTCACCCCGCCCTCGGCGTTGATGTGATCGAGCGCCATCTCCGCGCCCATGCGCATCACGGTGCCGAAGCGCGAATACATGCCGGAGACCGGCACGAGCAGCGCGACCTTCACCTCGGCGGGGTTCTGGGCCCGGGCGATGCCCGGCATGGCAATGGCGGCCGCCGTGGTGCCGAGGAGCGTGCGGCGGGTGAGGTCGTGACGATCGGTCATGGTGTTCCTCCCTGGTTGTCGCCCGCCTGTCTTTGGTGTCATTCCGGGGCCGCGGAGCGGAACCCGGAACCCACGGCTGGGCACTGGTTGCGAGTGGATCCCGGGTTCTCGCCTCCGGCGAGCCTTACCGCTTCGGCCAGAAGGGCTCGGCCACCGCGATCTCCTTCGGGAAGACGGTGACCGGCGTGCCGTTCTGCCACTGGACGATGGTGACGCCGGCGCCGACGCGGCGGCCCTTGTCGTCGAACTTGAGCTGGCCGCCCGGGAAATACTTGGCCGGCCCGCCATCCATCGTGCGGAGCGCCTGTGCGACGGCTTCCTTGTCCGCCTTGCCGGCCTTCTCCAGCGCCGCCGCCATCAGCCAGATGTCGCCGTAGGTCGAGATGACGTTCTGCGTGGCCCAGGGCTCGTTGTAGCGCTTCTTCACCTCGGCGATCAGCGTCTCGTGGCCCTTGAAGCCCCAGTTCGCCACGACGGTCATCACGCCCTGGAGGACCTGCGGCGAGACGCTCTGCAGCACGTCGGGCTCGGCGATGGTGATGGAGAAGGAGATGGTCGGGATGCGGCCCTGGCCGAGGCCGAACTCGTTCATCTTCTCGACCAGGAGCTTCGCGTCCGAGACCGCGTTCGGCATTGCGAAAAGGAGGTCCGGGCGCGCCGCCCGCACCTTCTGGATGAGCGGGGTCGCGTCCGCGAGCGGCGGCGTCCAGACCTCGTCCACGACCAGCTCGAGGCCGAGCTGCTTGAAGAGCTTCTCCTTCAGGGCCTTCGCGGTCGCGACCGAGGTCGCGGTGTTGTCCATGACGATGGCGACAGTCTTCGGCTTCTTGCCGGAGGCGCTCTCGGCGAGCTTCATCAGCTCGGGCAGGCCCTGCTCGGATTGCGAGCTCGCCGTCGCGGCCGTCTGGAAGATGTACTTGAAGCCGCGATCGGTCAGCAGGTCCGAATAGGAGAGCGTCAGCACGGGAAGCTGCGCCCGCTCGGTCACCTCCGTGACGGCCAGCGTGAAGGACGACAGATAGGCGCCGGTCGCCGCGACGAGGTCCGTCTCCTGCGCCACCATGCGCTGGGCGGCGTTCTTCGCCTTCTCGACCGTGTCGCCGCAATCGATGAGGACGAGCTTCAGCTTCGCGCCGCCGAGCGCCTTGATGCCGCCGGCCGCGTTCACGTCGTCGATGCCGACCTCCGCGCCCATCCGCATCACGGAGCCCGGCCGGGCATAGAGGCCGGACAGCGGCACGATGAGGCCGACCTTCACCTCGGCGGGATTCTGCGCGCGCACGATCGAGGGTGCCGCGAGCGCGGCGGCGGCCGTGGTGCCGATGAGCGTTCGCCGGGTCAGGTTTGCCATGAGCTGTTTCTCCCTGTGTCGTGTTGTTCGTTCATCCCGGCCTGCGCCGGATACTCACATTCCCAGGTATGCCTGCCGGACGCGATCGTCCGCGCGAAGGGCCGAGTTCGGCCCCTCCAGAACCACCCTCCCCGCCTCGAGCACGTAGCCGTGATCGGCGGATTCCAGCGCCTCCGCCACGCGCTGCTCGACGAGCAGGATCGTCAGGTTCGACTGCTTCCGGATGTCCAGGAGCTTGTCGAAGATGAAGTCGGCGATGGCCGGCGAGAGGCCCATGGACGGCTCGTCCAGCATGAGGAGCCGCGGCGAGGAGGCGAGGCCGCGGCCGATCGCCAGCATCTGCTGCTCGCCGCCGGACAGCGTGCCGGCGAGCTGGTTGCGGCGCTCGGCGAGGACCGGGAACCAGCCGAGGATGGCGTCCAGGTTCTCCTTCCAGGTGCGCCGGCCGGCCTCCGTATAGGCGCCCATCTCCAGGTTCTCGAAGACGGTGAGCGAGGCGAAGACCTGGCGGCCCTCCGGCACATGCGCGATGCCGAGATGCGGCCTTCGGTCGGGCCGGACCTCCGCGAGGTCCTTCCCCTCGAAGGTGATGCGGCCGGCGAAGGGCCGCAGCGTGCCGGAGATGGTGCGGAAGATGGTCGTCTTGCCGGCCCCGTTGGGGCCGACGATGGCGACGAACTGGCCCTCGTCGACGCGGATCGACACCCCGTTGAGAACGGGGACGGCGGTATAGCCCGCGTGAACGCCTTCAAGCGTCAACATGGGCGCTCCACTTCTTGCCGAGATAGGCCTCGATCACCCGCCTGTCCTTCGTCACGGTCTTGGGGGCGCCCTCGACCAGCACGGTCCCGTGGTCGAGCACGACGAAACGGTCCACCAGCTGCACCATGGCGCCCATCGTATGCTCGATGATGACGATGGTGATGCCGCTGGCCGCGAGCTTGCGGATGACGGCGAGAACGTCGCCGACCTCCGAATGGCCGAGCCCCGCCAGGGTCTCGTCGAGCAGGAGGAGGCGCGGCCGTCCGGCGAGGGCACGGGCGAGCTCCATCAGGCGAAGCTGCTTGGTGGTGAGCTCGCCGCCGAGGCGATCCCGCACGTCGGACAGGCCGACCGTCGCGATGGCCTCGTCGGCGCGGCGGCGGGCCTCCTCGTCCGTCTCCGCCTGCACATAGGCGCCGACGACCACGTTGTCGGCGACCGACATGCGCAGGAAGGGGCGCATGACCTGGAAGGTGCGGCCGACACCGGCCTGGCAGAGCTCGTGCGGCTTGCGGCCGACCATCTCGTTGCCGTCGAGCAGCACCCGTCCCTGATCGGGGCGCAGGAAGCCGTTGAGCAGGTTGAACAGGGTCGTCTTGCCGGCGCCGTTCGGCCCGATGATGCCGAGGATCTCGCCCCGCAGCACTTCGAAGCTGACGTTCTGCACCGCCTTCAGGCCGCCGAAGGATTTCGACACGCCCTGGACGGAGAGGATGACGTCGCCGCCCCCTCCCCCGAATTGCGGGCGCTCCGCCTCCTCCGTTGCATGGGGGAGGATCCCGGGCGCGGCGCTCGGCTCGGCCGGGGCGGGAGCGGCAGCCTGCTTCGTGAGCGAGCGCTTCCGCAGCACGTCGCGGATGCGCCAGTACAGCCCCTCCGGCGCGAGCAGGATGACGGCCACGATGGCGAGGCCGAAAACCACGCCCTGGATGCCCGGGATCTTCGCCCCGAGCTCCGCATGGAGGATCTCGCTGATCGGGATCAGGATGACGGCGCCGATGACCGGGCCCCAGACGGTGCCGACCCCGCCGAACATCGCGACGGTCAGGGCCTGGGCCGAGACCAGCATCCCGAAGACGGAGGGCGGCGTCACCACGAGGAGCACCACCGTGTAGAAGCCGCCCGCCATCGCGGCGATGGCGGCCGAGACCGTGATGGCCTTGAGCTTCCACCGGAGCGTGTCGATGCCCGCGGCCTCCGCGGCCGCCTCGTTCTGCTTGATGGCGAGGAGGGCCATGCCGAAGCGCGAGCGCTCGATCAGCCGCGTGACCAGCACCGTGCCCACCAGCATGAGGAGCGCGATGATCGTGTTGATCCGCGGGTCCTCGAACTGCATGTAGGCGAAAGGCGCGTCGCGCCGCATCGGCAGCGTCAGCTCCTGGTAGCCCAGCCATTCGAAGACGTAGAGCAGCGCCAGCGGGTAGGCGAGCATCGCCAGCGCGAAGTAATGCCCGCGCAGCCTGAAGGTCGGGAAGCCGACGATGAGGCCCGCGAGCGCCCCGAGCGCCACCGCGATCGGGATCGTGATCCAGGGCGACAGGTTGAAATAAACCTGGCCGAGGACGGTCGTGTAGGCGCCGATGCCGAAGAAGGCGGCGTGGCCGAAGGAGATCAGCCCCGTATAGCCGCTGAGGATGTTCCAGGAGAGGCCGAAGATCGCCCAGACCAGGACCAGCGTCAGCATCAGCTGGTAGTAGGAGTTGGTCACCACCATCGCGATCGCCGCATAGGCGAGCGCGAACAGGGCGAGCGGACCGAGGGAGCGGACAGCGTTCATCGGCTCAGGTCCGCTCTGCCACGCGGCCGAAGAACCCTTGCGGCCTGAAGAAGACGATCAGGAGGAAGACGACGAAGATCGCCGTGTTCTGCAGCTGCGTCGGCAGGATGAGGGTCGAGAGCTGCTGCACGAGGCCGATCGTCATGCCGCCCCAGAAGGCGCCGCCGATCGAGCCCATGCCGCCGAGCACCACCCCGGCATACATGACGATGACGTAGTCGATGCCGACGAAGGGATGGAACGGCAGGTTCGTGGCCAGCAGCCCGCCCGCGATCGCCGTCACGGCGATGCCGATGCCGAAGGCGATGCGGTGCGCCTGGGCGACGTCGATCCCCATGAAGGTCGCGGCATCCGGGTTGTCGGCGGAGGCGCGGAGCGCCTTCCCCATGCGCGAGCGCCCGATCAGGACGGTCAGCGCGACGATGGTGGCGACGGAGATGAGCGCCGCGACGCCGCGCGCCTTGTTGATGAACAGCATCACGTCGCCATCGAGCATCGGCACCGTCCAGGCGCTCGACGACAGGGGCGTGCGGATGGAGATGAGCTGCGATCCGAAGGCGATCAGGGCCGCGTTCTGCACGATGAGCGCGATGCCGAGGGTCAGGATCAGCTGCGCGTAGTGCCCGTCCCCTTCGAGGCGCGCCGAGCGCGACCCGGAGACCTGCGAGATCAGGGCGCCGTGGATCGCATAGCCCACGACGAACAGAAGGGGGCCGGTGAGAAGGATGCCGACATAGGGCGTGATGCCCCCGGTGAACCCGAGCAGCGTGCCGAGGCCCAGCACCAGGTAGAAGGCGGCATACATGCCGACCATCATGAAGTCGCCCTGGGCGAAGTTGATGACCCGCATGATCCCGAAGATCAGGGCGAGGCCGACGCACATGAGGCCGTAGATCGCGCCGACCAGGAGGCCGGCGACGAGGGCCTGGAGCACGTTCTCGATGAGCTGGGCGCTCATGGCAGGTCGACCGATCTGCCGCCGCTCACCCCGGCGAAGGCCGGGGTCGAGGACACGGAGGTGGCTGGATCCCGGCTTTCGCCGGGATGAGCGGGGGGGAGAGGCACCTTTCCGCTCATGACTTCGCCGGCCCGATCTCGACGCCGGCCCATTCCTCGAGCACCTTGGCGATCGAGGTGAAATCGGATTTCGCGCCGAACTTCGCCTGGGTGACGGCGAGCATCTGCCGGACGGCCGCGCCGACCACCATCGGCACGCCCATCGCCTCCGCCTCGTCCACGCAGAGCCGGACATCCTTGTAGGAAAGCCCGGTCTCGAAGCCGAAATCGAAGGTGCGGGTGAGGACGGCCTTCGGGAACTTGTCCTGGCTCGCGCTGTTGCGGCCGCTCGAGACGTTGATGATGTCGATCATCGTCTTGGCGTCGACGCCGGATTTCACGGCCATCGCCATCCCCTCGGACGTGATGGCGAGGGCGGCCGCCGCGAGCAGGTTGTTGGCGAGCTTCGCCGATTGGGCGAGGCCGGGCTTCTCGCCCGTGAAGAAGAGCTTGCCGAAGACCTTGAGGATCGGCTCGACACGCTCGTAGACGGGCTTCTTGCCCGAGACGATCACCGCGAGGGTGCCGTTCGTGGCGCCCGCGATGCCGCCGCTGACCGGGCAATCGACCCAGTCGATCCCCTTCTTGGCCAGCTCGCCCGCGACCTGCGCGGCGGTGCTCGGGCCCGTGGTCGAGAGGTCGATCACGACCTTGGCGCGGGAGCCCTGGATCACCCCGTTCTCGCCGAGCACCACGCTCCTCACGATGTCCGGCGTCGGCAGGCTGACGAGGACGATGTCGGCGCGCGAGGCCACGTCTGCCGGCGAGGCGCCGAGTTCCGCGCCGCGGTCGACCAGCGGCTTCGTGGCCGCACTCTGCGTGTCGAAGACGACGAGCTTGTGCCCGGCATCGATCAGTCGGCCCGCCATCGGTCCGCCCATGCGGCCGACACCCACGAAGCCGATCACCTCACCTGCCATCCTGTCCTCCCAACCCTCGCTCGGGCCTTGAACAGCCTCTTGGGACACATTCGCCCGGACCGTAGCGATCGAATTACATTATCGCCAGATAGTCTGACAATCCTGAATCATGCGATGGACCAGCCTCCGTCCATCGGCAGCGCCGCGCCAGTGATGTCCCGACCGCCCTCCCCGCACAGGAAGCAGACGAGCGAGGCTACGCCGGAGCCCTCCACGAAGCGCCGGGACGGCTGGCGCGTGGAGAGGTAATCCGCCGTGGCCTGCCGCTCGGATATGCCCGTCGATGCGGCGATCCCGCGGATGCGGTCGGTGATGGCCGGCGTCGGCACCGTGCCGGGGCAGATCGCGTTGCAGGTGATGTCCAGCTCCGCGGTCTCCAGCGCGACGGCGCGCGTGAGCCCGATGAGGGCCGTCTTGGTGGTGACGTAGTCCGCGCGGTTCGCGGCGCCGATGAGCCCGTAGATGGAGGAGACATTCACGATCCGGCCGAAGCCCCGCTCCCGCATCCCGGGCAGCGTAAGACGTATCGTGTGGAAGGCGCCCGAGAGATTGACCGCGAGCGACTGGTCCCAGCCCGCCACGGACATCTGCTCGATCGGGCCGAATTGCCGGACGACGGCGTTGTTGACCACGATGTCGAGCCCGCCCAGGCGCTCCGTCGCCGTGCGGACGAGGTCCTCGATTTCCGCCGGACGGGACAGGTCGGCGCCGTGGAACAGAACCTGCACCCCGTGGGCGGCCTCGACCTCGCGTCGTGCTGCTTCACCCTCCCCGGGGGATGCGAGCCCGTTCAGGACGATGTCGCAGCCCTGGCTGGCCAGCCCGCTCGCGATGGCGAGCCCCAGCCCGCCGGTGGAGCCGGTGACGAGCGCGCGCCGGCCGGCAAGCGGACGAGTGTCCTCCCTCATCGCCTTATCCGTTTTCTGACCCTTCGCAGGTGTTCCCACGTCCTCCCTGCATTGTCAGGTTGACAGACAAGATGTCTCGCTGTCAAACCATCTGACCAACGTGCAGGGTGAGTGAGATGGCTGAGCGGCCCGAGTTCCAGAGCGACCTCTTCAAGCAAGGCAAGCAGATCCGCGGCGAGGTCGCCGGGGCTGACCACCTCGAGCGCATGCTCGCCAAGGCCGACGAATTCTCCGCCCCGATCCAGCAGCTCGTCACCGAGTATTGCTGGGGCTTCGTGTGGGGCCGCGACGGGCTGGACCGGAAGACGCGCTCGATGCTGAACCTCTGCATGCTGTCCGCCCTCGGACGCGGGCACGAGTTCAAGCTCCATTGCCGCGGCGCGCTGCGGAACGGCGTCAGCCGCGACGAGATCCGCGAGATCATCATGCAGGTCGGCATCTATTGCGGCGTGCCGGCCATGATGGAGAGCACGCGCCTCGCGCAGGAAGTCTTCGCCGAGGTCGATGCGGGGAAGTAGCGGGTGAGGCCCGCGGCGATGGCGGCCCCGCTCGGATGGCCGTGGGCTTGAGGTAGGGCCGGGCGGCGGGCCGCCCAGGCCGCGACAAGGAGGAACGGGCTGTGGACAGACGCGCGCCTCCCGTGCACAGGGCTCTCGACTCATCCGAGAGTGGAAACCGGCGCCCGGAATCCACTCCCCGGGATCCTCAGCCTGAGCCGCCGATGAAGAATACCGACAAGTCCATGCGGATCGCGCCCGTCGCGGCGCCGATCCGCAGCCAGGTCGTCGAGACCTTGAGAACCGCCATCACGAGCGGGCGCTTCGCTCCGGGCCAGAGGCTTGTCGAGAAGGATCTCTGCGACCTTCTCGGGGTGAGCCGGCCCTCCGTCCGCGAGGCGCTGCGGGAGCTGGAGAGCGAAGGCCTCATCAGCACGATCCCGTTCCGGGGGCCTCTCGTCACCACGCTCACGGCGCAGGATGCCGCCAGCATCTACGAGGTGCGCGGCGTGCTGGAGGCGCTGGCCGCGAAACTCTTCGCCGAGAAGGCTTCGCCCGAGCAGATCGCCGAGCTGTCGGACACCGTGGACAGGCTCGAGGCCGCCTATGCCACCCAGGACGTCGAGCAGATCCTGATCGCCAAGAGGGCCTTCTACGACGTCCTGCTCGAGGGCTCGCAGAACGTCATCATTCCCTCCATGCTGCGGACGATGAACGCGCGCATCACGCAACTGCGGCGCGTGTCGCTGTCGAGCCCGAAGCGGCTCCCGGGCAGCATCAAGGAAATCCGCGTGGTCCTCAAGGCGATCCAGAATCGCGACCCCGAGGCCGCCTTCCAGGCCTCCATGCGCCATATCGGAGAGGCGCAGAAGGCGGCCGTGGCCCAGCTGCAGGACTGACGCTAGGCCGCCATCGCGGGCCGCTCGTCCAGGCGAACGAGCGGGGACACGAGCACCATGACCATCTGGGCGAGGAAGAGGCCGGCCGCGACGAGGAGGCTCGCCTCTGCGCCGGCCATCGCGCCGACGCCCGTGCCGATCGCCGCCCCGAGGGGCCGCGCGCCGTAGCTCGTGATGTTGATCGCCGAGACCCGGCCGAGCAGCCCGGCCGGCGTGACGAGCTGCCGAAGCGTCGTCGTCGAGATCGTCCACTGGATCGGGCCGATCCCGAGCAGGAACCAGCCGAGCCCCGCAACCAGCGGCGACGGCAGCCAGATCGTCGAGGCGAGCACGGCCGACGCCACGAAGCCCGTCACGGGGCCGAGGCCGAGCACCGTTCCGAACCGGATACCGTGCACGAGGCGGGCCGAGAGCAGCGCGCCGGCGATCATCCCGAAGCCATAGGCCGCGAGCGTGAACCCCACTCCGGTCGCCGACAGGCCGAGGTGCCGGACGGCGTAGGGCACGAAGACCGCGAGCACCGTGAAGAAGGCGATGTTGAAGACGATCTGCGTGACGAAGATCGGGCGAAGCAGCGGATGCGCGAAGACGAATCTCGCGCCCTCGGCGACATCCCGCAGCGGATGGCGCTGCGGGGCCGGCGGGCGCACCGGTTCGCTTATCCCGACGAGCAGCATCACGGCCGCGACGGAGAGCGCGGCGGCGCAGATGAAGGCCGGCGAGGCGCCGGCCCAGCCGACGAGCGCGCCCCCGATCGCCGGGCCCGCCGTGAAGGCGACGGTGCGGGCGAGCTCGATGCGGCTGTTTGCCAGCGGAAGCTGTTCCGTGCGGACGAGGGCGGGCACGACGGCCGGAGCCGCCACCGTGTACCCGACCGTCCCGCAGGCGCCGATGAAGCCGAGCACCGCAAGCAGCGGCAGGTTCAGCCATCCTCCCGCGAGGAGCGCGACGATGCAGAGCAGCGACACGACCCTGAGCGCCTCCGAACCGGCCATCAGCCAGGGGCGCGACATCCGGTCGGCCAGCAGCCCGATCGGGATCGCGAAGAGAACGAAGGGCAGCGTCTGCGCGACCTGCAGCAGGCCCGCCCTGCCCTCGTCCGCCCCGAAGGCCAGGACGGCGATGATCGGGGATGCCGCGAGCGCGATCTGCTCGGCCGACTGGGCGGCGAGGTTCGACCAGGCCAGGCGCCGGAACGCAGGCGAAAGCTTCAATGAGGTTTGGCTTGGCACGCGAGGAGAACCCGAGGCGAGAGGCGCCCGTCTCGCTTCAGCATGGGACCGGCGCCGGCGCATTCCGTTTTCTGCGGAACGTGCGGGTCGCGACAACGGAGCCGGATGGCGGGCTGTCCTGCATCGGCAAGGCTGGACGGACGTTCTCCCAGGGTCTAAGCCGCGACCCCTTCCAGAGCCCATCGCATGACCACCGAACGCCTGTCCCTGCCGAAGGACCGAATCCACGTGCTCCTGCTGGAGGGCGTGAACGATTCCGCGCTCGATACGATGCAGGCCGCCGGCTACACGAACGTGGTCCGGACGAGCCGGGCGCTCGATCCGGCCGCGCTCAAGGAGCAGCTCGCGCGGGTCCATATCCTGGGCATCCGCTCGCGGACGCAGCTGACGGAGGAGATCTTCGCCGCCGCCCCGCGCCTGATCGCGGTCGGCTGCTTCTCGGTCGGCACCAACCAGGTCGACCTTCCCGCCGCGACGCGGCGCGGCATTCCGGTCTTCAACGCGCCCTTCTCCAACACGCGCAGCGTCGCCGAGCTCGTGATCGGCGAGATCGTCATGCTGTTCCGCCGCATCGCCCCGCGCTCGCGCGCCGCCCATGAGGGCCGCTGGGACAAGTCGGCCACGAATTCCGTCGAGGTGCGGGGCAAGACGCTCGGCATCGTCGGCTACGGCAATATCGGCTCGCAGCTCTCCAACCTCGCCGAGGGGATGGGGATGCGGGTCATCTATTTCGATACGACCGACAAGCTCCGGCACGGCAACACCGAGCCCGTCGGGAGCCTCGAGGAGCTCCTCGCGGCGAGCGACGTCGTCTCGCTGCACGTGCCCGAGACACCCGGCACGCACGGCATGATCGGCGCGGCCGAGATCCGCGCCATGAAGAAGGGCGCCTACCTCATCAACAATTCCCGCGGCACGGTCGTCGATCTCGACGCACTCGCGGCCGCCCTGAAGGACGGGCATCTCCGCGGCGCCGCGATCGACGTCTTCCCGGTCGAGCCGGCCTCCAACAACGACCCGTTCGTGACCCCGCTCCAGGGCCTCGAGAACGTCATCCTCACCCCGCATATCGGCGGCTCGACCGAGGAGGCGCAGGAGCGGATCGGCTCCGAGGTGGCGCGCAAGCTCGTCGACTATTCCGATATCGGCTCGACGATCGGGGCCGTGAACTTCCCGCAGGTGCAGCTGCCGCCGCGGCCGATCGGCACGCGGTTCATGCAGGTGCAGCGCAACCTGCCCGGCATGCTCGGACGGCTGAACGACGTCTTCGCGAAGCGCGGCATCAACATCGCCGCGCAGTACTACCAGACGGATGGCGAGGTCGGTTACGTCGTCGTCGAGACCGACGACACGGACTACGCGCAGGCGACCGAGATCCTGGCCGAGATGCGGGCCATCGAGGGCACGATCCGGGCCCGCCTCCTCTACGAGCGCCGCTGAGGCAGGCCGCGTCGCGGGCCGGTCACTCGATCGGCTGGGCCCTGCTCATCGCCCGCCGGTAGGCGGGGCGCTCCGCCAGCCGCGCCACGTAATCCTGGAGCGGCGCGGCGAGGCGGTCGTGGAAGCCGAGCCAATGGCCGAGGCCGAGCGCCCAGCCGCAGGAGATGTCCGCGGCCGTGAAGTCGCCGGCGAGGAAGGGCCCGCGGCCGAGCGACCCGAGAAGCGCGGCGGACTTGGCGACCGCCATGTCCACCGCGAGCCGCGCACCGAAATTGTCCCTCTCCTCCTCCGGTCCGAAGAAGCGCGACCCGACGGTGACGTTCAGGGGCGCGGCGAGCGAGGCCTCGCCGAAATGCAGGAAGGAGATGTAGGCCGGGTAGTTCGGGTCGCCGAAGCGGGGCGCGAGCGGCGTCGGGCCGTATTTCGCGCCGAGATAGTCGAGGATCGCGCAGGATTCCATCAGCCGCGCATCGCCGTCGCAGATGGCCGGCAGGGCGCCGGTGGGGCTCGCCGCCATGAACTCGGCATCCTGGAGTCGCCTGGAAAAGTCGATCGGGCGGAGGTCGTAGGGCAGCCCCATCTCCTCCAGCATCCACACGACGCGGAGCGCGCGCGTCGGCGGCGCGCCATAGACCGTGATCATCCCTTCCCTCCACGCTTTTGGCCGCAGCATCAGGCCGGGCCCGGCCGCTGCGACTCAGCCTCGGCAAAGCTGAAGAGAGATGGGTTTCAGCCCTATTTCGTGATGCGCTTCGGTGCGATCGGATCGCTCGCCGGAAAGGTTTCCTCGACGGCCTCGTCCACGAGCTTCTCCTGCCGCTCGCGAAGATCCTCGCCCGGCTTGCGGTCTCCGGGCGCGGAGGCGGCGGCAAGGTCGGATAGGGACTGCCCCGACTGCCGGATGGCAGCCTCCTCCTCCGGTGTAAGCTGCTTGCGCCAGTCCTTCGATGACGCGGAGTTCTGGTCGCCCATCACGGATGCCTCGTTCGCCCCGTGTGGAAACGAGCGGCGCGGGCCCGCGTTCCACGGCCAAGCTTGAGGGTCGGGCTTACAGCAGCTTGTCCGGCGTGATCGGAAGCTCGCGGATGCGCTTGCCGGTCGCGTGGTAGATCGCGTTCGCGATGGCGGCGGCCGTCCCGACGATGCCGATCTCGCCGAGGCCCTTCACGCCGATCGGGCTCGCCTTGTCGTCGTGCTCGTCGACGAAGATCACGTCGATGTCGTGGATGTCGGCATTCACGGGCACGTGGTACTCGGCCAGGTTGTGGTTCATGAACCGCCCGAGATTGTGGTCCAGCATGGATTCCTCGGCGACCGCCATGCCCATTCCCATGACGATCCCGCCGAGGATCTGGCTTCGCGCGGTCTTCGGGTTGAGGATCTTGCCGGCCGCGACCGCATTCACGATCCGGGTGATGCGGATGATGCCGAGTTCCTCGTCGACCTTCACCTCGGCGAAGACCGCCGAGTGCGTGTACATCGAATAACGCATACTGGTGAGGAGATCGGGCGAGGCGGTCTCCTCGGCCTCGACCCTCTCGACTCCGCCTGCCCGCATGGCATCGGCGAAGGTGACGAAGCGCGCGGGATCGGATTGCAGCTCGATCCGCCCGTCCCTGAACGTCACGTGCTCCGGCGAGGCGTTGGCGAGCGGCGAGTTGTCCATCGCGCGGGCGAAGCCGAGGAGCTTCTCGCCGACCGCCTTGCAGGCGAGCTGCACCGCCGTGCCGGCGGAGGCTGCCGTCCATGAACCGCCCTGGACCGGCGAATAGGGCAGCGTCGAGTCGCCGATCCGGACGTCGACCTTCTCCAGCGGGACGCCCAGCGCGTCCGCGCCGAGCTGGGCCAGGATCGTGTAGGTGCCGGTGCCGATGTCGCTCGTCGCGGTCGCGACCTCTAGACGGCCGTCGGCCTGCAGGGTGGCCCGCGCCGTGGTCTTCTGGAAATACGCCTCCCAGCAGCCGGTCGCCATGCCCCAGCCGACGAGTTCGCGGCCGTCCTTCATGGATCGCGGCGCCGCGCTGCGCCTGGCCCAGCCGAAGCGCTCGGCGCCCTGGCGGTAGCACTCGCGCAGCTCCTTGGACGTGAAGTTCTTGTTCTCGTCCTGGTCCTTCTCCGCGTAGTTGCGGAGCCGCAGCTCGATCGGGTCGATCCCGGCCCGCTCGGCGAGCTCGTCCATCGCGATCTCGAGCGCGAAGACGCCGGTCGTCGCGCCGGGCGCCCGCATGTCTCCGGGCGTATAGGTGTCGATCTGCGCAAGCTTGTGCGTCAGCTCGACATTGTCGCAGTGGTACATCAGGCCCGACCAGTTGACGATGTTCTCCTGGTAGTCCTCGAAATGCGATGTCGACTGCACGACGTCGTGCCGGACGGACATGAGCTTGCCCTGCTCGTCGGCGCCGAGCCGGACCGTCTGCAGGGCGTGCGGGCGGTGTGTGAAGGTGAACATCTGGTCGCGGGTGAGCACCACCCGGACCGAGCGCTCGAGCTCCAGCGCCGCCATCACGGCCAGGAACAGCTGGTATTGCGGCCGAAGCCCGGCTCCGAAGGCGCCGCCGACATAGGCGTTGACGACCTTCACGTCGTCCGCGCCGAGGCCGAACACGCTCGTGATGTATTTCTGGCTGTTCTGCGGCCCCTGGACCTTGTCGTAGACCGTGAGCTTGCCGCCGCCCTCCCAGACCACGGTCGAGGCGTGCGGCTCCATCGGGTTATGATGCTCGATGGCGTGGGTGTATTCCTCGTCGACGTGGATCGCCGCCGCCCCGAAGGCCGAGGCGGCATCGCCACGCGGCGATGGCGGCGGCTTCACGCCGGAGCGCTTCTTCTTCGGCACATAGGCCTCGTGGCGCTTCACCTCGAGGTCCGTCACGTGCTCCGCGGCCTCGTACTCGACCTTCACGAGCGAGGCGGCGTGGCCGGCGGCCTCGAAGGTCTCGGCGACCACCAGCGCGACCGGCTGGCCGCTATAGACGATCTCGGGCCCGTGCAGCGGCCGGAACGGCGAGCCGGGCGGCGCCACCTCGTCCTGGTAGTTGTAGTCGAGCCAGGCGGTCCGCCGCCGGTTCTCGTGCGTGAAGACCTGGAGCACGCCCGGCACGGCCAGCGCCGCCGAGGTATCGATGGACGTGATCTTCCCGCGGGCGATCGTGCTCGACACGACGATGCCGTAGGCGAGGTCCGGGGCGGGGTATTCGGCGCTGTACCTGGCTGCGCCGGTGACCTTGGCGGGACCGTCGACGCGGCTCGTCGCGCGACCGACATGGGTTTCGGTGCTCGGCATGGCTCGGCCTATCGGATGCGCTTGTCGGTCTGGGATTGCGGCGTGCCGGACGCGGCTTGCGAAAGCGCGCGCAGGATCGCGCGCCGCGCGAGTTCGATCTTGAAGGCGTTGTGCGTATAGCCCGTCGCGTCCTTCAGGATCTGGTCGGCCGCGGCCGCGAAGCTGTCCCGGTCCGGCGCGTTGCCGACGAGCAGCGCCTCCGCTGCGGTGTCGCGCCACGGCTTGTGCGCCACCCCTCCGAGGGCGAGGCGCGCCTTGGCGACTTTCCCGCCCTCGATCTCGAGCGCCGCGGCGACCGAGACCAGCGCGAAGGCATAGGAGAGCCGGTCGCGTAGCTTCAGGTAGGTGTAGTGCGAGCCGAACCCCGATGGCGGGGGAAGTTCGACCGCCGTGATGATCTCGTCATGGCGAAGGGTGGTGTCGATCTGCGGCTGATCGCCGGGCAGGCGGTGGAACTCGGCGATCGGGATCGCACGCCGGCCGTTCTGCCCCTGGACGTGGATGGTGGCTTCGAGGGCCGCGAGGCCGACGCACATGTCGGACGGATGGGTGGCGATGCAGTGCTCGCTCGTCCCGAGGATCGCGTGGATGCGGTTGTGCCCCTCGATCGCCGGGCATCCCGTCCCGGGCTCGCGCTTGTTGCAGGGCGTGCCGGGGTCGTAGAAGTAGTAGCAGCGCGTCCGCTGGAGCAGGTTTCCCCCGGTCGTCGCGGAAATTCCGCAGCTGCGGCGACGCCCCGGCCAGGATGGCGCTGGCGAGCAGGGGGTAGCGGCTCTGGATGCGCTCGTCGTAGGCGAGATCGCTGTTCGGCACGAGCGCCCCGATCAGCAATCCGCCGCTCTCCGTTTCCGTGATCTCGCGCAGGGGAAGCCGCGTGATGTCGATCACCCGCTCCGGGCGCTCGACATTGTATTTCATCAGGTCGATGAGGTTCGTGCCGCCCGCGATGAACTTCGCGGCCGGATCCGCCGCGATCGCCATGACGGCCTGGTCGAGGGTCTCCGGGCGGAGATAGCCGAAATCGTTCATGCCGCGCTCCGTCCGCCGGACGCCAGCACCTGCTCGATCGCGGCCACGATGTTCACGTAGGCGCCGCAGCGGCAGATGTTGCCGCTCATGTATTCGCGGATCTCTTCCTTGGATTTCGCCCTGCCCTCTTCGAGAAGCGCGACCGCCGACATGATCTGGCCGGGCGTGCAGTAGCCGCACTGGAAGGCATCATGCTCGACGAAGGCCTCCTGCATCGGGTGGAGGCGCCCGTCCTTGGCGAGGCCCTCGATGGTCGTGACGCTCGAGCCGTCCTTCATGGCGGCGAGCACCATGCAGGAATTCACGCGCCGCCCGTCGAGGATGACCGTGCAGGCGCCGCACTGGCCGTGGTCGCAGCCCTTCTTGGTTCCCGTGAGGTGAAGGCGCTCCCGCAGGAGATCCAGGAGCATCGTGGTTGCCGGAATGGACAGCTGGTGCGTCTCACCATTGACGGTGAGGCTGATCGGGATGCCCGCCCTGCCGGGCGAGCCGTCCTCTGTCGTTGCCAAAGCTGAGCTCCTGTGTGCGGCACGCGGCGACGTCGGGAGAAGCGGCCCTGCGACCGCCACAGCTCATAAAGACTCTAAACTGCGCTACGTTCCCGCGCCCGGGCCGGGCCGTGCTTCCAAAGGCGGTCATAAGCGGCACTGCCCGGGGCTTGGGCGGAAAAGCTTCGGCAAGCAACACCCGGCCGTGTGCCAGCGCACTGCTTACACGGCACGCCCGAATACTCTCTCCCCATG
>JAFAEL010000265.1 GCA_023423995.1 Pseudomonadota bacterium | reverse complement strand
GTTGGGGGAGGGGCCTTACAAGGGGCTCTACTCGCTCCTGTCCGTGGCCGGTATCGTCCTGATCGCCTATGGCTTCGGCCAGTACCGGGCGGGGGAGTGGATCAACGTCTGGTACCCGCCGGTGTGGACGCGGCACCTCGCGCTGACGCTGAATCTGCTCGCCTTCATCTGCGTCGCGGCCGCGTACCTTCCTGGGCGAATCAAGCGGACGCTGAAGCATCCGATGCTTGCGGGCGTGAAGATCTGGGCTTTCGCGCACCTCATCTCGAACGGCGATCTGGGCTCCATGCTCCTGTTCGGCGGAATACTTGCCTGGGCCGTCATCGCCCGGATCAGCCTGAAGCGACGCCGCGACGAGGTCCGCGACCACGCCGGCCCCGCGGTCGAGCAGGCCGGCTGGCGCAACGACGTGATTGCGGTGGCGGTGGGCGCCGTGGCGTGGTTCGTCTTCGCGCGTTGGCTGCACCCTTGGCTGATCGGGGTCCCAGTCTGGCCTGGTGCCTGATCGCCACACCTGCAGCTTACGCCTCATACACGTGTAAATAGCAGGAACCTTCCCGCGGATTCGCGGTTACGCTTCCCGCACGACGGTCCTCGTGGTCCAACCGTCGCTCAAACCCTGCCGGCTCCGTCCGGCGGGGTTTCTTTTTCTTGGCAGCCGACGATGCCGCATGGCGGTGGTGCGCCTCGCCTTCGCGGAACCTGTATGTTAGCGAGCGCGGCTCTGGGCATGACGGCCCGCCGCCGAGACGGACATGGACGAGTTCATCCGCGAGGTCGACGAGGAGTATCGTCGCCAGCGCATTGCAGAGATCTGGAAACGCTACAGCGCTCTGATCGTCGGGGTCGCTTTCCTGCTCGTGGCCGGCGTAGCGGGCTGGCGCTACTGGCAGCATGTCGAGCTGCAGCGCTCGGAGGCCGCGTCCGCCCAGTATGACGCCGCTGCGTTGCTCGCGCGCGACGGCAAGGCCGACGAGGCGCAGAAGGCGTTCGATGCACTTGCTGCTCAAGGAGGCGGCGGTTACGGGCCGCTCGCTCGTCTGCGCGCTGCCGCCGAAGCCGGAAAAGGAAGTCCGGAGGCGGGCGCAAAGGCCTTCGACGCCGTCGCGAATGACACCTCGGTGGAGACTTCGCTTCGCGATCTCGCGCGTCTACGGGCGGCGATGCTGCGGCTTGGCGGGGCCGAGGCGCAGGGCGCCACGGCAGAGCTCGAGCGGCTTGCGACGCCGACGAACGCCTGGCGACACACTGCCCGGGAGCTGCTTGGCTTGACCGCCCTTCAGGCCGGCAACATGGATGTGGCGAGCCGCTGGTTCGACCAGATCGCAACCGACCGGGACACGCCGCCTGGGCTGCGGTCGCGGCTCGAGATCTACACGGCGCTCGCCGCTGGCGGCCCAGTTCAGACAGTTCAGTAGAGAGGGGCCGATGCGGACGGTCGCGATCATCGGCCGGCCTAATGTCGGCAAGTCGACGCTTTTCAATAGGCTCGTCGGGCAGAAGCTCGCGCTGGTGGACGACCGGCCGGGCGTGACCCGCGACCGCCGCGAAGGCGAGGCCGAACTCGGGCATCTTGATTTCCGGGTCATCGACACGGCGGGGCTGGAAGAGGCTGAGCCCGGCTCGCTTTCCGACCGCATGCGCCAACAGACGGAAGCCGCCATCGACGAGGCGGATCTCGTGCTCTTCCTGGTGGATGCGCGGGCTGGCATCCTTCCCGCAGACCAGACCTTCGCCGAACTCGTCCGGCGCTCCGGCAAGCCGGTCGTGCTCCTGGCCAACAAGGCCGAGGGCCGCGGCGGGATAGCTGGCGCCTACGATGCCTTCTCCCTCGGCCTCGGCGACCCGGTCCCGCTCTCCGCGGAGCATGGCGAAGGCATGGGCGGCCTCCTGGAGGCGATCGAGCCCTACCTCGAAGGGTCGGAGGACGACGACGAGGACTCCACCGGCAAGCCGTTGCGCGTGGCTATCGTCGGGCGACCGAATGCCGGCAAGTCGACGCTGGTGAACCGGATGATCGGCGCCGATCGCCTGCTCACCGGCCCGGAAGCGGGCATCACCCGAGACACCATCTCCGTCGACTGGCAATGGCGCGACAAGGCGATCCGCCTCTTCGACACGGCCGGATTGCGGAAGCGGGCGCGCGTCGAGGACAAGCTGGAGAAGCTCTCCGTCGCCGACGCGCTGCGGGCGATCCGGTTCGCCGAAGTCGTCGTCGTGCTGCTCGATTCGACGATACCGTTCGAGAAGCAGGATCTCTCGATCGTGGACCTGATCGAGAGCGAGGGTCGTGCCCTGGTCATCGGCCTGAACAAGTGGGATCTGGTCGCGGACCGGCCGGGGCTCCTCAAGGAACTTCGGGAGGATGCCGAGCGGCTGCTGCCGCAGGTCCGGGGGGCGCCCGTCATTCCGCTCTCCGGCCTGGCCGGAGAGGGCCTCGACCGCCTCATGGCGGCGGTCGTCCAGGCGTCCGAGGTCTGGAGCCGCCGCGTCTCGACCGCGCGGCTGAACGACTGGCTGGCCGAAGCATTGTCGGCCCACCCGCCTCCGGCCGTGTCCGGCCGGCGGATCAAGATTCGCTATATGACGCAGGTAAAGGCGCGCCCGCCCCACTTCGCGCTTTTCGGCAACCAGCTGGACGCGCTGCCGAAGGCCTACACGCGCTACCTGGTGAACGGATTGCGGCAGACCTTCGACCTGCCGGGCGTGCCGATCCGGCTGTCCCTCCGCTCGGGCAAGAACCCGTTCGAGGGCAAGAAGAAGGTCTGGGACTAGGTCGGAGGCGCGCTCAGGCCGGCATCTGCGGCGTGAGCAACCGGTCCTGAGGGAAGTCGTAGATCTTCCCGCTTTCGGTCCAGCTCGGGGAGGCGAGGCGGAGGATGTGTGGCGCGAGATCCTCCGGCGTACGCAGGGTTTCCGGATCCTCGCCCGGCATCGCGGCTGCCCGCATGCGGGTGCGGAGCGGGCCCGGATTGACCAGCATGACCTTCACGGGCGTCGTCGCCGTCTCGGCCGCGTAGGTTCGGGCCAGAGCCTCGAGGGCCGCCTTGGAGACCGAGTAGACGCCCCAGTAGGCGGTGCATTTATGCGCGGCGCCGGACGACACGAAGATCGCCCGCCCCGCATCCGACTTCTGCAGCAGCGGATCGAGCGAGCGGATGAGGCGCCAATTCGCCGTGACGTTGACGGCCATCGTCCCGTCCCAGGTCTTCGGGTCGTAATGTCCCAGGGGAGCGAGCCCGCCCAGGATGCCGGCATTGCCGAAGAGGATGTCGAGCTTGCCCCAGCGCTCGTTGATGCCAGCGCCGAGCCGGTCGAGCGCCGCGAAGTCCATGAGGTCTACGGGAACGAGGGTGGCGGTGCCGCCCTTCGCCTGGATCTCGTCGTCCAGTTCCTCCAGCGCCCCCTGCGTCCGGGCGAGCGCGATCACATGCGCGCCGGCTTCCGCCAGGGCCAGAGCCGTCGCCCGGCCGATGCCGCGCGAGGCGCCGGTCACCACGGCAAGGCGGCCGGCGAGAAGCTTGTCTGCCATGTCTCGACCTGCGTTCAGTCGGCTTCGGCGAGAATCGCCAGCTTCCTCGGGCTCGCAACCGCGAGGTCCGTAAGCGGCGTCGGGTAATCGCCGGTGAAACAATGGTCCGTGAACTGCGGCCGGATCGGGTCGCGGCGCTCATGGCCCATCGCCCGGTAGACGCCGCCGACGGAGAGAAAGGCCAGGCTGTCCGCTCCGATGTAGCGGCACATCTCCTCCAGATCCATCGTGGCCGCGAGCAGCTTGTCCTTCTCCGGCGTGTCGATGCCGTAGAAGTCGGGATGCGTGATCGGCGGGCTGGAAATTCGGAAATGCACCTCCTTCGCGCCGGCGTCGCGCATCATCCGGACGATCTTCACCGAGGTCGTGCCGCGCACGAGGCTGTCGTCCACGAGCACGATGGACTTGCCCTCGACCACCGCCCGGTTGGCGGAGTGCTTCATCCTGACACCGAGTTCACGCACGGATTGCGTCGGCTCGATGAAGGTGCGCCCGACATAGTGATTGCGGATGATGCCCAGCTCGTAGGGGATGCCGCTCGTCTGCGAGAAGCCGATCGCCGCCGGGACGCCGGAATCCGGCACCGGGATCACGACGTCCGCGTCGGCGGGGGCCTCCCGCGCGAGCTCCGCGCCTAGCTCCTTGCGGACCGTGTAGACGGGTAGCCCGTTCACGACCGAATCCGGCCGGGCGAAGTAGATGTATTCGAAGATGTCCGGCCGGGCGGGCTCCTTCGGCCAGGGCCGAAGCGACTGTACGCCGTCCTCGGAGATCACGACGACCTCGCCGTTCTCGACGTCGCGAACGAAGCGCGCGCCGATCATGTCGAGCGCACAGGTTTCGGATGCCAGGATGTAGCGGCCGTCCAGTTCGCCGAGCACGAGCGGCCGGATCCCGAGCGGATCGCGTGCACCGATGAGCTTGGTGTTGGAAAGCGCGACGAAGGAATAGGCGCCCTCGATCTCCCGGAGGGCATCCACGAAGCGGTCGACGATGAAGGGCTTGCGGCTTCGCGCCACCAGATGGAGGACGACCTCAGTATCGGTGGTCGACTGGCAAATCGCGCCGTCCCTGATGAGCTGTCGCCGCAGCGAGATCCCATTGGTGAGATTGCCATTATGGGCGACCGCGAAGCCGCCGCCCTCGACTTCGGCGAAGAGCGGCTGAACGTTCCGCAGCACCGTCTCGCCGGTCGTCGCGTATCGCACGTGGCCGATCGCGCCATGTCCGCGAAGCCGCTCGATCGTGCTGCGGTCGGAGAAATTGTCGCCGACCAGGCCGAGCTTGCGTTCGAGATGGAAGACCCGGCCGTCATACGAGACGATACCGGCCGCCTCCTGGCCACGGTGCTGAAGTGCGTGCAGCCCCAGCGCGGTAATTGCCGCCGCGTCTGGATGGCCGAAGATGCCGAACACGCCGCACTCCTCGTGCAACCTGTCGGCTTCCAAATCGAATTCGCCGATGTCGCTTTGCTCGGCGGGCGACGCTGGGGGCAAGGTCCTGTCCTCTCGCAGCGGTAAAGCGGTCATGTAGTGCCATCCGCGCCATTACGCCAGCGCGATGGAACCTGATTCAGCGCGTTTCCCGCGCTGAACTCCGTCGAGGACCGCCGGGGCAGACGCCCGATCAGCCGCGGCTGGGAGCGGGAGCCGAGTCGTCGGCCGGAGCGCCGGTGCCATCCTCGCGGCGCTTGCGAAGCTGCGCCATCAAGCCGTCGGGATCGGGCAGCATCCCGATGAGGCTGTTGCCGGTGTTCTCGAGCATCGGACGCGAGCGCGCCGTGTTCGCCCATTCGGGCATCTTGCCCTGGACAAGCCACGCCAGAAACACCCAGCCGACCACGCAGATCAGCAGGCCACGAGCGGCGCCGAAGACGAAGCCGAGGGTCCGATCGAGCGCGCCGATGCGCGAATCGAGGATGAAGTCCGAAACCTTCACCGTCACGATCGAGACAATCAGCAGCGTGATGATGAAGATGATGCCGATGGCGGCCACCAGGGCGACGGTTGGATTGGCGATGTGCTCCGCGATCTTGGGGCGGAGCAGCGGGTGAAGGAACCACGCCGCCGCGGCTGCCGTGACCCAGGCAACGATCGCGAGAACCTCGCGCGTGAAGCCCCGGACGGCCGCGAGCAGCGCCGAGATGATGACGACCCCGATGACGACGAGATCGAGGATCGAGATGGGCAGCGAGGCCGACATGAGGCTGTCCGAGGGTGGTGCGGGACGACAAGACGTCTACGTGCGAAGCTCCGCTTATAGCCGCTGCGCTTCGAAGCGTCACCAAATCCAAGGGGCCGCGCGGTTTTCCCGCATACGGTGTGGGCTTCCCGCACTACTCCGCAGCGGCAACGCGGCGGCGCGAACCGGCGACCCGCGCGACGAGGTCCGCGACATGCGCGAGACCGATAGCGGCCGGGCTGCGCTCCTCCCGCTCGCCTGAAGGATTGGGGCAATAGGCGGCCGCGAAGCCCAGCTTCGTCGCTTCCTTGATCCGGGCGGAGCTCTGCGTGACTGGCCGGACCGAGCCGGATAATCCGATCTCGCCGAAGAACACGCTTTCGGCAGGCAGGGCCGTGCCGGTCAGGGACGACACGAGCGCGGCCGCAGCGGCCAGGTCGGCCGCCGGCTCCGAGATGCGAAGCCCGCCCGCGACGTTCAGATAGACGTCGTGGCCGCCGAGCCTGACGCCGGCATGCGTCTCGAGCACGGCCAGAACCATGGAGAGGCGCGCGGGATCCCACCCGACGACCGCGCGCCTCGGCGTGCCGAGCGACGTCGGGGCAACCAGCGCCTGCACCTCGACGAGAAGCGGGCGGGTGCCTTCCATCCCGGCGAAGACGGCGGCGCCGGGCGTCGCCATGTCGCGGCCGGCAAGGAACAGCTCGGACGGGTTCGGGACCTCGGCGAGGCCTCGGTCCGTCATTTCGAAGACCCCGATCTCGTCCGTCGGGCCGAAGCGGTTCTTGGCGGCGCGCAGGATGCGGAAATGGTGCGCCGAATCGCCTTCGAAGGAGGCGACGCAATCCACCATGTGCTCGACGACCCGGGGGCCCGCGATCTGCCCGTCCTTTGTGACGTGCCCCACGAGGATGAGGGCCGTCCCGTGCGTCTTGGCGAAGCGAATGAGCGCCTGCGCGCTGCCGCGCACCTGGCTCACCGTGCCCGGGGCGGATTCAACGGTTTCCGTCCACATGGTCTGGATCGAATCGATGACCGCGAGACGCGGAGCCGCGCCCTGGGAAAGGGTGGCGACGATGTCCTCCACATTCGTCTCGGCCGCGAGTTCGACGGGAGCGGACGAGAGCCCGAGGCGCTCGGCGCGCATTCTGACCTGGGCCACCGCTTCCTCGCCCGAGATGTAGGTGACCCGGTTCCCGCCGCGGGCGAGGGTCGCCGCGACCTGGATGAGCAACGTCGATTTACCGATGCCCGGGTCCCCGCCGATGAGGATCACGGAGCCGGGCACAAGGCCGCCGCCGAGCACGCGATCGAACTCGCCGTTCAGCGTGCGAGTGCGCGGCGGATCGCGGTTTTCGCCCGTGAGGGCCTGCAGGGGGAAGACGCGGCCCTTCGCGCGGGATGGCCTCGTGGCCGCCGGGCCGGCAAGGGGACCTGCCGTCCCGCTCTCCTCGGCGACGGTGTTCCAGCCCCCGCAGGCCTCGCACTTGCCGCGCCAGCGATTGTAGACCGCGCCGCAGCTCTGGCAGATGAAGTTGGGGTGCTTGGCCATCAGGCGCCCACGTAGCGCCGCGCATAGCGCCGGCCCAGGCCCGTCAGGATCTCGTACCCGATCGTGCCCGCCCGGCGGCCCACCTCGTCCAAATCCAGGCCGTCTCCGATGAGCACGGCCGTACCACCCCGTTTGGCGTCCGATGTCGGGGCTTCCGTCACGTCCAGCACGATGAGGTCCATCGAGACGCGGCCGACGCAGGGACACAGGACACCACCGACGAGAGCGGCGCCCCGGTCCAGCCCTGCCTCGGCGTCGGCATCCGTCGCGCCGGCGACGCGTGGGTAGCCGTCTGCATAACCCACGGAAAGCGTGGCGACCCGCCGCCGGCCCGGGGCGGACCAGCGCCCGTTGTAACCGACGCGATCTCCCGGGCCGATCTCACGAACCTGGAGGATGAGCGCCTCCAGCCGAACCACCGGACGCATGGGATTGGGCCGGCCGGGGGTCGGGTTGCCGCCGTAGAGGGCGTAGCCGGGCCGCACCAGGTCATGCATCGGAGCCTCGGGCAGGAAGAGGCCCGAGCAGTTGGCGAGCGAGCCGGGAATGCCTGGATGTGCGGAGCGGATTGCCGCGAAGGCCGCGATCTGCGCGGCGTTGACCGGATCCTGCGCTACCTCGGCGGCCACCAGATGGCTCATCAACAGGGCCGGCTCGAAACGGGCGAGAACAGGATCGCCGCGGAGCGCAATGGCCTCGCTCGGCGGAAGGCCCAGCCTGTTCATCCCCGTATCCACATGGATCGCCGCCGGCAGGCGCGCGCCCACGGAGTCGCAGAACGCCGCCCAGTCCCGCAACTCCTCGGCCGAGCCGAGAACCGGACGGAGTTTTCCCGGGAGGTAAGCCGGCGCGGCATCGGGCAGCAGCCCGTTCAGGACGTAGATCGTGGCGTCGGGCAACTCGGTGCGGACGCGCCCGGCCTCGGAGAGATGCGCGACGAAGAAGGTGCGGCACCCGGCGCCCCAGAGCGCGCGGACGGCAGGCTCGATGCCGATCCCATAGGCGTCCGCCTTGACGACCGCTGCGCATTCCGTTGGCGAGGCGCGGTCGCGCAGGAACTGCCAGTTCGCGGCGAGCGCGCCGAGATCGATGGTGAGGGTCGCCGGGGCGAAGGCCGCTGCCCTAGTACTGCTCAGGGAGACTCTCCTCCTGCGCGAGATCGGTGAAGCGCGTGACATCCGCCTGGAACGCCAGCTTGATCGTGCCGGTGGGGCCGTGGCGCTGCTTGCCGATGATGACCTCGGCCTTGCCGTGGATCTCGTCCATCGTGGCCTGCCACTTCATGTGCTCTTCGGTGCCCATCTTGGGCTCGCGCTTGTCAAGATAATATTCCTCGCGGAACACGAACATGACCACGTCCGCGTCCTGCTCGATCGAGCCCGATTCGCGAAGGTCGGAGAGCTGCGGTCGCTTGTCGTCGCGCGACTCGACCTGACGCGAGAGCTGGGAAAGCGCGATCACGGGCACGTTCAGCTCCTTCCCGAGCGCCTTCAGGCCCGTGGTGATCTCGGTCACCTCCTGAACGCGGTTGTCGCCCTTCTTGGATGAGCCGGAGAGCAGCTGGATATAGTCCACGACGAGGAGGTCGAGGCCGCGTTGGCGCTTCAGCCTCCGCGCCCGTGCGACGAGCTGGGCGATGGAGATGCCGCCCGTCTGGTCGATGTAGAACGGCGTCGTCTGCATCTCGCGGGCGGCGGCGGTGATCTTGTAGAAGTCGTCCTCGCGCATGTCGCCGCGGCGGATCTTGTAGGACGGCACGCCCGATTGCTCGGCGATCACGCGCGTGGCGAGCTGCTCGGCCGACATTTCGAGCGAGAAGAAGCCGACAATGCCGCCATTCACGGTCTTGATCGAGCCGTCCGGCTGCTTCTCGCCCTGGTAGGCCTTCGCCACGTTGAAAGCGATGTTCGTCGCAAGCGCGGTCTTGCCCATGCCCGGCCGGCCGGCGAGGACGATAAGGTCGGAGGGCTGCAGACCGCCCATCTGCTTGTCGAGATCCGCAAGCCCGGTCGAGATGCCGGACAGGCGGCCCGCGCGCTTGAAGGCGGCGGCCGCCATGTCGATCGCGGAAGTCAGCGCATCAGAGAAGCGCTGGAAGCCGCCCTCGGTCCGTCCTGTTTCCGCCAGCGCATAGAGATGTCGCTCCGCCGCTTCGATCTGGTCCCGCGGCGAGAGCTCGACGGGGGCATCATAGGCAGTGTTCACCACCTCCTCGCCGATCCGGATGAGGTTCCGGCGCGTGGCGAGATCGTAGATCGTGCGGCCGTAATCCTCCGCATTGATGATGGTCGTCGCTTCGGCCGCCAGCCGGGCGAGGTACTGAGGCGGGGTCAGGCCGCTGAAATCCACGTCCGTGATGTGGGTCCGCAGCGTCACCGGCGTGGCGACCTTGCCGGCCTTGATGAGTGTCGAGGCGACCTCGTAGATCTTGCGGTGCCCGGGGTTGAAGAAGTGCTCCGGCGTCAGGAAGTCCGACACCCGGTAGAAGGCGTCGTTGTTGACCAGGATCGCGCCGAGGAGGGCCTGCTCCGCATCGATGTTGCTCGGCTGCTCACGAAACTCGCGGTGCGGCGGCTCGATGCGCGTGACGAGGGCGTTGGCGGGAGGCATCAGGACTCAATTTGCTTGGGTGACCAGGCATTGTGGATGCCCCGATTCGGGTTATCGCACTCGCGCATGGAAGCCACATTCCCCGCTGATCACAGCGGTGCACCGGAAAAAGAGTCGATGCGGAGATCTAGAACAAAAAAGGAACGGCTTCAACTCGCAGCGCTGGCCTGCGCCGGAACGCTTCTGGCGAGCTGGAGTGCCGCGGCTCAGGAGCGAGTGCCGGCGCCGAACCTGCCATGCGGGAGCGTAAGGGCGATGGTGGACGCCCGGGGTGCCATCGTGGTTTCCACCGGCCCGATGTCCTACGAGCGCGTCGTGAGGGACGGCGGCTTCTGCGAGCTCGAGACGACCACGGCTCCGGCCTGGGTGCCGACCGCGGACAACCCGCAATGCTTCGCCGGCTATCGCTGCCGGCAAATCAATCGGGGCGAAAGCCGCCCCGATTGATGACGGTCCCCGCCGGGCCGAGCCCGGCGGAAGGCTGTGATCCGATCAGAGCTCGACGCGATCGCCGGCTTCGGCCAGCGCAGCGCCGACCTCGAGCCCGAGATCGTCGATGTCGAACTCCTCGCGGGCGAGCACGCTCTCGCCGCGGGCCTGACGCTCGGCCTCTTCAGGGCTGCGGGCGACGTTGATCGTGACCTGAACCTCGACTTCCGGGTGCAGCGACACCGGCACGGTGTGCAGCCCAAGGGTCTTGATCGG
Organism: Pseudomonadota bacterium; assembly: GCA_023423995.1. Lineage (GTDB taxonomy): Bacteria > Pseudomonadota > Alphaproteobacteria > Rhizobiales > Beijerinckiaceae > Enterovirga. The sequence continues at coordinate 10,722 of JAFAEL010000265.1, read as the reverse complement.
CGTGTTGAGGATGAACTGGTCGCGGGCGACCGTGAACCCTTCGGCCGTGATGACCTCGGCGAGATCGCGCGGCGAGACGGAACCGTAGAGCACGCCGGTGTCGCCGGCCTGGCGAATCATCGTGAAGCTCTGGCCGTTGAGCGCTTCGCCGACCTTCTCCGCGTCCTGGCGGCGCTCGAGATTGCGAGCCTCAAGCTGGGCGCGCTGGTTCTCGAAGTGCTGAAGGTTCGACTTGGTCGCACGGAGCGCCTTGCCGCGGGGCAGCAGGTAGTTGCGGGCATAGCCGTCACGAACGTTCACGGTCTCGCCCATCTGGCCGAGCTTGGCCACGCGTTCGAGCAGAATGACTTGCATCGTTGATCTCCTGGTTCAGGTGGGGGAGGGCGGCCCGTTCCGCCCCCCGGGGTTGTGATTGCGGGTCAGGCGCTGCCGCAGCGGCGTCGCCGTATCGAGCATCCCGGCCACCGCGAGGAGCGGCAGGAGGATATGTCCGAGGAGGATCGTGAAGAGGTAGGTGAGCGCGAGCAGCGCCGGCCGGCCCTGCTTTCCTCGGGTGATCAGGTGGACGAGGGCGAGGCCCTGCAGGGCGAACATCATGATGAGGCCGCCCGCCAGGGCGCGCCCGGCAACGCCGAGCCAGCCCGCGAACAGGGACGCCAGGAAACCTGCCCCGAGCAGGATAAGGGCCGCCGGCGGCATGCGGAGCTCGGCGATTTCCGGCCAGGGCCGCGGCAGGCGTCCCGACATGAACACGATCTTCGCCCCGAGCCAGACATTCAGGGCAAGGGTCAGGCTGAACACCGCCGCTGCCACCACGGGCGTGATCAGGACGAGCAGCCGGACCAGCGTCTCGCTCGGCACCCCGCCGATCGTCTCGGCCGCACCCTGGCGCGGCATCCCGATCTCGCTACGCAGGAGAGCGTCGGTCGCCTGGCGCAGCATGTCGATGAAGTGGGCGTAATCGCCGCTGCCGAGACCGACCGCCGCCGCCACCGCGATCGCGCTTCCGGTCACGCCCGTCCAGAGCAGGAGGCGTCCGGAAGGCATCCAGTCGAGGGCGACGCCGCGGCGGGGATCAGCCCGCCCGAGCAGGGCGAGATAGGCGATCCACCAGGCCGGGAGGGCAGGGCCGAGCGCGAAGGCCAGCCCGGCACTCGATCGCAGCACGAACGAAAGGATCAGTGCGCCGGAAATTGCAGCCAGCAGCCCGACGAGATGATGCCAGCCGAGCGCGACGATCAGGATGGGAAGGGGAGCCAGGTAGGACAGCAGCATTCCGGCCGGCGAGCCCACGGCCACCACGCCAAACAGGAGCGCGGATACTGCGCCCGCTCCGAATGCAAGAAAGAGAAGCTGTCCCATTTCGCCGCTGTCCCGCCGCTCGGAGAGCGGGGTTAGGAGCGGCTCGCCGGCCGCCCCAACGAGCCGGGCGGCAGTGCCGCTCGGCCTTGGAGGATCCGGCGGCCGAGAAGCCGCCGGACGATGGTTATTGGATCACGTAGGGCAGAAGGCCCAGGAAGCGTGCGCGCTTGATCGCCTGGGCGAGTTCACGCTGCTTCTTGGCCGAGACCGCCGTGATGCGCGACGGCACAATCTTGCCGCGCTCGGACACGTAGCGCGAGAGCAGCTTCGTGTCCTTGTAGTCGATCTTCGGCGCGTTCGGGCCGGAGAACGGGCAGGTCTTGCGCCTGCGGAAGAAAGGCCGACGGCCGCCGCCGGCACCTGCGCCACCAATCGCCGCCATCGCTTAAGCTCCCTCGCCCGACTCGGGGTTGTAGCCGTAACCTTCCTCGTCGCGACGCCGACGCTCGCGATCCTTGCGCTCGTCGCGGTCACGCTTCTGCATCATGACCGACGGACCTTCCTCGATCTCGTCGACCTTCAGGGTCATGAAGCGGAGGATGTCCTCGCTGATGCGCATCTGGCGCTCCATCTCGGCGATCGCCGCCGGAGGGGCGTCCAGACCGAGAAGCGTGAAATGCGCCTTGCGGTTCTTCTTCAGCCGGTAGGCGAGGGACTTCACGCCCCACATCTCGGCCTTCACGACGTTGCCGCCGCCCGCCTCGATGACGCCGCGGAACTGTTCGATCATCGCCTCGACCTGCTGGGCCGTGACGTCCTGGCGGGCCAGGAATATGTGCTCGTACAAAGGCATTGTGAGCCCTCTGGAGTGTCGGAAGCACCCGCCGCCTTGCGGTCGGGAGCCGGTTCACGCATTCGTCCGGCGCCAAGCCCTTCGAGCCTACGGGGCTCGAGCGGTTCTTCGAAGGCGGGAACACCGGACGTCGGGCCCGCATGGAGCCCTGCCTGACCACAGCGATGCGGAAGAGGCCGTCCGTTCAGCCCCCGGCCGGGGCGAACACGAAGCGGGTCACATAGTCGAGAAGGCTTCGGCAGGCAAGCTCGATCCATGGTCGCTCGCCCGCGTCGAATGGGCTTCGGTCTCGCTCCCGACGTGGTAGCCTCTGGCGATGACCGTCTCGCAGCACGACCTCGAACACCTCGCCGCCTTGATCAATGCAGCAAAGGCACATGCCGACCGGCTCGGACCAGAAGTCCGGGCCGTGTGTTCGCTCCTGGGGGAGTCTCTGACGGTCGTCCGGGAACTGCAGGGCAACGGCGGCAAGGCGGACGAAGGCTTGCGACCTGATCAGCTGACGACCGAGAACGACGAGTAGGCAGGGCGTTCCATGGCCTCCGGCAGCGACGGGGCGAGCTTTGCCGCGCTGAAATGGGTGGATCTCGGCGAGTTGTCCGGCGCAGCCGCCGTCATTGTCGGCGTTGATGAAGCCTCGCCTTACGTAATCGGCGAAAGAAGCCATTCGGCGGACGCTGCGGCGGCTATTCGCAAGGCCTCCGCCGGCCTGCCTGCCAAGCGGCAATTCGACTACGACATCGGCCGCGTCCTGCTGCGCGCCGACCAGGAAGGCCTGATCGTCGATGCCGGCGATCTCCTCACGGATCCGTCCAGTCCCGAGGGCAATCGAGAGACCATCGAGCGGGCCATCCGGGCGATCCTCGATGCCGGCGCGGTTCCGGTCGTCATCGGGAGCGACGATTCCGTACCGATTCCGGTGCTGCAGGCCTATGGCGGGCGAGGCCCCCTGACGGTTCTGCAACTCGATGCCCACCTCGATTGGGGCGACGTCATCAAGGGCAACGCGCTCGGCTACGGCTCGACCATGCGGCGTGCGGCCGAGATGGAGTGGGTGCAGCATGAGGTCCAGGTGGGCATGCGCGGTCTCGGCAGCGGCACGCCGGACCAACTGGATGACGCCGAACGCTGGGGCAGCCGCGTCGTGACGATGCCTGAGTTCCGTCGCCTGGGACCGGAAGCCGTTGCCGAACTCGTGCCGGTGGATGCCGGCTGCTTCATCGCGATCGATCTGGACGGCCTGGACCCTTCGATCATGCCTGCCGTGAACATGCCTGCCCCGGGTGGGCTGCTCTACGGCGAGACGCTGGCCTTGCTCCAGGCCGTCGCGCAGCGGACACGGATCGCGGGCATCTGTCTTGTCGAGTTCGTCCCGGAGCGCGACGACCGGCACGGACTCTCCGCTCTCACGGCCGCGCGCTTGCTTCTTTCGGCGGTCGGACTGATCCGCCTAGAAGGGGGAGCACCCACCTGACATGCCCCGGCTCGAGAAGCAGATGACCCCGCCCCTTCGTCTTGGTGTCAACATCGACCACGTCGCGACGCTGCGCAACGCCCGCGGCGGGTTCTACCCTGACCCGGTCCGCGCGGCTCACGAGGCGATCATGGCGGGGGCCGATGGTATCACGGCGCATCTCCGGGAGGATCGCCGGCATATCCGAGACGAGGACATCGAGCGGCTGAAGCGGCAGATCCTCACGCCGCTGAACTTCGAGATGGCGACAACGGACGAGATGGTCGCCATCGCCCGGCGGGTCAGGCCACACGCCGCCTGTCTCGTGCCGGAGAAGCGGGAGGAGAGGACGACGGAAGGAGGCCTGGACCTGCGGTCCAGCCCGGAGCGCCTGGCGGCCGTCATCGGAGCGCTCAACGAAGCCGGCATTCGCGTCTCGCTGTTTGTCGAGCCCGATCCCGAGGTGATGGGCGCCGCACACCGGCTGGGCGCACCCGTCGTCGAGCTGCACACCGGCGCCTATGCCGAAGCGTTCATCGCCGGAGACGAGGCCCGGACCGCCGCGGAGCTCGACCGGATCAGGCGGGCGGCCGCACACGGGGCATCCCTCGGCCTCGAGATCCATGCCGGCCATGGGCTGACCGAGGAGAATGTCGGCCGGGTGGCCGCAATCCCAGAGATCGTCGAGCTGAATATCGGCCACGCCCTGATCGGTGCGGCCGTCTTCGTCGGGCTCGCGGATGCCATCCGGGCGATGCGAGCGGCTATGGAGAGGGGCAGGGGATCCGCGGCCGCCCCGTAGGCAGCCTGTTCCGAATCGCGCCTGGTCGCCCCATATGCGTGGATCAGGAATGTAGGACCCTGGTTCTGGGCAAGGAAGCATGATCATCGGGATCGGATCGGACCTCTGCGACATCCGGCGGATCGAGAAGTCGCTTGCGCGGTTCGGCGACCGGTTCACGGACCGCGTCTTCACGAGCGGCGAACGCGCCAAGAGTGACGGCCGCGCGAACCGGGCGGGATCCTACGCACGCCGTTTCGCAGCCAAGGAGGCTTGCTCCAAGGCGCTCGGGACCGGGATGAGGGCGGGCGTGTTCTGGCGCGACATGGAGGTCGTCAACCTGCCCGGCGGGAAGCCGACGATGCGATTGACCGGCGGAGCGCTCGAGCGGCTCTCGCGTATGATGCCGGAAGGACATGAGCCCGTGGTCCATGTCTCCTTGACGGACGATCCGCCGCTCGCACAGGCTTTCGTCGTGATAGAGGCGGTTCGGCGGTCCTGATACGCCGCATTGCCGCAAACTGGGGCTTCGTCTAGAGCCCATCGAGGGCGCGCCGGGAGATCCGGCCGGAGGATAAAGATGGCTCGGGTCGATACGGGCGCCAAGATCAGGACCAAGGACGAGGGCGGACTCTTCGAGACCGTGAAGGTCATCATACAGGCGCTCCTCATCGCGCTTGTCGTCCGAACCCTGCTCTTCCAGCCGTTCAACATCCCGTCGGGCTCGCTCGTGCCGACCCTGCTGGTGGGGGACTATCTCTTCGTCTCGAAATATTCCTACGGGTACTCGAAGCACTCGATGCCGTTCAGCCCTCCGCTCTTCGAGGGCCGGATCTGGGCCTCGGAGCCGCAGCGCGGCGACATCGCCGTATTCAAGCTGCCCAAGGACAATTCGACCGACTACATCAAGCGCGTGATCGGGCTGCCCGGCGATAAGATCCAGGTGATCGACGGCGTCCTGCAGATCAACGGCAAGCCGGTCCTCCGCAAGCGCGTCGAGGATTACCGTACGACCGATCCCTACGGTCGGCCCGTGAATGTGCCGCAATACGAGGAGACGCTGCCGAACGGCGTCACGCACCGGATCATCGAGCGCGACGGCGATCAGGGCTACTGGGACAACACCAACGTCTATACCGTCCCGCCGAACCACTTCTTCATGATGGGCGACAACCGCGACAACTCGACCGATTCCCGGGACGAGGCGAGCGTCGGCTACGTCCCGTTCGAGAATTTCGTCGGGCGGGCAGAGATCATCTTCTTCTCGATCGACGAGGGATCGTCCGCCTGGCGGATCTGGGAGTGGCCCTGGTCGGTCCGTTGGGGCCGGATCCTGACCCCGATCCGATGAGCCCGAGATGGCTCGCCGCAGCAAGCCTGAACGGGCCGAGCTCGAAGCCCGGCTCGGACACACGTTTCGCGACCCCGCCCTCCTGGATCGGGCGCTCACCCATGTGAGTGCCGCCGCGGGCGAGCACGCGCAGAGCAACCAGCGTCTGGAATTCCTGGGCGACCGCGTCCTCGGTCTTTCGGTCGCGGAACTCCTGTACGCCGCTTTCCCGGTCGCCACGGAAGGTGAGCTGTCCCGCCGGCTCTCGGTGCTCGTCCGGCGCGAGAGTTGCGCGGACATGGCGGAGCAATGGAGCCTTGGCGGCTTCCTTCACCTGGGCTCGGGCGAAGGCAAGGCGGGTGGCCGCCGAAACCGGGCGACGCTCGCGGACGCTACCGAGGCAGTGCTCGGCGCCGTTTTCCTCGATGCGGGATACGAGGCGGCGAAGGGTGTGATCGAGCGCGCGCTGGGCGAGCAGATCCGCGCGAGCGTGAGCCCGCTGCGCGATCCCAAGACTGCCCTGCAGGAATGGGCTCAAGGGGAAGGCAAGCCGACGCCGACCTACACCGTTGTCGAGCGCACCGGACCCGACCACGCGCCGCGTTTCGCGGTGGCGGCCCGGATCAAGGGTGTGGAAGAGGGCGTTGGAGCTGGTAGCTCAAAGCGGGAAGCCGAGCAGAGCGCCGCGCTGGTCGTGCTGAGGCGTGAAGGTGTTTGGACAACCGACGATGCAGCCTGAAGAATCGCAGACACCCCAGACCCGCTGCGGCTTCGTCGCGCTGATCGGCGCGCCGAATGCCGGCAAGTCGACCCTGCTCAACAGCCTCGTCGGGGCGAAGGTGTCGATCGTCTCGCGCAAGGTGCAGACGACCCGCCAGCTCGTGCGCGGCATCGTGATCGAGGGCGCCTCGCAGATCATTTTTGTCGATACGCCCGGCATCTTCCAGCCGAAGCGCCGGCTTGATCGCGCGATGGTCACGACGGCGTGGGGCGGGGCGGGCGATGCCGATGTTATCGGCCTCCTGGTGGATTCCCGAAAAGGGCTGGATGAGAGTGCGGATGCGCTCCTCGCAAGGCTCGGAGAGATCAGGCGGCCTAAGATCCTGATCCTCAACAAGATCGACGTCCTTCAGCGGGACAAGCTCCTGGCGCTGGCAGCGGGTCTCAACGAGCGCGCCGAGTTCGCGCACACCTTCATGATCTCCGCACTGACCGGCGACGGGGTGGATGACCTCAGGCGCAGCCTCGCCGGGATGATGCCGGAGAGCCCCTGGCTGTATCCGGAGGACCAGATCACCGACGCGCCGCTCCGGATGCTCGCCGCCGAGATCACGCGGGAGAAGATGTTCGAGCGCCTGCACGACGAACTCCCTTACCAATCCACGGTCGAGACCGATTCCTGGGAGGAGAGGCCGGACGGCTCCGTGCGGATCGAGCAGACCGTGTTCGTGGAGCGCGAGAGCCAGCGGAAGATCGTGCTCGGCGAGAAGGGGCAGACCATCAAGGCGATCGGCCAGGCCGCGCGTCGCGACATCGCCGAGGCGGCGGAGACGCCCGTCCACCTCTTCCTTCACGTGAAGGTTCGCGAGAACTGGAGCGAGGATCCGGCGCGCTATCGCGAGATGGGCCTCGAGTTCCCGCGCGGCTGACGCGCCTAGGGTACCCGGATGATCCGGACGCGGGCGCCGTAGGCATCCGTGATGCCTGCGGTCCCGGCCGCGAAGCTGTAGGCCCGGACATTCGCGGCCGAACCCGCCGGCGCCGGGACCGCACGGAACTGCGCCGGAGCGCTGCCAGAGGCGAACCGGCTGCGCCTTGGCGCGGTCCGGCGCCTGTTCTCCGGCGGGGACGACGGCCGCTGCTCGGCCGGCCGGGCGCTTCCGTTCTGCGGCGGCTCCGGAGCAGCCTTGGAGGGAGCATTCTCAGGCTGAGCCAAACGGGCGGGCGCCGTCGGCGCAGGAGGCGCGGCCGGTTCGATCGGCTCGGACGGGGTGAGCGGCGCGGGAACGGGCGGCGCGGTCGCAATAGCTGGAACCGGGGGAGCTTCGCCCTCGCCGAGCGGCTCCGGGCCTTCCAAGTCGGCTCCGGCCGATCGGGCGACAGCGGCTGGAGGATCTGCAGCAGCCGATTGGTCCGTGTCCGAGCTCGGCTCCGAGGGACCCTTGTCCGTCGGGAGGATATCCGGCTTGGCCTCGGCGAGCTGTCCGGCGATGGGCTCAGCCGAGGTGTCCTCCGCCTTCCTATCTGAGGAACTCGCTTCGGCGGTGGGGGCGGCTTCGCTGGACGCCTCGGGCCTCGCGGCCAAGACAGGCGAAGGCGCATGGGCCGGGACCGGTTGCGGAGCGCTTGCAGCGACGGGACCCTGCATCTCGGGCTCCGGCTGTCCGGCAGTGGCCCTTTCCACGGGGCTTTCAGGTTCAGGTCTGGACCCGGGCGCCTGGGCGGCGGGCGCTTCCGGCGCGGCAACAGGCCTAGTGTCGGCCATTTCCCGCGGCATCGGCAGCCAGCCTTCGGCGAACCGCGTGAACGCCGAGACGGTCGTGGCAAGGCCGATCCCGCAGATCGCCACGGCGGCGTAGCGAAAAGCGGCCGAGCGCTGGACGCGCTCGCCAGCGCCGATCCGGTCGGAGGCGGTCGGATCGTAGCTTTGCGGCATTCGGAAGGTTGGATCCAGGGCGGGTATGCGTGGGCAGAATAGAAGCAGTTTGCCGCAGTTCAAACGACCTCTGGGCGGGGCCGGATGATTTCGTTCTCGGTGATGTGAGCTTCGCAGGAACCGGGTGTCCGCCCCGGCGCGAGACGGCTATCTCCTGAGTCAAACGGAGGTGCGTTATGCTCGATCTCATGACAGGCATCGGAGATGTGGCCGCGCCGAATCTCTGGCGGGAAGAGCCGCCTTGCGCCGATTACGAGCGCGTCCGCAGCATCGTCTCCTTCATTTCCGAACGCTGGCGCGACCAGCCTTCCATCGAGGACATCGCAGAGCATGCGGGAATGTCCCCGACACACGTGCATCATCTATTCAGGCGCTGGTGCGGCCTGACGCCGAAGGATTTCCTGGCGGCGATCACCCTCGACAACGCCCGGGCCTTGCTCGCCGATTCGGCCTCCGTGCTCGATACCAGCTATGAGGTCGGCCTGTCCGGACCGGGGCGGTTGCACGATCTCTTCGTCGCGCACGAGGCCATGACGCCGGGCGAGTACAAGGCGGGCGGCGCCGGGCTCGACATGGCCTATGGCTTCCACCCGTCTCCCTTCGGCGAGGCGATCATCGTCGCGACCGAGAGAGGGCTCGCGGGCGTGGGCTTCGTCGACGGCGGGGACCGCGATCATGCCCTTGCCGACATGCGGCGGCGCTGGCCGCGAGCGAGCTACCGCGAGGACGGGAGCTTTACGGAGCCCTATGCGCGCCGGATCTTCGAGCCCGAACTCTGGCGGGACGAGACGCCACTCCGCGTCGTGCTGATCGGGACCGATTTCGAGATTCGTGTCTGGGAGACGCTGCTCCGGATCCCGCTCGGCCGGGCAACGACCTATTCAGGGATCGCGAACCATATCGGCCGCCCCAGCGCCGCCCGCGCGGTCGGCGCGGCGGTCGGGAAGAATCCGATCTCCTTCGTCGTGCCCTGCCACCGCGTTCTCGGCCGCTCCGGACAACTCACCGGGTACCATTGGGGGCTGACCCGCAAACAGGCGATGCTCGGCTGGGAGCGCGGCCGCGTGGCGAACTGAGGCCCCGGCGGGCTTAGTCGTCGCCCGGCTGCCGCTGCATCAGCTCGTCCGAGGAGGGAAGCGAGTAGGGGTCCACCTGCTGCCGACGGCGGGGACGCGGCTCGGCTGAAGCTGTCGTGGAGATCCCGACACCGAGGCGCGTCGCTAGCGACAGCGCCCGGGCTTCCGTAAACTTCGCGTTGCAGAAGCTCGTGGTCCCCTCGCGCGCATAGGAGCGGCACATCATCTCGCGATCCGACGAGAACGCCGCCTGCTCGGCAATGATCGGGCGTGCGTTCTCCGAGCGGGCGCGGGTCGCCAGGACCTTGTAGTTGTCCCGCACGATCTTGTCGGCGGAGCCACGCATGGCCTCGTAGTCCCGGATCCTCGGCATGAGCTGAGCCGGCTCGGGCCCCCACATGCCGCTCGGATCCGCCTGACACGAGACGCTCTGGAAGGTGCAGATCTCGGCCGGTCCCTTCACGATGACGGCCTCGTCGAGCACGTCGAGCTGCAGCGGGCAGGTCGGGTCCTGCAGCTGATAGCGCGGCGCTCCTTCCGGACGCCCCTGCGAGACGAGAGGAGCGCCTTCGCCGCCGGCAAGCGGAATGGTGCAGGTCTCGACCGACTGCGTGGAGCGGCGTCCGACGAGGGTCAGCTTCGCCCGAAGATCACCGCGCGCCGTACGCTCGATGCGCAGGCTGCCGTTGGAACCGTTCTGCTTCAGCTCGCGCCCGAGGACCGATTCTTCGCTCGGAGCCTTCACCGAGCCGACTCGCGGCAGGGCGGGACCTGAAGGGGCGGCGGCCGGGCGGCGCGGCTCGTCGAACGGCATCTCCGGCGGAGGGGCCTCTGCAGGCGGCCGCCGATAGGCGGGCTGCTCCTGCGGGGGCCGCGAGGGCTTGATCCCGAAGAGCAGCTCGAAAATGTTCTGCGCTTGCGCATTTCCGGCTGCGAGGGTCAGCGCAGCCATGGAGATTGCGAGGCTAATGCGTTTCATATTGGGGAGCGGTCGCGCAGGTCTGCGCCGAAACTATGGCTGACTACCATATGCCCCCAGGGGAATGGTGGCTTCCTTGCCACAGGCCGGTCAGGTCTGGCCCGGACGTAGCTTGTAGAAGACATGCCGTCCGATCACGTCCATCTTCTTCAGGCGCCGCGCCCAGTACGGGCGGACGTAATCGGCGTGATAGTGCGTCGCGCCCCCGACATCGGCCAGGTAGGTCTTCCCTTCCATGACGTCCCGGGCAACGCGCCGGGCCGAGTCCCACGCATCGTTTTCGGTGATGCGG
>JAFAEL010000219.1 GCA_023423995.1 Pseudomonadota bacterium | reverse complement strand
GGATGGCGGTGCCCTCGACGCCGGGCAGCCAGATCAAGGGCCCCTGCTCGCGCATCGACCTGATGAAGCAGCATGCCGGGATCGACGTGGTCGCCATGTACCCGGCCGGCGAGGCGCCCAAAGCCGAGAACTGGAACATGGAGACGTTCCTGAAGGCGGCGGAGGCCTGTCACAAGGCCGGCTTCCCCTTCGGCCTCGGGCTCGGCCAGACGACCGACTCGGTGGACAATATCGGCGCGTTCTTCCAGTCCTTCGGGGCCGAGCTCGTCGACAAGGACGGCAAGATCACCGTCAAGTCGGACAATGTCCGGCAGGTGATGGAATACCTGCGCAAGCTCGCCGCCTTCCTGCCGCCGGACGCGCCGGCCTGGGACGACGCGTCCAACAACAAATGGCTGGTCGCCGGACGCGGCGCGCTCATCTGCAATCCGCCGAGCGCCTGGGCCGTGGCGAAGCGCGACGCGCCCGACATCGCCAAGCAATGCTGGACGCACGGCATGCCGGCCGGGCCGAAGGGCCGCTTCGCGCCCTACCTGCCCTATCTCTGGGGCATCTGGTCGTTCTCGCGGAACAAGAACGCCGCCAAGAGCCTGCTCGTCGCGCTCTCGTCGCATGACGCCATCGCCAAGATGGTCGAGGTCAGCGCGGGCTACGACCTGCCCGCCTACGAGAAGCTGACGACCCTGAAGACCTGGGCCGAGGCGGAGCCGCCCAAGGGCACGCTCTACCACTACCCCAACCCGCACAACCACCAGACGCTGTCGATCGCGGCCGCGCCGGCGCCGCCCAACATCGCCAACCAGATCTACAACCAGGCGATCATGACCAAGATGGTCGCGCGGAACCTCGGCGGCGAACCGCTCGAGCGCACCCTCGCCTGGGCCGAAAGCGAGGTGGAAGGCTTCATGCGGGGCTAGCCTCGTGAGCCCCGGGATCCTCCCCCGTGCAACGGGGGAGGGGAACCGCCCGCAGGGCGGTGGAGGGGGCCCGACGTTTGCGCAAAGGGGCGCCCCCTCCACCAGGCTTCGCCTGGTCCCCCTCCCCCGCGTTGCGGGGGAGGATCCCCGCGGCCGGTGGACCGGTGAACCAGCCCGATGACCGAACTCGCCGTCCGGCATATCTCGTCGCTCGCGACATCCTCGCCACGCAAGCGGTCGCGGCTCGGCACCTTCATGCGCCAGCGCTCGACGGTCGCGTTCCTGTTCACGCTGCCGTTGCTGATCCTGATCAGCGTGATGGTGATCTACCCGGCCTTCTACGCGATGCACCTCGCCACGCTGAACAAGCGGATGGACCGCTTCATCGGCCTGTCGAACTTCACCTTCCTGTTCACCCGCGAAACCTTCTGGATGGTGGTGAAGCAGTCCTGCATCTTCGCCATCAGCGCCGTCATCTTCAAAGCCCTGATCGGCTTCATCGTCGCCCATCTGGTCAACGCCATCCCCGAGAAGGGGCAGCGCAAGTGGCGCGGCATGCTGCTCGTGCCCTGGGTCATCCCGCCCGCGCTCTCGACGCTCGCCTGGCTCTGGCTCTTCGACCCCTCCTACAGCGCCTTCAACTACGTGCTGGGCGGGCTCGGCATCGGCCCGATCCCCTGGACGGGCGACGCGATGTGGGCGCGCTTCTCCGTCATCCTGGTGAATGTCTGGTACGGCGCGCCCTTCTTCATGATCATGTACCTGGCCGCGCTGAAATCCGTCCCGGCGGAGCTCTACGAGGTGGCGGCGATCGACGGAGCCACCTTCTGGCAGCGCCTCTGGTTCATCACGCTGCCGATGATGCGCAACATCATCGCGATCACGACGCTGTTCTCGCTCATCGTCACCTTCGCCAATTTCGACATCGTCTGGATCCTGACCGCCGGCGGCCCGATCGACCGGACGCATGTCTTCGCGACCTGGGCCTTCCGGCTCGGCATCCAGGGCGGGGACATCCCGCTCGGCGCCTCGGTGTCGCTGTTCATGCTGCCCATTTTGGCCGTCGCGGCGGTGTTCATCCTGCGCGACGTCAACAAGCGTGCGGAGCGGATGTGATGGCGACGGCAGCGCTCTCGGCCCCACCCGTCATCGACACCTCCATGTCGCACATGGCCGGCTCCGACCGGCGCTGGGCGGTGCGCTGGGCCTATTTCTTCCTCTGCCTCTTCGTCGTCTTCGCGCTCGTCCCGCCCTTCTACATGCTGCTGACCTCGCTGAAGCATTCCAACGAGATCTCGGCGGCCACGAATCCCTGGTGGGTCTACCATCCGACCCTGGCGAACTTCGCCGAACTGCTGTCCTCGGCGCAGTTCCTGACCTTCTTCAAGAACACCGCGATCGTGGCCGTGCTGGTCGTCATCATCACGATGGTCATCAGCGTGCCGGCGGCCTTCGCGCTCTCCCGCATGAAGTTCTGGGGCTCGTCCGTCCTCGCGACGGGCGTCTTCCTGACCTACCTCGTCCCGGAGACGCTGCTCTTCATCCCGCTCTTCAAGATGTTCGCGACCTTCCGCGATTGGACCGGGATCGAGCTGATCAACCACTGGTACGTGCTGCTGCTCGTCTATCCGACCCTCACGGTGCCCTTCTGCACCTGGATCATGATCGGCTATTTCGCCTCCATCCCGAAGGAGCTGGACGAGGCGGCCCTGATCGACGGCGCGTCCTGGACGCAGACGCTGCTGAAGATCTTCGTGCCGGTGGCGCTGCCCGGCATCATCGCGGCGACCATCTTCGCCTTCACGGTCTCGTGGGCGCAGTTCCTCTACCCCCTCGCCTTCACGACCTCGCAGGACCAGCTCGTCCTGTCGGTCGGCATCGCCACGACGCTGATCAAGGCGGACGTCTTCAACTGGGGACAGATCATGGCGGGCGCGCTCCTCGGCGCCGCGCCGCCGCTCGTCATCTACGCCTTCCTCATGGATTACTACATCGCGGGACTGACATCGGGCGCCACGAAGGGCTGATGCCGGGCGCGTTCGGGCGGAGGTGAGGGAACGCCACCTCCCCCGAGCGAATTGCAGCGCCATGGCCAAGTTGCTCGCAGACCCTCCTCCCTCCAGCATCCATGGCTATCGGCTGCGGGTCGTGTTCACGACCTTCGTGGTCCTGAGCATGGCAGCGCTCTTCGCCGCCGCCTGGGCGCTCAGGACGCTCCTGCTGGTCACGTTCCTGGCGATGCTGCTCGCCATCGTGCTGCGCTATCTCGGGGACCTCGTCCATCGCGCCACGGGCATGAAGCCCCATTGGGGCGTGCTCCTCGTGGCAGCCTTCCTGGTCGCCCTCGCGGGCGGCGCTGCGGTGCTCGTGGCCCCGACGATCGGCGACCAGGCCCGCCAGCTCGTCCAGCGCCTGCCAGCGGCGGTGAATTCGCTTGAGCAGCGCATCGCCCAGATCTCCTGGCTTCAGTTCCTGTGGGACCAGCTTTCCTCGGGACTGAGCCTGCCCAGCCCGAGCGATGCGATGGGCAGCGTCGGGTCGGTGATCGGGTCGGTTTCCGCCGCCTTCGGCTATGCGGGCCTCGCCCTGGTCGGCGCGCTCTTCCTCGCGCTCGATCCGGGCCTGTACCGGCGCGGCTTCGTCCGTCTCGTGCCGGTCCGCCACCGTCTCTTCACCCAGTCGCTGCTCGACGAACTCGACCAGACGATCCTGAACTGGCTGGGCGGCCAGCTCATCCTGATGGTGACCATCGGCGTCCTCGTCGGGCTTGGCCTGTGGGCGATCGGGGTGCCGTATGCGCTGGCGCTCGGGCTCTTTGCCGGGCTTGTCGAGTTCATCCCCTACCTGGGTCCGATCCTGTCCGCCGGCACGGCGATCCTGGTCGCGCTCGGGACCGATCCCCAGCTCGCGCTCTGGACGGTCGGGCTCTTCATCCTGGTCCAGCAGGGCGAGAACAACATCCTGCAGCCGCTGATCCAGAAATCCCAGGTCGAGATCCCGCCGGTTCTCCTGATCGTGGTCCTGTTCGGGATGGGCCTGCTCTTCGGCGTGCCCGGGGTGCTGGTCGCCACCCCGCTCCTCGCGGTCGTCATCGTCGTGGTCAGGCGGGTCTATGTCGAGCGGATCCTTGAGGGCCGAGACATCGGAGCAGAGCCGCCACGCACCTGAAGACGTGGCGGGATCACCCGGCGCGCGCTAGAGGAACTCCGGAAGCGGCCTAGACCGCCGGGAGAAAGCGCGCGCATGCCCTCGAATGCAGGCCGGCAGATCGTCTTCATCAACGCCGCGCATTTTCTCACCCATTACAGCCTCCTGATCCTGCCGACGGCCGTGCTGGTCATGGCGCGGCCCGGCGGCGAGTTCGGCTCCGATTACGGCCCCGTCCTGGCGCTCGCGACCGCGATGTTCGTCCTCTATGGGGTCGGCTCGCTGCCGCAGGGCTGGCTCGCGGCACGGGTCGGACGGAAGGCCCTGATGGTCGCCTTCTGCATTGGCACCGGCGCGTCGCTGATCGCGGCAGGACTTGTCTCGACGCCCGTCGGGCTTGCGGCCTCGCTCGGCTTCGCGGGCCTCTTCGCGGCCATCTACCACCCGATCGGCACGGCCATGCTGGTGGAGGCGGCGGGCGCGACGCCCGGCAAGTCCATCGGCGTGAATGGCGTCTTCGGCAATTTCGGCGTCGCCTCGGCGCCGATCGTGACGGCGTTCCTGGCCGGCCAGTACGGCTGGCGCGCCGCCTTCATCGCGCCGGGCCTGTTCGGGATCATCCTCGGCCTCATGTGGTGGCGCGAGAAGACGCCGGACCATTCGGCGCATTTCGCCTCGCGGCCCTTCCCGTCCATCCCGAGCTTCCTCGTCCGCCGCGCCGTGATCGTGCTCCTCGCCGTCGCCGTGGTGTCGGGCCTCGTCTTCAACGCCTTCACGCTGCTTCTGCCCAAGCTCATGGAAGAGCGCCTCGCGGGCGACGCCACGCTGCTGCCGCTCATCGGCACGCTCGCCTTCCTGGTCACGATCTGCGGGGCGATCACCCAGTTCAGCGTCGGCCGGCTCATCGACCGCACGACGCTGCGGCGGCTGTTCATGCCGCTGGCCATGATCCTGGCGCCGGCCCTCGCAGCGCTCTCCTTCGCGCAGGGCTGGCTCGTGCTTCCGCTTGCCGGGATCGCGGCCGCCGTCATCTTCGGCCAGGTGACCGTGAACGAGACGATGACGGCGCGCTACATCTCGCCTGCGCTGCGGGCGAAGATGTATTCGGTGCGCTTCTTCGTCGGCTTCCTCGGGAGCGCGGCCGCCGCCCCGCTCGTCGCCTTCCTGCATGAGCGCACCGGCAACCTGACCGCCGTCACGCTCGTCCTCGCCGCCTGCGCCCTCATCACGCTCGGCTGCGCCTTCTTCTTCCCCCACCGGCCGGAGGAGCTGAAACCGGAGCTGTGGGAGGCGAAGGCCGTCCCGGCCGAGTGAGGCTCAGCTCGCGAGGCCCGAACCCCACATCCCGAGAAGCAGCGCCCCGCCGAGGACGGCCACGAAGGCGGCCGCCAGCACCTCGAGCCAGGCGACGGCGCGCGCGCCGCTCTCTCCCCGCCCGCTCGCGAGGCGGAGGGCGACGCTCTTCGCAAGGACCGCCAGCGCGGCGAGCGCACCCGTGGTGATCGCCGTCCCGAGCGCCATGGCGAAGGTCGCCGCGACCCCGGCCCAGAAGAGCCCCTGCGACAGTGCGAAGACCAGAAGGATGATGGCGCCCGAGCAGGGCCTGATCCCGGCCGCGAGGACGACGCCGACGCTCTCGCGCCATCCTGCCATGCGCTCGACCTCGGCCGCCGTCGGCCCATGCGAGTGGCCGCATCCGCAAGCCTCGCCATGAGCGTGGTCATGGTGATGGTCGTGGTGTTGGTGCGCGTGGCCGTGGTGCCCGTGACCATCATGGTGATGGTGATGATGGCTGTGCTCTGAGGTGGGCACGACGGCGGCGCTCTTTCGCCAGAGAAGCGCCAGCCCGACGACGAGAAGAGCTCCGAAGCTCGCGACCTCGATGGCGCTCGCGGCGGCGTTGATGGAGGCGGAGCTCGCACGCAGCACGGCCGCGAGGATTCCCACCAGGCCGATCGCGACCGCTGCCTGCACGAAGGCGGCCGCGAAGCTCAGCCCGATGCCGCGGGCCAGCGTCCGCTTCGTCGCGAGAATGTAGCCGGAGATCACGCCCTTGCCGTGGCCCGGCCCGGCGGCGTGGAACACGCCGTAGAGGAAGCCGATGCCGGCGAGCCCCCAGAACGCGGCTCCGTCGCGCTTCATGGCGGAGAGCGCGCCGGTGAGGCCGCGATAGAACTCGGACTGGACGGCCAGGATCCAGCCGCCGAGGCCGGTCGCGGCCGGAGCCGCCTCGCGGATTCCCGTGCCGAACGGGTTCTTCGGCGCCGGCGCGGGCGGTGCGGCACCCGCCCCGACGAGGAGCCCCAGCAGCGCGATCAGCCCCGCCACGATCGCGAGCGCCGCAACCATGACGAGCGCGCGCCGCGAGGGACGGTTCAGGCGCGGCCTTCCGGACGCGAGCGCGGCCGAGCTCACGGACATGCGACGAGCACCCGGGAGGCGAATTGCGCGCCGTATTGAGAGGCGGCGTTCAGAGCGTTGAAGAAGGACTCGCTCACCGATTGGGTCTGGCTCTGCTCGGGCGGCTTCGGCCGCGTCACCTTCAGGGCGCAGCCGCTGGGCGCTCCATCGAGCTTCACGGCATCGTCGCCCTCGGGGATGGAGAAATCGACGAAGAAGGTCGGGTCGTAGACCTCCAACGTGAAGGCGCGGTCCGCCTTGGCCGGACTGCGCAGCGGCAGGTCGAAGGTCAGCGTCAGCACGTTGTCCTGGAAGGCGGTCGTGTAATTCGCCGGCTCGCCGAAGGAGAGCTTGCTCCCATTCGCCTTGGCGCTCGTGAAGAAGCCCTGCTCGGCCAGCGCCTCCATGTTGATCTTGGCGAGCTCGCTCATCTTGTCGGGTGCGAGCTTGCCGTCCGGCCCCTTCTCGAAGCCCTGGACGGCATAGGCCGAATAGGCCTCGTCGAAGGTCCAGCCATGGCGGATGCCGGTGATCCGCCCCGTCCCGTCGTACAGGATGGTGGCCTTCGACTTCACCCAGACATGGGGATGGGCCAGGGCCCCGGTGGAGAGCAGGGCTAGGACGAGGCCAGCGCCGAGACTGTTGACGAATCGCATGTTCAGAGGCTGACGCGCAGAGGTAAGCGACCCGGTTAACGGCCGAAATCGGCTGAAAAGCGACGCTTGTGGAACACAGCGGGAACGGCTAACTTGTTCTCGCTTTGTTTCGAGCGCGAGTCGGAACGCCGCGCGGAGGTGACGATGCTGACCCGCAAGCAGAACGAGCTGCTTCGCTTCATTCACGAGCGCCTGCGCGAGACAGGCGTGCCGCCATCTTTCGACGAGATGAAGGAGGCGCTCGACCTGAAGTCGAAATCCGGCATCCACCGGCTGATCACGGCGCTCGAGGAGCGCGGCTTCATCCGCCGCCTGCCCAATCGCGCCCGCGCGCTGGAGGTGATCAAGCTGCCCGAGCCGATGGCGCGGCCGAAATTCTCGCCGAGCGTCGTCGAGGGCGGCTTCGGCAAGCCGCGAGGCATACCGACCCCGCCTCCCGCCCCCGCCTCCGCGTCGGACAGCCGGGCGATGCAGATCCCCGTCATGGGGCGGATCGCGGCCGGCACGCCGATCAGCGCCATCCAGAACAGCTCCCACACGATCACCGTCTCGCCCGAGTTCCTGGGCGGCGGCGAACATTACGCGCTCGAGGTCCGCGGCGATTCCATGGTGGATGCCGGGATCCTCGACGGCGACACCGTCGTGATCAAGCGCCAGGACACGGCGAATACGGGCGACATCATCGTGGCCCTGATCGACGATGACGAGGCGACGCTGAAGCGCTTCCGCCGCCGCGGCTCCTCCATCGCGCTCGAGGCTGCGAATCCCGCCTACGAGACGCGCGTCCTCGGACCGGACCGCGTGAAGATCCAGGGCAAGCTCGTCAGCCTCGTCCGGCGCTACTGATCACGGGCCGGGATCACCGTCCGGCGCCTCCGCCGGCGGAAGATCCGGCTCGGCCGCTGCCTCCGGCGGATCGGCGGGAGGTGGTCGGGGCGGGCCGAGTGCCGAGCGTGGCGTCGAGGCTGCGGGTCTGAACGCGGGGGTTTTGGGCAGCCAGGGCCGGGTCTCGTCCGGCCGCCGCGCCGTCGCGAGCGTGAAGCCGGCCTCCGTGGCCCGGATCGCCGTGGCGCCATGTCCGGCGAGATGCTCGCGGTCGATGACGATCGAGGCGGCGCAGCCGACCGGAGAGGTCAGGCGGGAGATTACGATCGCCGCGCGCCGGCAATCCTCGCGGAAGCCGCGGCGGTCCTCGAGATAGGAGACGTATCGGCCGTCGGGCAGGAGAACCGTGCAGCCGATCGGGTCGCAGCGCGCTCCCGCGCGGATCGCAGGATCAGTCCCCTTCCGCCCGTCGCCGTCCGCCTTGAGCCATTGTTCCGCCGTGAAGGCCGGCACGCGGCCGACCACCACGAGCCGCCCGTCCTGGCCGCGGATCGCCGCTCCCGAGCCGTCCCGCGCGACATAGACGTCCTGCCGCGCCGATCCGAAGGCCGCGAGAAGCCCGAGAGCCGCCGGCGCGACCGCGACCAAGCGGAGACCCGAGACGAACAGGGTGGCGCAGAGGAGCGCCACGACGAGGAGCATCAGCGCGCCATGGCCGAAGGCCGGGACGGTGACGCTCGCGCCACCGAGCGACGCCACCCATCCGGACAGCCCGAGAACCGCCTCGACCCCAACCCCCATTGCCCACCAGACCGGGCGGTCCAGGCCGAACGGGTAGGCGAGCGTGCCCAGAACCGCGCAGGGCATGACCAGGAAGGACACGAGCGGGAGCGTGGCGGCGTTCCCGAGCAGCCCGTAGGGCTGCAGGTTCTGGAAGTGGAAGCCCGAGAAGGGCGCCGTCGCGAGCGTCGCGACGAGCGTGGTGCCGATCACGCCCAGGACGAGAGCGCCAGCCCAGTGCAGGGCCCGCCCGAGCGGATCGATTCCTTCGGGAGCGCTGCGACGGTGCCGGGTCCATTCCGCCAGCGCGATCAGCCCGGCAACCGCCGCATAGGACATCTGCAGGCTCGGCCCGAGCAGCGTCTCCGGCTCCAGCGTGAGGACGATCAGCGCCGAGATGGCGAGGTTCCGCATAGAGAGCGCCGGCCGGTCGAGGAGGATCGCGCCCTGCATGACCAGGATCATGATGAGCGAGCGCTCGGCGGCGACCTCGGAGCCCGAGAAGACGCAATAGGCGGCGGCTCCCGCCATCCCGGCGAGGGCGGCGAGCTTCTTGATCGGCCAGGTCAGAGCGAGCGTCGGCGAGAGCGCGAGCAGAGCCCGGGCGAGCCAGAAGAACACGCCTGCCGCCAGCATCATGTGCAGGCCCGAGATCGACACGACATGGTAGATCCCGGCGGCGCGGAGGATGTCGTTGGTGCCCTCCTCGATCAGTCCCCGCTTGCCGGTGACGAGCGCAGCCGCGACGGCACCCGCCTGCCCGCCGATCGTCGTCGCGATGCGGGCGGTCAGCGCATTGCGCGCCCGGTCGATCCCGGCGACGAGGCGCAGATCGAGCGGGCGTTCCACCGGCGGCGCCTCGATCCGGCGCAGCCGACCCGAGACCGATCCGACCGCCCCGATCCCGCGGAAATAGGCATCCCGGGCGAAGTCGTAGCCGCCCGGCCGTGCCGCCTCCGGCGGCGGCAGGAGGCGCGCGCCCGCCGAGACGTAATCTCCAGGCGCCACGCCCTCCAGGGAACGCGCGCTGACGCGCAGGCGCTTCGGCCGCTCGGCAGCTTCCACGCGGTCGAGCTTGGTGACGCGGATCAGCAGCCGCCCGCCGGCCGGGCGCTCCTCCACGCTCTCGACGAAACCCTCGAAGCTCGTCGACAGGACGCGCCCGAGCACGGGCGCCTCGGCAAGCTGGATGCGCAGGGCCGCGATACCGAAACCGGAGGCGATCGCCACCAGCGCGAGCAGGACCGGAAGAGCCACGGGCCGCGCGCGAAACAGGATTGCGGTCGCGGCCATGCCGAGCCCGACGAGTGCCGGCGGCCAGACCGACAGCGGACCGTCGGCCGCGAAGGCGAGCGCGATCCCGACCCCGTAGAACACCGCGATCCACGGGAAGAGCCGGCGAGCATCGGCTTCCCTCGCGAGGCATGCGGAGATCCAGCCCGGACCCGCCGCGAAGCTCCGTGCCAGATGCTGCCCGTTCCAGGCCCAGGCACGCCCGAGAGGGAGCGCCGCCGCACGGGCCCGGGTCCCGCGGCCTCCTCCGCCGTCCTGGCGCCCTGCCCCCATACGCGACCCAAAGGCGATGCCGCCGCGAAGAGTAGCGGATCAGGTGAGCGACGCCAGACGGTTGGAGGCAGCCGCCACGCCCGGCGACGGAAGGCGGGCTTAACGCGCGCGTCCGCGGGTGGTAGGGAGCCGCCTTCCGCGCCGGCAGAGGCCGCCGCAGGCCTCCCTCATCACAGACGAGCCCATGTCCGCTCCGGTCGTCACGCGCTTCGCGCCCTCCCCTACCGGGTTCCTCCATATCGGCGGGGCCCGCACTGCCCTGTTCAATTGGCTCTATGCCCGCCGCTTCGGCGGCCGCATGCTCCTGCGCATCGAGGATACCGACCGCGAGCGTTCGACCGAGCCGGCCATCCAGGCCATCATCGACGGCCTGTCCTGGCTCGGCCTGACGTGGGACGGGGACGTCGTCTACCAGTTCGCGCGGGCAGCCCGGCACCGGGAGGTTGCCGAGAGCCTGCTCGCCTCCGGCCGCGCCTACCATTGCTACGCGACGCAGCAGGAGCTCGAGGAGATGCGCGAGGCCGCGCGCCGCGAGGGCCGCCCGCTGCGCTATGATGGGCGCTGGCGCGATCGCGACCCGGCGACCGCCCCCGCGGGCGCAAAACCCGTCATCCGGCTGCGCGCTCCCTCCGAGGGCGAGACGGTGGTCGAGGACCACGTCCAGGGCCGGGTCGTGTGGCAGAACAAGGACCTCGACGACCTCGTGCTGCTGCGCTCGGACGGCACGCCCACCTACATGCTCGCTGTCGTAGTCGACGACCACGACATGGATGTCACGCACGTCATCCGCGGCGACGACCACCTGACGAACGCGGCGCGCCAGACGCAGATCTACCAGGCGCTGGGCTGGCACGTGCCGCAATGGGCGCACATCCCGCTCATCCACGGGCCGGATGGCGCGAAGCTCTCGAAGCGGCACGGCGCGCTCGGCATCGATGCCTACCGTGACCTCGGCTTCTTGCCGGTGGCCCTGCGCAACTATCTCGTCCGCCTCGGCTGGAGCCACGGCAACCAGGAAATCTTCTCGGACGAGGAGATGGTCGCCGCCTTCGATCTCGGGCAGATCGGCCGCTCGCCGGCGCGGTTCGACTTCGCCAAGCTGGAAAATCTGAACGGCCACTACATGCGGCAGGCTTCCAATGCGGAGCTCGTCCGCCGCATGGAGGATCTGCTCCCCTCTCTTGGCCCGGCGCGCGGTCTCGGCTCCAGCTTCTCGCCCGAGGTGCGTGCGAAGCTGGAGGCCGCGATGGACGGCCTCAAGGAGCGGGCGAAGACTTTGGTCGAACTGCTCGACGCCGCCTATTACCTCTACGCCCAATCGCCCCTGGTGCTCGACGCGAAGGCGGCCTCGCTGCTGGACGGTGCCGCCCGGCAGCGTCTCGCCGCGCTGCGGCCGCGACTCGCGGCCGTCGAGGACTGGTCCCAGGCCCCGCTGGAAGCGGTCGTGCGCGCCTTCGCAGAAGAGACAGGCTGTAAGCTCGGCCAGGTCGCGCAGCCCCTCCGGGCCGCGCTGACGGGCCGCTCGACCTCGCCCGGTCTCTTCGACGTGATGGCCGTTCTGGGGCGGGAAGAATGCCTTGCCCGGCTCGACGCCCAGAGCGCGCCCCCTTCATCTACTGTTCAGGCTGCGGTCGGGGCTGCTTGAACGGGCTTCGTCGATCCGATACCGAGCGTGTCACCTGAGGTCCGGCGATTGCCGCAGGCAGCCGTCGGACGTCCTTGTGGCTCGAGAGATGCATCGTCTCTCCCGGGCCCGATCCCCATGAAGAGGCGAGCTCGATGAGCAGCAGCACGGTCACGCTTGACGACAAGAAGGTCGAGTTCCCGGTGAAGGAAGGCACGCTCGGGCCTTCGGTCATCGATATCTCGAAACTCTACGGGCAGACCGGGTCCTTCACGTACGATCCGGGCTTCACGTCGACGGCGAGCTGCGAGTCGAAGATCACCTATATCGACGGCGATCAGGGCGTCCTGCTCTATCGCGGCTACCCGATCGAGCAGCTCGCCGAGCATGGCGACTTCCTGGAGAGCTGCTACCTCCTCCTCTACGGGGAGCTGCCGACGGCGAACCAGAAGGACGATTTCGTCTACCGCGTCACGCGCCACACGATGGTGCACGACCAGATGACGCGGTTCTTCAACGGCTTCCGTCGCGACGCCCACCCGATGGCCATCATGGTCGCCTCCGTCGGCGCGCTCTCGGCCTTCTACCACGACTCGACCGACATCTCGGACGAGCACCAGCGGATGATCGCGCAGATCCGCATGATCGCGAAGATGCCGACGCTGGCCGCCATGGCCTACAAGTATTCGATCGGCCAGCCCTTCGTGTATCCGGACAACTCGCTCGACTACACGTCCAACTTCCTGAAGATGTGCTTCGCCGTCCCGTGCGAGGAGTACAAGGTCAACCCGGTCCTCTCCCGGGCGCTCGACCGCATCTTCATCCTGCACGCCGACCACGAGCAGAACGCCTCGACCTCGACGGTGCGCCTCGCCGGCTCGTCCGGTGCCAATCCGTTCGCCTGCATCGCGGCCGGCATCGCCTGCCTCTGGGGGCCGGCGCATGGCGGTGCGAACGAGGCGGCGCTGAAGATGCTCGCCGAGATCGGCACGCCGGACAACGTCGCGAAGTATGTCGCCAAGGCGAAGGACAAGAACGATCCGTTCCGCCTGATGGGCTTCGGCCACCGGGTCTACAAGAACTACGACCCGCGCGCCCGCATCATGCAGCGGACCACGCACGAGGTCCTGAACGAGCTCGGCATCAAGGACGATCCGCTGCTCGACGTCGCGCTCGAGCTCGAGCAGATCGCCCTGAAGGACGAGTACTTCATCGAGAAGAAGCTCTATCCGAACATCGACTTCTATTCGGGCATCACCCTGAAGGCGATGGGCTTCCCGACCTCGATGTTCACCGTCCTCTTCGCGCTCGCCCGCACGGTCGGCTGGATCGCCCAGTGGATGGAGATGATCGAGGATCCGTCCCAGAAGATCGGCCGCCCGCGGCAGCTCTATACCGGCGAGCCGCGCCGCGACTACACGCCGATCGGCCAGCGCAGCTGATCGGCAAACGCGGGCGGCTGGACCGCCCGCGCAACCCCGCGCTACTCTTCCGCCGCAGCGCGGAGGGCGGGATGAACGCACCGACGAAGCTCCGGATGGACGCGGACGAGTTCATCGCCTGGGCGGTGAACCTTCCGAAGGGCGAGCGCTACGAGCTCGTTGCCGGCGAGGTCGTGCCGATGGCGGCGGAACGGGCGGGGCACTTCCGGACCAAGCAGCGGGCATGGCTCGCGCTGAACGACGCTATGCAAGCAACGAGTGTCCCAGGGGAGGTACTCGGCGACGGCATCGCCGTCAGGATCGATGGGCGAACGGTCTATGAGCCGGATTGTCTCGTCCGCCTTGGACCTCTTGTCGATGACGAGACGGTCGAGATCTCGGATCCGACCATCGTCGTCGAAGTTACCTCGCCTTCGACCTATCGGCGCGACAGCGGCGCCAAGCTCCAGGACTATTTCCGCCTGGAGAGCGTTCGGCACTACCTGATCCTCGACGGACGCTCCGGGACCGTCACGCATCACGCCCGCCGGGCTGACGGCGGCATCCAGACCAGCTTCATGCGCGACGGCGTGCTGCGCCTCGAGCCGCCCGGCCTCACGCTGCCGGTCCCGCGCTTCTTCTCCGACCGGGGCTGATCAGCCCGCCCGGGCGCGCCCGATCTCCGCGAGGACGATCTTCGCCGCGCGCTCGGACGGGGTCTCGGCCGCATCGGCCTCCATGATCGTGTCGAGGCGGCCGAAGGCATCCACCTGCGCGCGGCGCTCGGGCGTATCCGACAGCAGCGGCAGGAGGGCAGCGGCGAGCTTCTCCGGCGTGCAATCCCATTGCACCCGCTCGGGCACCACGTTCTCGCCCAGGATGAGGTTCGCGAGCACGATCGAGGGCACCTTGATGAGGTGCTTGAGCTGCTCCTCCACCTTCGAGACCTTGTAGGCGACGACCATCGGGACGCCGGAGAGCGCGAGTTCCAGCGTCACGGTACCGGAAGCCGCGAGCGCGGCATTCGCCCGTCGGAAGGCGGCGCGTTTCGCCTCGTCACCCTCCACCAGGATCGGCTGCACGGCCCATCCGGCGGCCCGGGCGCCGATCTCGTCCCTGAGATGCGGAACGGCAGGCAGAATGACCTCCAGCCGGCGCGGCGTCGCTCGCGCGACGATCTCGAGCGCCTGTCCGAACGGCTCCATCAGGCGGGATATCTCGGATCGCCGGCTGCCCGGCAGCACGAGCAGGGTCAGGGGCTCGGCAGCAAGGGGCGCGCGCTCGCCCTCGGCGGGCCGCAATTCGGCAAGCTGCTCGACCAGAGGGTGGCCGACATAGGTGCAGGGAGGTCCTCCGAGCCGGAGATGCGCGGCGGGCTCGAAGGGCTTCAGCGCCAGCACGTGGTCGATATAGGCCCGCATCCGCGGCGCCCGTCCCGGCCGCCACGCCCAGACGCTCGGGCTGACATAGTTCACGATCGGCAGATCGGGCAGCCTGCGCCGCACCCGGCGGGCGACCGCGTGTGTGAATTCCGGGCTGTCGATCACCACGAGGACGTCCGGTCTCGCATCGGCGACGGCATCCACCACCTGGAGGCCGCGCCGGTAGATGGCGGGCAGCCGCGCAAGCACCGCCGTGATCCCCATCACGGCGATCTCGGAGAGCGGGAACAGGCTCTGGAGCCCCTCCCCCTCCATGGCGCGCCCGCCGACCCCCGCGAATGCCACGCCGTCCAGGCGCTGCTTGAGCGCCCGCATCAGGCCCGCACCGAGTTGGTCCCCCGATTCCTCGCCCGCGATCAGGAAGACCTTCGCCTGCGCCATCAGCCTGGATACTCGATGCCGAGAAGAAACAGGCCGAGCCGGTCGGCCTCGCTCCGGGTGGTCTGCGCGTCGAGCACGACCGTATGCCGGGCCGCGACCGCGATGCCGCGGAGCCCGGCCCTGGCCGCGTTCCGTACCGTGCGGGGCCCGATGGCGGGGAGATCCACGCGGAGGTCCTGTCCCTGCTTCGGGGCCTTCACGAGGACGCCGCCCCGCTCGGGACGACGCCAGGGTGCTGCCCTGCGCAGCCCCCGCACGCGGGCGAGCATTCCGTCCGTCCCCTCCGGCCCCTCGACCGCGATGACGCGGCGGCCAGCCACCACGGCGGCCTGGCCCATGTCGAAGGACGAGAGGGAGCGGAGGAGTTCGATCGCGGTCGCGATCGACTGCTCCCCCGTCTCGTCGGGAGCGTGCGCGCCGTACTGGCCGGCTCCCGCGAGGAGTTCGGGCGCGAGTTCACGGAGCCCGAGGACCGGGAAACCCCGCTCCTCGATCAGGCCGATCGCGGCGCGCAGCAGGTTGTCGTCGCCCCGGCCGAGGATGTCGCGCAGTTCGCCCCGGCTGCGGAAGGCCGAATAGGCGTCCAGCAGGATCCGCGCGTCGGGCCGCCGCAAGCCACCCGCCAGGGTCACGCAGGCGGGGCGAAGCCTCTCCAGCCAGGAGAGCGTCGCCGCCGCGTCCAGCAGGCCGCCGACGAGGTCGGCCCGCGCCCGGACGGCACGGGAGGCGAAGCCGCGGAAGGCCAGTATCCGGGCGTCCCGGCCGGAAGCCGAGAGGCTGTTCGCCAGGAGCAGCGGAAGCTCGCCCGATCCGGCAAGGATCGCCACCGGGCCGGCACTTCCCTCCCCGGCCATCACGGCCGAACGGGAACCGCCTCGCGAGGCGTGCACAGCGCACGGTCGCCGCCGCCGCGGATGAAGTCGAGGATCTCGTGCACGGTCGGATGGAGCGAGAACTCCTCGGCGACGTCGTCGACCCGCTCGGCCAATGTGCCCTCATCCGCGAAGAGCAGGCGGTAGGCGCGCCGGAGATCGTGGATCTGCTCGCGCGAGAAGCCGCGGCGGCGCAGGCCCACGATGTTGAGGCCGGCGAGGTAGGCGCGGTTGCCGAGCACCATCCCGTAGGGGATGACGTCGTTCTCGACGCCGGAGAGCCCGCCCACGAAGGCGTGCGGCCCGATGCGGACGAACTGGTGGATGCCCGCGCCGCCGCCGATGATCGCGTAATCGCCGATCTTGCAGTGCCCGGCGAGCATGACGTTGTTCGTCATGATCACGTTGTTGCCGACCCGGCAATCATGCGCGACGTGCGAATGGGCCAGGAAGAAGCAGCCGTTCCCGACGGTGGTCTTGCCGGTCCCGTTCGGCGTGCCCGGATTCATCGTCACGCCTTCGCGGATGATGCAATCGGACCCGATGGAGAGCGTCGTCGCCTCGCCCTTGTAGCGCAGGTCCTGCGGCGCATGGCCGATGGACGCGAAGGGATAGATGCGCGTGCGCGCACCGATGGACGTGTGCCCCGACAGGACGACGTGGCTCACCAGTTCCACGCCGTCGCCGAGCTCCACGTCCGGACCGACCATGCAATAGGGGCCGATCCTCACATTGTCGCCGATCCGGGCGCCCGGATCGACGATCGCGGCCGGGTGGATCGTGCCTTGGAATGTCATTCGCTCACCAGCATGGCGCTGACCTCGGCCTCCGCCGCCAGCACGCCATCAACCTTCGCCTCGCCCCGGAACCACCACATGTTCCGACGGCTCTTCAGCTTCGTCATGTGGAAGTGGAGGACGTCGCCCGGCTCCACCGGACGGCGGAACTTGGCGTTGTCTATCGTCATGAAGAAGACTTTGCTCGGCGGCTTCTTGTCCGCGAGCTGCGACCAAACGCACAACGCCCCGGCCGTCTGCGCCATGCCCTCGATGATCAGCACCCCGGGAAAGACGGGCTTCCCCGGAAAATGGCCCTGGAACTGAGGCTCGTTGAAGCTGACGTTCTTGATCCCGATGCAGGATTCGTCGCCCCGCATCTCGGTGATGCGGTCCACGAGCAGGAACGGGTAGCGATGCGGCAGCAGGTCCAGCAGCTTCACGATATCGGCGCTGCCGAGCGTTTTCCCCGCATCTTCCGTCATCGTCACATCCCCGCCGGTCTCGGTCCCATCAAGCAGCGTCGTCATTGTCGCCCTCTTTGGTGCTTGCGGGCCTGGATGCAAGCCTTTTGAGCGTGTGCAGCTCCCGGAACCAATCCCGGACCGGCTTCGCCGGCGATCCGCCCCAGCGCACCCCGGCCGGAACGTCGGCGATGACGTTCGAGGAGGCCGCGATCTGCGTCCCCTCCCCGATGCGAACATGCCCGACCACCCCGACCTGCCCGCCGAGGACGACATAGTCGTCGAGGCGCGCCGATCCGGAGATCCCCGTCTGCGCGACGATGATGCAATGGCGGCCGATCACGACATTGTGGGCGATCTGCACGAGATTATCGATCTTCGTACCCTCGCCGATGATCGTGTCCCGGGTCGCGCCACGGTCGACGGTGGTGTTCGCGCCGATCTCCACGTCGTCCTGGATGATCACGCGCCCGACCTGCGGCACCTTCCGGTGACGTCCGTCGGAGAACGAGAAGCCGAACCCGTCCTGCCCGATCCGCGCGCCGGCATGGACGATGACGCGATTGCCCAGCAGCGCATGCAGAACGCTGGCGCCCGGCCCGATGGAACAGTCGCGGCCGATCCGCGAGCCGGCGCCGATCACGGCGGCGGCGCCGATCACCGACCCCCGTCCGATCTCCGCGCCGGGCCCCACGACAGCACCGGGGTCGATCACGACCTCGGGCTCGAGACGCGCCGTCGGGTGGACGAAGCTGCCGGGCGTGACGCCGGCCGAGCGGAAGACCGATCTAGGCCGCATGGCCGAGGGGTGAAGATGCGCGAGCACGTTCGCGTAGGCGCGGTAGGGCGCCGGGACGACGAACGCGTAGGTGCCGGGAGGAACAGCCTGCGCGAAGCGCTTGGAGACGAGGCAGGCACCCGCGCGCGTCAGGCGGAGCGCCTCAACGTAGCGGGGGTTGTCCATGTAGGCGAGGTCGGACGGGCCGGCTTCCTCGAGCGAGGCGACGGCCCGGAGCTGGAGCTCCGGCGCGTCGGCCGGGAGCGGCACGCCTGCCAGATGCGCGACATCGCCGAGCGAGAGACTCGCCTCGGGCGGGAAAAAGACTGGTTCGGACATGATGATGCCGGCCGCCAGAGGCGGCCGGCGATACTCTCTCAGATGAGGCGGATCAGAAGCGGGTGCCGCCGGAGAAACGGAAGGCCTGCGTCTGGTCCTGCCCAACCCGCACGGGTCCGAGCGTCGGATAGTTCACGATCACGCCTTCGTCCTTGGACAGGGCATAGGCGTAGTCGAACCGGATCGGGCCGAGCGGCGAGTTCCAGAGGATCGAGGCGCCGATCGAGGACCGCAGCACGATCCGGTCGCGGACGTTCACGCATTCCGGCTGGATGGTCGGGTTGCCGCAGCTGATCGTGCCGTCACGGGTGACGTCGAAGCCGCGGGGTCCCCGGTAGCCGAACAGCGTACCGGCATCGGCGAAGACCGCACCCTTGATCCCGAGGTCACGCGGAATGAGCGGGATCGGGAACTGAGCCTCGAGGGTACCGCCGATATAGGTGGTGCCGCCGAGCGCGTTCTGGCTCGAATCCGGGGTCGAGATGTCGCGCGGACCGATACCCGAGGGAGCGAAGCCGCGGACCAGTGTCGGGCCGAGGAAGAAGTGGTCCACGAGGCGGAGGTCGCCGCCGAAGGTGGCGAGCCCGTTCGAGGAGCGGTTGCTGCCGGTCGACTCGATGTGGCCGCCCTGGATCTTCACGAGGCCGATGATGTCCTCGTAGAGCTCCTTGTAGTAGCGGGCCTCGCCGGTGACGCGGAAGAAGTTCGAGTCGCCACCCAGGCCGGCGATCTCCGGCTTGGCCTCGGCATAGAGGCCGTTACGCGGGTTCCGCAGGTCGTTCACCGTGTTGTAGGCGAGCGTCAGGCCGGCGAGCGAGGTCAGGGTCGAGCCCTGGGACTCCTTCACCGCGATCGAGGCCTCGCCGTCGAAGGCGCAGGACGGATAGGCGGACGTGCCATCCGGATTCAGCAGCGTGTAGCCGGGGATCGGAACCGAGCAGTCGTTGTACGGCCGCCGGATGGTGTTCGGCACCTTCAGGTTCTGCTCGTACAGCGAGTAGCGCAGCGTGACGCCGGACTCTTCCGTGAGCGGCAGCCCGATGCGGATCTGACCGCCGGTCGTCCGGTTCTCGTAGCGCGAGTACTGGGTCTGGTCCGAGTACTTCGAGAAGAGGTCGAAGCCGGCCGCGAAGCGGTAGCCGAGGAAGTACGGCTCCGTGAAGCTGAAGTCGACGCCGTTCGAGCGCTGGCCGAGCTGGCCGGCCAGGCGGACGAACTGGCCACGGCCGAGGAAGTTCGACTCGGAGATCGCGACCTCGCCGATGGCGCCATCCGACGTGGAGTAGCCGCCCGAGATCGAGAAGGCGCCGGTGGGCTGATCCTCGACGTCGATGTTGACGACCACGCGGTCAGCCGCACTGCCCGGCTCGGTCGAGACACGGACCTTCTTGAAGTAGCCGAGACCGTTCAGGCGACGCTCGGCGCGGTCCATCAGCACCTTGTTGAAGGGGTCGCCTTCACCGATGTCGAGCTCGCGACGGATCACGTAGTCGCGGGTGCGGGTGTTGCCGCGGACATTGATGCGCTCGATGTAGACGCGCGGGCCCTCCTCCACGACGAAGCCGATATCGACCGTGTGGGTGGCGGGATTCCGGGCGCCGGTCGGGCGCACGATCACGAAGGGCTGGCCACGACGGACCGCCGCATTCGTCATGTTGTTGAGGGTCTTCTCGACGTCCTCGGCGCTGTAGACGTCGCCGACGCGCGGCTCGATCTCGTCCTTCAGGATCGTCGGGTCGACCTGCGTCACGCGGCTGTCGAAGCCGACCGAGCCGACGCGGTACTGCTGGCCCTCGCTCACCGTGAAGGTGATGACATAGCCTTCCTTCTGGTCGTCGTAACGGGCGTCCGTCGAGACGAAGTGGAAGTCGGCATAGCCGTTCTTGAGGTAGTGGCGGCGGATGATCTCCGCGTCGAGGGCGATCTTGTCCGGATCGTAGACGTCGTTCGACTTCAGGAACGACAGGAGGTTCATCTCCGTCGTGTTCATCAGCTCACGCAGGCGACGCGAGGAGAACGCTTCGTTGCCGACGAAATTGATCTCGACGACGCCGGTCTTGCCGCCCTCCTCGACCGTGAACACCACGTCGATGCGGCCATTCGGAAGATCGACGGTGCGGGCCGAGACCTTGGCGGCCGCGCGGCCGACCCGGGCATAGAGCTCGCGCAGGCGGGCGACGTCCGCATCGACGGTCGCCTGGTTGAACGGGCGCCGCGCCTTCGTCTGGAGCTCGTTCTCGATCGCGTCGCGCTGGAAGCGCTTGCTGCCCTCGATCACGACACGGTTGACCGTGGTGTTCTCGCGGACGTTGACGATGATCCGGTTGCCCTGGCGGGACAGGCGCACATCCGAGAACATGCCGGTCTGGAGCATGTTGCGGCGCGCCTCCTCGAGGGAGCCCGAGCCGGTCACGTAGGACCGCACGGTCTCCGCATCGACCCGGCCGTTGCCCTGGACGACGATCTCCTGCGCAAGGGCGACACCGCCCCCGCTAAGCAGGGCCACTGCGAGGACCGCAGCGGCTAGGCTCGCCGACTTGAACCGTCGGACCGTCTTCATCAGCATCATCAACTGCCCGTCTCGCTCTTGCTTCTCTCGAAGCGAGGCCCATTTCGGCGGCTTATCTCACGCAGCCGCGAGAAATCCGCTTCTAACGGGTGCCCCGAACCAAGGACACCCGGTTAAGCTTAACGTTGGCTCATTCTCAGCGCGCGTTGCGTCCGTGTCACGTCCCACGGCCGGCAAATGATGCGCCAAGGTGAACAATGTCATTCCAAGTGGCGAAGAGCATGAGCATCACCACGATGGCAAGCCCGATCCTGAACCCGATCTCCTGCGCCCTGTCGCTCAAGGGGCGGCCGCGCACAGCCTCGACCGCGTAGAAGAGCAGATGGCCGCCATCGAGGAGCGGAATCGGGAATAGATTGATGAGACCGATCGAAACCGAGAGAATCGCGACCAGCGAGATGAGGGGGCTCACCCCGCCCAGCGAGGCCACCTCGCCCGAGACCCGCATGATGCCGATCGGACCGGAGAGCTGCTGCGCCGATTCGCGTCCGCTGATCAGCTTGCCGAGATAGTTGAACGTGCGGTCGACGACGCTCCAGGTCTCGTAGACGCCGAGCGAGAGCGACTCGAGCGGGCCGTAGCGTACGAAGCGGACATCCGCCGGATCACGCGAGCCCTGGATGCCGAGCAGCCCCATCCGCTGCTTGCCGAATCCCGGAACCTCGACCTCGCGCACGGTCGGGGTCGCCTGGAGGTTCAGCTTGCGCCCGTCGCGCTCCACGATGATCTCGAGCGTGTCGCCGGCGCTCGTCGAGACGAGCCGCTGCATGTCGGCGAAGCTCGCGATCGCCCGCCCGTCGATCGAGACCACGAGGTCGTCGGGACGCAGGCCGGCGATCTCCGCCGCGCTGCCCGGCTGGACGGCCTCGATCCGCGGGGCGAGAACCTGGCGGCCGCCGAAATAGGCCAGCCCCGCGAAGACCAGGATCGCGAGGATGAAGTTCGCCGCCGGCCCGGCCGCCACGATGGCGGCGCGTCTCGGCAGCGACTGATTCTGGAAGCTCATGGCGCGCTCGGCCGGGGACATCCGGGCGAGCGCCGCATCGTCCGGAACGCTGGCGGCGTTCATGTCGCCCACGAACTTCACGTAGCCGCCGAGCGGAATCGCCGAGATCTTCCAGCGGGTGCCGTGGCGATCGTCCCAGCCGAAGAGTTCCCGTCCGAATCCGATCGAGAAGGCTTTCACGCCGACGCCGCAGCGCCGGCCGACCCAGAAGTGCCCGTATTCGTGGACGAACACGACGATCGTCAGCACGAACAGGAACGCGACGGGGTAGACCAGCAGTGAGCCCGCCTTGCCCAGCGCTGCTGCGAGGAACTCCATTCCCGTCTCCTTACAGCCGCGAGGCGGCCGATCGTGTCACACGCGGCAGAAGTCCTGCCGCGACCCGCCGTGCTTCGCTGTCGAGCGCGAGCGCCTCCTCGACCGTCGCAGGCTCCGCCCTGCCTGCGCCCGCGAGGGCCGCACAGGTCTCTTCCACTACCCTGGGGATGTCCGGAAAGCTGGCGCGACCCGCGAGGAAAGCCTCGACCGCGATCTCGTTCGCACCGTTCAGCACTGCCGGCATGCCGCCTCCAGCGGAAAGCGCCGCCTTCGCCAGCCGCAGGCACGGGAAGCGTGCCTCGTCGGGAGGCTCAAAGGTAAACCCGCCGATAGCGGCAAGATCGAGACGCGGCACCGACATCGGAAGGCGGCGCTCTGTCGCGAGGCAGTTCGCGATCGGGATCTTCATGTCGGGATTGGCGAGGCCGGCCGTCACCGCCCCGTCGCGCCAGTGGACGAGGCCGTGGATGATGGATTGCGGGTGCACGACGACGTCGAGCTGGTCGGCGGTCAGGCCGAACAGGTGGTGCGCCTCGATCAGCTCGAGCCCCTTGTTCATCAGGCTCGCCGAGTCGACGTTGATCTTGGCGCCCATCGAATAGGTCGGGTGCTTGGCCGTCTGGGCCGGCGTCGCGGCGCCGATCCGGTCGGCATCCCAGGTCCGGAACGGTCCCCCCGAGGCGGTGAGCGTCATCGTGACGACGTCCTCCGGATGGCCGGAGGCGAGGGCCTGGGCGAGCGCGTTGTGCTCCGAATCCATGGGGAGGATGACAGCGCCGGTCGCCGCCGCATCGCGCATGAAGGCCGTGCCGGCGCAGACGAGGCTCTCCTTGTTGGCGAGCCCGATGCGCCGCCCGGCCTTGAGGGCGGCATGGGTCGGCGCGAGGCCCGCGACGCCCGAGATCGCCGCGACGATCGTCTCCGCCTCGCGCTCCACGGCCTCGGTCACGGCCGAGGGCCCTGCCCCGGAGGCTATGCCCGTGCCGGCCAGGGCCTCCCGCAGGGGCTTCTGCTTGGAGGCGTCCGACAGGGTGACGAACTCCGCCCCGAGCCGCCTGGCCATCTCGGCGAGGCCGCGAACGTCGCTCCCGGCCACCAGGGCGGATACCCTGAAGCCGTCCGGATGCTGCGCCAGCACGTCGGCCGTGGACTTTCCGATGGAGCCCGTCGCGCCCAGGATCGTGATACGGTGTGTCAAACTTCTCTCCTCAGCGCGCCAGGCGTGAGCCCGCGAGCGCGACGCCGCAGAGAAGCGCGACCGCCGCAAAACCATCGAGCCGGTCCATGACGCCGCCATGGCCGGGAATGAGCTGTCCGGAATCCTTCGCCCCGAAATGCCGCTTCAGGGCGGATTCGCCGAGATCGCCGATCTGGCTGGCGACCGAGGCGATCGCGGAGGCCACGACGACCCAGGCGAGCCCGAAGGGCAGTTC
>JAFAEL010000153.1 GCA_023423995.1 Pseudomonadota bacterium | reverse complement strand
CCTCCGAGCCGCGTCTTCGATCCGGCTTCCTATGCCCTGCCGCCGCTGCCGCTGCTCGCCGAGCCTAAGAAACAGGGCGCGACCGTCTCCAAGGACGCGCTGGAGCAGAACGCGACCCTGCTCGAATCGACGCTGGAGGATTTCGGCGTCCGCGGCGAGATCATCAACGTGCGGCCCGGCCCGGTGGTCACGCTCTACGAGCTCGAACCCGCCCCAGGCACCAAGTCGAGCCGCGTGATCGGCCTTGCGGACGACATCGCCCGCTCCATGTCGGCCGTCTCGGCCCGTGTCGCGGTCGTGCCCGGCCGCAACGCGATCGGCATCGAGCTGCCGAACCAGAAGCGCGAGACGGTCTATCTGCGCGAGCTGCTCGCCTCGGAGGACTTCGCCGGCACCAAGCAGAAGCTCGCGCTCTGCCTCGGCAAGAACATCGGCGGCGAGCCGATCATCGCCGACCTCGCCCGCATGCCGCACCTGCTCGTCGCCGGCACGACCGGGTCGGGCAAGTCGGTCGCCATCAACACCATGATCCTCAGCCTGCTCTACATGCATACGCCAGAGCAGTGCCGGTTGATCATGGTCGATCCCAAGATGCTGGAGCTCTCCGTCTATGACGGCATCCCGCATCTCCTCTCGCCCGTCGTGACGGATCCCAAGAAGGCCGTGATCGCCCTCAAATGGGCCGTGCGCGAGATGGAGGAGCGCTACAAGAAGATGTCGAAGCTCGGCGTCCGCAACATCGACGGGTTCAACGCCCGCGTGGCGGAGGCCAAGGAGCGCCACGAGGTCATCACCCGCACGGTGCAGACCGGCTTCGACAGGGAGACCGGCGAGGCGATCTACGAGGACGAGATCATGGATCTCGAGCCGCTGCCGTACATCGTCGTGATCGTGGACGAGATGGCCGACCTGATGATGGTGGCCGGCAAGGACATCGAGGGCGCGATCCAGCGTCTCGCCCAGATGGCGCGCGCGGCCGGCATCCATCTCATCATGGCGACGCAGCGCCCGTCCGTGGACGTCATCACGGGCACCATCAAGGCGAACTTCCCGACCCGCATCTCCTTCCAGGTCACGTCCAAGATCGATTCGCGGACCATCCTCGGCGAGATGGGCGCCGAGCAACTGCTCGGGCAGGGCGACATGCTCTACATGGCAGGCGGCGGGCGCATCACCCGCGTGCACGGGCCCTTCGTGTCCGACACCGAGGTCGAGAAGGTCGTGGCGCACCTCAAGGCGCAGGGCCGGCCGCAATATCTCGATGCGGTCACGACCGGCGACGAGGACGGGGCGGCCGGTGGCGGCGACGATTCGGCCATCTTCGACAAGGGCTCCTTCGGCGAGGAGGGCGGCGACCTGTACGATCAAGCGATCCAGGTCGTGCTGCGTGATAAGAAGGCTTCCACCTCCTATATCCAGCGCAGGCTCGGCATCGGCTACAACCGCGCCGCCTCCCTCATGGAGCGGATGGAGAACGAGGGCATCGTCGGACCCGCCAATCATGCGGGCAAGCGCGAGATCCTGCTGGAGAGCGCCGGCGCCGATTGAGGCGAGCCGCTACGGCCCCGGCGGGTGCCCGTCAGGCGCCTGCCAGAACGCGTGGAGTTGAGTTCATGAAGGCGTCTGTTGCCCGCGGCATCGCGCTTGCCCTCACGGCCGCCGCGGCCTTCGGCTCCGCGGCCGAAGCGGCGAGCCGATCGCGCCTCGTCAATGTCGTCCCGCCGCCGCGGCCGGCCTCGCTGGGAGGCGAGCTGGACGTGGCCACGACGGGCGCCATCATGCCGGTCGCGAAGCCGGGGGCGCGCGGCGCGCCGGTCGTCCAGGCCGCGGCCGGCGAGAAGCTCAGCGACAAGCAGATCGTCGAGAAGGCGAACGCGGCGCTCAATTCGGTTACGTCGATGGCGGCGGAT
Source organism: Pseudomonadota bacterium (assembly GCA_023423995.1). Lineage (GTDB taxonomy): Bacteria > Pseudomonadota > Alphaproteobacteria > Rhizobiales > Beijerinckiaceae > Enterovirga. The sequence goes on along the minus strand of JAFAEL010000153.1, from coordinate 38,140 downwards.
TTCACGCAGGTCGGCGGGGACGGGCGCAGGTTCACCGGTGTCCTCTACGTGCAGAGGCCCGGCAAGCTGCGCTTCGAATACGCGAAGCCGTCCACGCTGGAGATCGTGTCCGACGGCTCGACCGTGCTCGTCCGCGACCGGAAGCTGAACACCTCGGATCCCTATCCGATCTCGCAGACGCCACTGAAATTCCTGCTCTCGTCCAAGATCGACCTCGCGCGCGAGGCCTCCGTCACGGCCGTGGTGGCGGACCCGGACGGCGTCCGCATCTCGATCGAAGATACCTCCACGCTCGGCGGGACCTCCAAGATTACGCTCTATTTCGACCCGGAGATCACCGGCCTGAAGCGCTGGCGCGTGGTGGACCCGCAGGGCTTCACGACCACCGTCTCGCTCTCGGACATCGAGAAGAACCGGACGATCGATCCGCGGATCTTCATGCTGAACTACATGCGGCCGGTGGAGTAGGCGCCGCTCAGCGCGGCGGCCAGGCCCAGGGAGGGCGCCTGAGCAGATCGATATCCGCGATCGTCTCGCCCGAATCCTTGTCCAGCCGGATGTGGTTCAGGTCGAATTCCGCCGCGAGATGCGACGTGAGCGTCTCGTCGTGCGTGACCACGATCACCTGGGCCGCCGAGGAAGCCTGCCCGATCAGCCGGGCGAGCGCCGGAACGAGATCGGGATGGAGACTGGTCTCGGGCTCGTTCAGGACCAGGAGCTCGGGCGGCCTCGGGGATAGCAGCGCCGCAACCAGCAGCAGGTAGCGAAGCGTTCCGTCGGACAATTCCGCCGCGGAGAGCGGCCTGAGCATCCCGGGCTGACGGAAAAGGAGCTCGAAGCGGCCGGCGTCCGTGCCGACCTCGATGCGCGCCCCGGGAAAGGCATCGTCGATCACCTGCGCGAGCAGGTTTCGGTCGCCCATGGCGCCGATGGTCTGCAAGGCCGCCGCGAGATCGGCTCCTTCATGGCCGAGGACCGGCGTGTAGGTGCCGACCTGCGGCTTGCGGGCCGGTGCGTCGAGATCCGTCCGGAAATGGTCGTAGAAGCGCCAGGATCGCATTCGGGACCGGAGCAGCACCATCTCCGGGGCGGTGTGGACGTCGAGGAACTCCGTCATCATGCTGTCGAAGCCGGAGAGCTCCACCGGCACCATCCGCCAGGCGCCCGTCTCGTCGGTGGCGCGCAGCGCGGGGCCGCGGCGGTCGACGAGGAGGGAGGCGGGCCGGAATTTTTCGCCCGACCAGATGCATTCGCGCTTGATGACCGGATCCAGCGCGAACCCGGCCAGTGGGTCCAGGGCCAGCCCCAGGTCGATGCTGTAGCCGAAATCGTCCGCGGCGAAGCCGAGCTTCAGGCTGACGCTGCCCTTCCGCACCGTCCCCTGGATGGGGACGCGTCCCGCCTTCATGTCCCGGCTGATCGTCTCCGGCCCGGCCCACAAGGTCGCGGGAAGGCCGCCCTCCCGTGCGAGTTGGCCGACGATCTCGCCTCGGGCCGCGGCGGCCAGGAGCCGCAGGGCTCGGTAGAGGTTCGACTTGCCGGCCCCGTTCGGGCCGGTCACGACGTTCACCCGCTCGAGCGGAACGACGAGGTCGCGCAAGGACCTGTAGTTCTGCACCGCGAGGCTCTTGAGCATGGGCAGGCGTTCCGACAATCGGGCGCGGCCGATCCCGGCCGGCCCGGTCGCCATCACGCTTGAGGCGATCCGACATCAACCTGAGGGATGGCACCCCGAACATCAATTCCGTCCGGCTGCGCATCGGCCGGGTCGAGGCGGGTGCTGGGCAACATCAAGGCGGGCATCCTCCGGCCTCGGCAGAGGCAGCGCTCTTCAGCCGCCGCCCGACAACCGCCGTCGGTTGGCCCTGACGCGCTTGCGGTAGCCGCTGACGACTTGTCCGGGCGAGCCGCCCGTCATCAGCGTGCGGGTGGCGGAGCCGGCGGCCTGGACCTTCCCGCTGACCATCCGGCGCGCTTCGCGCTTCGCCTTGGGTCCGCCGAGCGCGAGCTTGAGAAGCCGCAACTGGATGACGGCGGCGGATTCGGCCGCGAGCCATCCCAGCGCGGCAAGGTCGTTCAGCTGCTTCCGTCGGGGCATGTCCGGCCTCCTCCCGTCGAGAACGGGCGGAGGCCGGAAAGGTCCCCGATCGTCGTCAGTCGGCGATCGCCCCGTAGACGAGCTGCTTGATCTCGCGCCGGTAAAAGGCCCGGCTGGGACCGGGAGCCTGCGTCATCATGACGACGGCGAGCTCTTCCGCCGGGTCGACCCAGAAGAACGTCCCGGCATAGCCCGCCCACATGAACTCGCCCTTCGAGCCCGGCACCCCGGCGATCCCGGGCTCCTTCCGGACCATGAAGCCGAGCCCGAATGTGTAGCCGGGCACGCCCATCAGAAGGTCTCCGGGCGTGGCGATCGGCCTGATCCTGTCGCCGAGCATGTCGGAGGTCATCAGCTCGACCGTCTTCCGGCTGAGGACCCGGGTGCCCTCGAGCTTGCCGCCGTCGAGCAGCATCTGCGCGAAGCGCAGATAATCGGCGGCTGTCGAATAGGCGCCGGCGCCTCCGGAATCGTTCTTCGGGGCTGCGCCGTCGATCAGGCGGTTCGGGTTTCCGGTGGCCGGGTCGGTCGGGAATGCCTGCGCGATGCGGGCCGTGCGATCGGCCGGGACCGAGAAGCCGGTCTCGCTCATCTTCAGCGGCTTGAAGAGGCGCTGTTCGAGGAACTCGCCGAGGCTCCGCTCGGACGCCTTCTCGACGACGCGCCCGAGCACGTCCGTCGCGAGGCTGTACTGCCAGACCGTGCCCGGCTGGTAGGCGAGCGGCGCGGCCGCGATCGCGGAGACGAATTCCTCCGGCGTGAGATCGGTCGTGTTGTAGTCGAAGTCCGGCTTGAAGAGCTTGCCCTTGGTATAGGCCGCCTTCACGGGCGCGTTCGTGGTGATCTCGCCATAGGCGAGGCCGGCCGTGTGCCGCAGAAGATCCTGCACGGTCGGCTGGCGCTCGGCCGCCGCGAGCTCCCATGTCTGCTCGCCGAGCGCGTTCCCGCGTGGCACGCTCACCTTCAGGTCCTTGAACTCCGGAAGGAATTTCGAGACCGGGTCGGTCAGCTGGATCGTGCCGTCCTCGACCAGCATCATGGCCGCGACCGACGCGAAGGGCTTCGTCATGGAGTAGATGCGGAAGATCGCATCCTTGCCGAGCGGGGCGTTCGCGGCCTTGTCGCGGAACCCGAAGCTCTCCGCATAGGCGATGCGGCCGCGGCGGGCGACCATGACCACGGTACCGGGCAGCCGGCCGGCCGCGATCTCACGCTCGAAGACCTTGCCGATATTGGCGAGCCGGGCGGAGGAGAGCCCGACCTCTTCCGGGCTCGCGGTCGCGAGGGTCGAAGCCGGCCGTGCAGCCGGCGCTTCGGCCAGGGCCGGGACTGCCGCGCCGGCCAGCATGGCTGCGAGCGCTGCGGCGACGATATCCCCAGTTCGCGGACGCGCGCCGACCGCGCGCGGGGCTACCCACACTTGCATGCCTATCCTCCCAACCGTAGATCCTGGGCCTCTCCCGGGCCCTGCCGCAAACGCTACAGGCCCGTCTCCCGGCGCGCCAGCGTCGCGTGATCCTCCCTTGCGGACCCGTCGTGAAGCTCTCCGTCACAACCTGGAACATCAATTCCGTCCGGCTCCGCATCGACCAGGTCGAGCGGGCGCTCGGGGAGATCGAGCCGGACGTGCTCTGCCTCCAGGAGACGAAATGCCCGGACAACTGCTTTCCCCTGAAAGCCCTGCAGGGGTTCGGCTACCCGCACGTCGTCCAGGTCGGGCAGAAGGGCTATAACGGGGTGGCGATCCTGTCGCGCTTCCCCTTCGAGAAGGTCGAGCCGCAGAACTGGTGCGAGCGGCAGGACGCCCGCCACATCTCCGTGACGCTGGGATCGGAGGCCGGCGAGGCTTCCGGCGTCGAGATCCACAACTTCTATGTTCCGGCGGGGGGCGACGTTCCGGATCCGGACCTGAACCCGAAGTTCAAGCACAAGCTCCAGTTCCTGGCCGAGATGCGGGATTGGGCCGGGAAGCGCGATCGCCGCCCGACCATCGTGGTGGGCGACCTGAACGTCGCCCCGCTCGAGCACGACGTCTGGTCGCACAAGCAGCTTCTCGACGTCGTGAGCCACACCCCGATCGAGACCGAAGCCCTGGAAACGCTGCGCCAGGAGGGCCGCTTCGTCGATTCGGCGCGCCACCTCACGCCCGAGCCGACCAAGCTCTACACCTGGTGGAGCTATCGCTCGCCCGACTGGGCGGCAGCCAACAAGGGCCGCCGGCTCGATCACGTCTGGATTTCTGACGATCTCGGCTCGACGCTCCAATCCGTCGACATCCACGGCCATGTCCGTGGCTGGATGCGCCCGTCAGACCACGTCCCGGTGACCGCGACTCTCTCGCTCTGAGGCTTCCTGCTCGGCGAAGAGGCGTTCGACGCTCGTCAGGCCGGCCGCGACGGCCTCGAGGTCGCGCGTGAGGACCTCGGCCATGGCGGGAGCCGCCGAGGGGAATTCATGCAGCACGCGCTTCATCAGCGTGGGCGAGATGCGCAGGACGGACGCGGCCTCCCGGGCGGTCGCCGTCGCGGGGCGCTGCATGCGTATGAACAGCGCGATCTCGCCGATGACTGAGGCCGGCCCGAGCAGCACGGGCTCCTCGGCCCCTGCCCGGCCGACCGCGATCGTCCCCGAGGTCACCACGTAGCCGCCGTCCGAGCGGTCGCCGTGCCGGAACAGGACCTCGCCCGGACGCAGCCGGCGCGTGTCGGCCACGTTTGCGATCACCCGGAGAGCCTCGTCCTCGAACAGCCCGAGGATCGGCGCGCGCCGAAGGATCGAGAGCGTGGTCTCGATGGCCATGGTTCAGGGCCTTCAGGGAAGCAGCTTGTAGCCGCCCGGCTCGGTCACCAGGATGCGGGCCGCGGAGGGGTTCGTCTCGATCTTCTGGCGCAGCCGGTAGACATGCGTCTCGAGCGTATGGGTCGTCACGGCCGCGTTGTAGCCCCAGACCTCCTGCAGGAGGATGTCGCGCGAGACCACCTTCTGCCCGGCCCGGTAGAGGAAGCGGAGGATGGCGGTCTCCTTTTCCGTCAGCTTCAGCTTCGAGCCCTTTTCGCTCACGAGCAGCTTGGCGCCGGGCCGGAACGTGTAGGGACCGATCCGGAAGACGGCATCCTCGCTCGCCTCGTGCGTCCTGAGCTGCGCCCTGATGCGGGCGAGGAGCACGGCGAACTTGAAGGGTTTCACGACATAGTCGTTCGCCCCGGCATCGAGGCCGGTGACCACGTCGGCGTCGCTCGCCTGTCCGGTCAGCATGACGATGGGGCCGCGGAAGCCGTCCTGCCGGATCAGCCGCACCGCGTCGCGGCCGTCCATGTCGGGCAGGCCGATATCCATGATCACGAGGTCGAACCGCTCCCGCTGCAACGCCTCGCGGGCCTCGGAGGCCGTTCCGACCGGATCGACCTCGAACTCGCTGGAGAGGCCGATCTGCTCGACGAGGGTCTCGCGGAGATCGCTGTCGTCCTCGACGACGAGGAGCCGATTGAGGCGCGCCATCAGAAACGTTCTCTCGACGCGTTGGGCCGGGCGGAGCTCGACATCAGGCCTTCATACCTTGACAGCCGGGCCGGGTTGAAGACCCCTCCCCAGCATGAAGCGCCGCACCGCCCGACTTATCCGCGTGTTTCGCTCTCCGCTCGACCGGACCAAGGGGCGCCTCGTCGGCCCGGGGATAAACCTGCCCTGCGCCCTCGGCCGCAGCGGGCCGGGCCACGGGAAGCGGGAGGGCGACGGGCGCACGCCAGTCGGGCGCTTCAAGGTGCTCGCCGCGCTGTACCGGCCCGACCGGATGCGGCGGCCGGCCACGATTCTGCCGCTGGCGCCGATCCGGCCCGATCTCGGCTGGTCGGACGACCCGCGGGACCGCCGCTACAACCGCCCGGTCGATCTTCCGGTCGCCTGCGGACACGAGCGCATGTGGCGCGAGGATGCCCTCTACGACCTCGTGCTCGATCTTTCCTACAACCGCGGCCCGATCGTGCCCGGCCGCGGCAGCGCGATCTTTCTTCATTCCGCCCGCCCCGGCTTCCTGCCCACGGAGGGCTGCGTCGCGGTCGAGCGCCGCCGGATCGCCTCGCTCGTCGAGCGCATCGGTCCCGGGACCAGGATCGAGATCGTCGGCTAGCGCCGCCGCCACTAGGCCGGTCGCATCGGGAACTGCACCTGGGCGACGGCTGCATTCGCCGGGAACACCGTCGCGAATCCCTGGCCGTTCCATTGGAGGAGCACCGGATCCGCATCGCGGTTCTGGCCCGTCTCGTCGAAGGCGATGCGCGTCCAGGGCATGATGGTCTGGTCGCCCGGGATGTCGGAGGCCGCGAGCGCCTCGCGGATGGTCGGCCCGTCGGTCGCCTGGGCCCGGTTCACCGCGTCGGCCAGGACCATCGCGGCCGTGAACTGGCGCGCGGAAAGATCGCTCAGGTCCTTTCCGGACCGCGCCTTGAAGAGCGCGTTCACCCGCCCGATGTCGGGGCGCCGCGCGGCGAGCTCGGGCGAGTAGGAGGCGCGCGTGATGCAGCCGACCACGTCCCGCCCGACGGCGTCGTAAAGGGTCCGGTCGGAGAAGCCGGAATTCTGGGCCAGGATGGCGCGTGGCTGATAGCCGATCTCCACCATGCCCCTGACCAGCAGGATGCCGTCCTGGGTATAGCTGGAGGGCAGCAGGACATCCGCATCCGCTTCCTTGAGCTGGCGCAACTCGTCGGCGAGCGCGGGGGCGTTCGCCCGGTAGCGGATGTCGGCGACGATCTTGTAGCCCCGTTCGCCCGCGAGCCGGCGCTGCGTGTTGGCGGAATCCGTCCCGAACAGGGTGTCCTCGGCGAAGAGGGCCAGGGTCTCCACCCCGCCGCCCTTGCGGCGCAGGTCGTCGAGGAGATCGAACATCGTCTCCGAGAACATGTCGTCGTGCGGGCCCGGCCGGAAGATGTAGCGCAGCCCGCGGCGGGTGAGGCTCGGCGAGGAGTTCTCGGACGCCATGTAGGGCACCTCGAGCCGCTCCGAGACCTGCGCGATGCTGGCCCCGATGGCGCTCTGGTACGACCCGATGATCGCGCAGACCTTCTCGTGCTTGACCAGCCGCTCCGCTTCCGTGCGGGCGACCTGGGGGCTCGACTGATGGTCGGCCGCGATGACGCGCAGCCTGGCGCCGCCGAGGCCGGGGAGTCCCGCTTCCTCCGCCAGGGGTAGGTCGAGATCCGGATGCGGGGAATTGACGATGTCGAAGGCGGTTTCAACCGCGTGGCGTGCGTCGATCCCGATCTGGGAACTGGGCCCGGTCAGGGGGAACAGGAGCCCGACGACCACCTCCGGCGTTGCCTGGGCACGCGCCTTCGCCGAGATCGCGGCCAGGGCTGCGCCCTGAACGAAACTGCGACGTGAGATCATCCCGTCCTCTCGCCCGCCCGGAGGCAATCCGGGCCCCGTTGGCCTCCCCTGGAACGTTCTCGCTGTCAATGATGGTCAGGGCATGGCGCAAGGCGAAAAATCGTTGCGACGTGATGGTCTTGGGGGAAGCTTGGCGGTTGTATCGAGGCACCTCGGCCCATAGCTTTCCCCCATCATGATCAGACGCCTTGCCGCCGCGCTGCTGTGCGCCCTGTCCATCACGGCCGCCTCCGCCCAGGAGCGCACCGTCCACGTGTACAACTGGTCGGATTACGTCGATCCGAAGGTGCTGGAGCGCTTCACGGCCGAGACGGGCATCAAGGTCGTGTACGACACCTACGACAACAACGAGATCGTCGAGACGAAGCTGCTCGCCGGGAAGTCGGGCTACGACGTCGTCGTGCCCTCCGGGCCGTTCCTGCAGCGGCTGATCCGGGCGAGCGTCTTCCAGAAGCTCGACCGCGAAAAGCTGCCGAACCTGAAGAACGCCTGGCCGGACATCCAGAAGCGGCTCGCCGCCTTCGATCCCGACAATCTCCATGCCGTGAACTACATGTGGGGCACGACGGGCATCGGCGTGAACCGGGCCAAGGTGAAGGAGCGGCTCGGGGACGTGCCGCTCGACAGCTGGAAGCTGCTTCTCGATCCCGAACTGTCCGGCAAGCTCAAGGATTGCGGCATCTACGTCCTGGATTCGCCCGAGGACGTCTTCCCCGGCATCCTGAAGGCGCTCGACCTCGACCCCGATTCCAAGACGCCCGCCGATCTGCAAAAGGCCGCGGACGCCCTGATGAAGGTGCGGGGGAACATCCGGAAGTTCCACTCCTCCGAATATATCAACGCGCTCGCCAACGGCGAGATCTGCCTGGCGGTCGGCTATTCGGGCGACATCCTGCAGGCGCGCAAGCGCGCCCAGGAGGCGAAGAACGGGGTCGACATCGCCTATGTCATCCCGCGCGAGGGCGCGCTGATGTGGTTCGACTCCATGGCCATCCCGGCCGATGCCCCGCATGTTCCGGAGGCCTACGCCTTTATCGACTTCATGCTCAGGCCCGACGTCGCGGCCGCGAACACCGACTTCGTGAATTATGCGAGCGGAAACCTGCCGGCCAAGGAGCGGATCAAGCCGGAGATCGCGTCCGATCCCGGCATCTATCCGGACGCCGAGACCTTCGGGCGACTGTTCACGAACACGGCCTACGACGAGCGGATTCAGAGAACCGTCACGAGGCTCTGGACGCGGATCCGGACCGGCCGGTGAACCGGCCGACCCTGGCGGCGGCTTGACTTGGGGGCGGGGCGGGAGTTGATCCCGCCATCGCCTCGAGTTTCAGCAATCTGCCGAACGGGAGAACAGGTATGGCTCAAGCCGACATCGTCATCGTGGGGGCCGCCCGCACGCCGGTCGGATCGTTCAACGGCGCCTTCGCGAATACGCCTGCGCATGAACTCGGCGCGATCGCCATCAAGGCCGCGCTCGAGCGCGCGAAGGTCGAGGCCGGCGAGGTCGACGAGGTCATCCTCGGCCAGATCCTGACGGCAGGCCAGGGCCAGAACCCGGCCCGCCAGGCCGCCATGGCGGCCGGCATCCCGGCCGAGAAGACGGCCTGGGGCCTGAACCAGCTCTGCGGCTCCGGCCTGCGCACGGTCGCCATCGGCATGCAGCAGATCGCCAGCGGCGACGCCGACATCATCGTGGCCGGCGGCCAGGAATCGATGTCGATGGCTCCCCATGCGGCCCACATGCGGTCCGGCACGAAGATGGGCGACCTGAAGCTCCTCGACACGATGCTGAAGGACGGCCTCCTCGACGCCTTCCACGGCTACCACATGGGCAACACGGCCGAGAACGTCGCGCAGCAATGGCAGCTCTCGCGCGAGGAGCAGGATCGCTTCGCGGTCGCCTCGCAGAACAAGGCCGAGGCCGCCCAGAAGGCCGGCAAGTTCAAGGACGAGATCGTCCCGGTCACCATCAAGGGGCGCAAGGGCGACACGGTGGTTGCGGACGACGAGTACATCCGTGCCGGCACCACCATGGATGCGATCGCGAAGCTCCGCCCTGCCTTCAACAAGGAGGGCACGGTCACGGCCGGCAACGCGTCCGGCATCAATGACGGCGCTGCCGCCGTCGTCCTGATGAGCGCCGCCCAGGCCGAGAAGCGCGGCCTCACCCCGCTGGCCAGGATCGTGTCCTGGGCGACCGCGGGCGTGGACCCGTCCATCATGGGAACGGGCCCGATCCCGTCCTCGCGGCGCGCCCTCGAGAAGGCCGGCTGGAAGGTGCCGGACCTCGATCTCATCGAGGCGAACGAGGCCTTCGCGGCCCAGGCCTGCGCGGTCAACAAGGACATGGGCTGGGATCCGGAGATCGTGAACGTCAATGGCGGCGCGATCGCCATCGGGCACCCGATCGGCGCTTCCGGCGCACGCGTCTTCGTCACCCTCCTGCACGAGATGGGCAGGCGCGGCGCGAAGCGCGGCCTCGCCACGCTGTGCATCGGCGGCGGCATGGGCGTTGCAATGTGCGTCGAGCGCTGAGCCTCGACGCAGAGCCGAAAGTCGCGAGCTGCGGGGATCGACGCCCGCTCCCATCGCGCTAACATGAGTGAACGGCCCGGCATCGCCGGGCCGTTTGCTTGTCGGCCACAAGAGCCGGGGCATCGAACAGGGAGAGTGACGCATGGCACGCGTGGCATTGGTGACGGGCGGAACGCGCGGCATCGGGGAGGCGATCTCGAAGGCCCTGCAGGCCTCGGGCTACACGGTTGCGGCGAACTACGCCGGCAATGACGAGGCTGCGTCCGCGTTCTCGTCCGCGACCGGGATCAAGACCTTCAAGTGGGACGTCTCGGACTTCGATTCCTGCGCGGCCGGGATCGCCCAGGTCGAGGCCGAGGTCGGGCCGGTCGACGTCCTGGTGAACAATGCCGGGATCACGCGGGACGGCATGTTCCACCGCATGTCCAAGGAGCAGTGGTACTCGGTCATCAACACGAACCTGAACTCGCTCTTCAACATGACGCGCCCGGTCTGGGAGGGCATGCGGTCCCGGAAATGGGGCCGGGTCGTCTGCATCTCCTCCATCAACGGGCAGAAGGGGCAGGTGGGGCAGGCGAACTACTCGGCCGCCAAGGCGGGCGATATCGGGTTCGTGAAGGCGCTGTCGCTCGAGGGCGCGCGGGCCGGCATCACCGTGAACGCCATCTGCCCGGGCTACATCGCGACCGAGATGGTCAAGGCGATCGACCCTGCGATCGTGGAGAAGAACATCCTGCCCGGGATCCCGGTCGGCCGGCTCGGCGAGCCCGAGGAGATCGCGCGCGCGGTCGTCTTCCTGGCGAGCGAGGACGCGGGCTTCATCACGGGCTCCACGCTCACGATCAATGGCGGGCAATACATGATCTGAGCGGCCTACCGGCCGCTTGACCATGGAGGCGCCCGCTCGCTAGGGCGCGGGCATGTCTTCCCGCGCCGCAACGATCACCGGGTTCGGCGCGGCCGCGCTCTGGTCCCTGCTGGCGCTGTTCACGGCCGCGACGGGCCCCGTTCCGCCCTTCCAGCTCCTCGCGATGACCTTCGCGATCGGGGGCGGGCTCGGGGCCCTGTCCTGGCTCGCCCGTCCGGGTGCGGCGGCCGCCCTGCGCCAGGCGCCGCCCGTCTGGGCGCTCGGGATCGCGGGCCTGTTCGGCTATCACGCGCTCTATTTCGCAGCCCTGAAGCTCGCGCCGCCTGCCGAATCGGGGCTCATCAACTATCTCTGGCCGCTGCTCATCGTGCTGTTCTCGGCGCTGCTGCCGGGGCACCGGCTGCGCCTGCAGCACGTGGCGGGCGCGCTCCTCGGCTTTGCGGGCGTGGTCGTGCTGGTGGCGGGGCGCGGCGCGATCGAGATCCGGCCGGAATACTGGGCAGGCTATGCCTGCGCCTTTGCCTGCGCCTTCGTGTGGGCGGGCTATTCGGTCCTGTCGCGGCGGGTTGCGGCGGTTCCGACCGACGCCGTCACCGGGTTCTGCCTCGCGACCGCGGCGCTCGGCCTCCTGTGCCACCTCGCTTTCGAACGCACGATCTGGCCGGAAAGCGCCCTGCAATGGGCGGCCGTCGTCGCGAGCGGGCTCGGACCGGTCGGGGCCGCCTTCTATCTGTGGGACGTCGGCATGAAGCGCGGCGACATCAGGCTGCTCGGGATCGGCTCCTATGCGATCCCGGTCGCCTCGACAGGGATCCTGATCCTGGCGGGCTATGCCGAGCCGACCTGGTCGCTCGCCCTCGCCTGCGGGCTGATCGCGGCCGGCGCCGTCGTGGCGACGCTGCCGGCGCTAGCCGGGAGGCGGCGGTAGGACCCGGTGCGTGTAGCGGTAGCCGGTGGTGAAGCCGAGCGACGCATAGAGGCTGGTGGCGACCTCGTTGGCCTCCCGCACCTGCAGGTAGGCATGCGTGGCCCCCTGTTCGCGGCCCCATGCCATCAGGGAGGTGACGAGCCGGCGGCCGAGCCCGAGGCCGCGCAGGCTGGGGGAAATCACGAGATCGTAGAGGCCGACCCAGCCGCGCTCCGCGACCGCAAGGCCCCACCCGGCATCCTCCCCGTCGAGGGACAGCGTGGCGAAGCCGGCCTGCCGACGGATCAGCCGCACGATGCGGCCGAGCCGCTCGGCATTCGCCTTCTCCCCGCCATAGGCGGCCGCCGCCGCCTCGATCCAGGCGGGCTTCGGGGCAGGGCGGACGATCAGGGACGGATCGTGCTCCAGTTCGGGCCCGAGCGGCGCGACGAGGCAGAGCGAGGGGTCGAAATCCACCAGGCCCCGAGCGGCCAGCACCTCCTCGCAGCGGCGGTCCTCGACGCCCGTCAGGCGGAAACAGGGTGAGACGCCCCGCTCCTCGAACGAGCCGACGATGTGGTCGATGAGCGCCGGGTCGATCGTGGCTCCGGGCACGAGCGGGGTCGCCGCGTTGGCCCGTTTCGAATAGCCCTCCGCGAAGCGAAGGATCCAGCCGTCGACCACCTCGATTTCGAAAGACGGCCAGGCATTGATGAGGCGCGTCTCGAGCGCCTGTACGAGCGACAGGTCAGGCATCGGAGGAGAGCCCCCGCGTCGGCCGCCAGTCCGGCGGCGCCATCTCGAACCCTTCGAAGCGGAAGCCGGGCGCGACCGTGCAGCCGACGAGCGTCCAGGCCCCGAGGCTCGCCGCACTCTGCCACGTCCCGGCAGGAACGGTGATCTGCGGCCGCTCGCCGGCCGCGAGATCCGTCCCGAGATGCCGGGCCTCGGCGTCATGCCCGTCCGGGGAGGTCGTCACGACCAGAGGCGCGCCGGCATAATGGTGCCAGGTCTCCGCCGCATCGACGCGGTGCCAGGCGGAGGTCTCGCCCTCCGCCAGGAGGTAGTAGATGGCCGTCGCGACCGAGCGCCCCTCGACCGTGCGCGGGTCCCGGAAGGTCTCGCGGAAATGCCCGCCTTCCGGATGGGGCGCGAGGTCGAGAAGGCGGATGACCTCCTCGGCCGTGAGGCCCGCGGCGATCATCGAAAGCGGTTCTTCCACTCGCGCAGGGCCGCGAAGACCTCGTTGGCTGGCGCTCCCGCCTTGTCGACGGACTTGGCGAGGGCCGGCTCGCCCGCGCGCAGGAACGGGTTGGTGGCTTTCTCCTCCCCGATCGTCGAGGGCACCAGAAAGCGGCCTTCCTTCGCGGCGGCCTCGGCCTCGGCGAACCGCGCCTTCAGGGTGGCGTTGTCCGGATCGGCCGCGAGCGCGAACCTGGCGTTCGACAGGACGTAGTCGTGCCCGGAATAGACCCGGGCGTCGTCGGGCAGCGCGGCGAAGCGCTCGAGCGAATGCCACATCTCGTCCATGGTCGATTCCATCACCCGGCCGCAGCCGAGCGTGAACAGAGTGTCGCCGGCGAAGAGAACCTTGTCGGCGCCGAACCAGTAGGCGATGTGGTCGCGGCAATGGCCGGGCGTGTCCCAGACCTCGGCCGAGAGGTCGCCGACTGCGACACGGTCGCCCCCGCCGGCCGTCTGGTCGGCGCCGGGCACCTCGGCCGCGGCCTTCTTCGGTGCCACGACGCGGCAGTTGAACCGCGCCTTGAGGCCCGGGATGCCCTGGACGTGATCGGCGTGCCGGTGCGTGACGAGGATGTGGCTCAGCTTCCAGCCCGTCTCGTCGAGCGCCTTCACGACGGCGGCCTCCTCCGGCGCATCGATCGCCGCGCAGGCGCCGGTGGCGCGATCGCGAATCAGGACCCCGATATTGTCCTCGAGGCAGCGGAAGGCGTGGATGTCGGCCGGCATGGATATAATCCCGCGTGAACGGCCGTTCGGCTATCACGGGCCGGGAAACGATGGAACCTCGGCCGGGATCCGGCCGGACCGGGAGCAGGGCAGGGTCGGATGAGCGTGGACGTCACGGATCTGCGCGCCTTCTATGCGGGGCCGCTCGGCCATGTGGCCCGGCGGGTCGTGACCCGCACGCTCGCGCAGTTCTGGCCGGACCTGCGCGGCCTGAGCGTCCTCGGCCTCGGCTATGCCGTCCCGTTCCTGGCCGAGTTGGAGGGGACCGGCCCGCGTCTCGCCTTCATGCCGGGCTGGCAGGGCGTCGTGAACTGGCCGGCCTCGGGCCTGTCCGCCTCCGCGCTGGTCGACCCGATGATGATGCCGCTCGCCGATGGCTCGGTGGACCGGGTGCTGGTCGTGCATGCGCTCGAGACGGTCGCCAGCCCGGCGGAGCTGCTGAACGAGGTCTGGCGCATCCTGACGCCGGGCGGGCGCCTCGTCCTCGTCTGCCCGAACCGGCGCGGTGTGTGGTCGCGGGTGGATACGACCCCGTTCGGCCATGGCCAGCCCTTCAGCCGGCGGCAGCTGCGCCACCTGATGAAGGGGGCGCTGTTCTCGCCCGAGAGCTGGGCCGAGATCCTCTACGTGCCGCCGCTCAGGAGCCGTTTCCTGCTGTCCGGCGCGAGCGCCTGGGAAGGGCTCGGCCGCAGCCTGTCCCTTCCGTTCGCCGGGCTACACATGGTGGACGCCACCAAGCAGCTCCACCGTCCGATCCCGGTCTACGAGCGGCGCAGGTCGCGCCAGTTCGCCCCCGTCCTGGTGCCGCGCGCCTCGCCCGTGCCGACGGCGGGCTGACGCCGTTTCAGCGCCGGACCTGGCGGACCGCCCGGGCCTTGCGGGCCGGGGCGCGGCGCTGGCCGTAATAGGCCCGGCGGGCCTCGGCCTCGCGTTCCGCCTGGGCCTGGTGGGCGGCCGAGGCCGCGATGGCGCCGACCGTAAGGCCCCCGATGATGCCGGCCGCCAGCGCACCGTCCGAATAGCCGTACCCGCACCCGTAATACCCGCACCACGCCTGGGCCGGGCTCGCCGAGCCGAGCGTCCCGCCGCCCAGGAGGGCGGCGGCAGCGAGCGTGGAGAGAACCTTGGTGCGAGCGATCATCGATACCCCCATCCGCCGGCGTGGTTCTTGCCGGTCGGAGAGGTTGTCTAGATTCGCCACGTTGCCTGGATGATGCGCGAAGCCGGCTCTCCGTTTCGCGCATGTTTCGCCGCTCAGGTGGCGGGCTTCTTCAGGTCCGGAAGGTCCGTGTTGAGCCACTTCTTGAAGGTGGCGTTGAGCTGCCCGCTCTCGCGTTGTTGCGCGATAAAGGTGTTCACGGCCTTCATCAGGTCGTCCTGGCCGGGCCGGAGCGCGATGCCGTGCACCTGCTCGCGGAGCGTGATCTTGGTGTCGAAGGCACCCTTAGGGGCGATCTTCTCGATCTCGCCGACGACCGGGGTCGCGGCTCCGATCACGTCCACCTGGCCCGAGAGCAGCGCCTGAACGGCCGAGGCGTCGTCGTCGAAGCGGCGGATGTTGGTGCCCTCGGGCGCGATCGCGGACAGGGACACGTCCTGCGTGGAGGCGCGCGCGACGCCGACCGTGAACTTCTTCAGGTCGGCCGGCTCCTTCACGGCCGCCGAGGCCTTGCCGTACACGACGATCCGGATGCCCGCATAGGGATCCGAGAAGGCGACCTGCTTGGCGCGCTCGGGCGTGATCGCGAGCGAGGCGATCAGCATGTCGACCTGCCCGGTCAGGAGATACGGGATCCGGTTCGGCCCGGTCACGGGCACGATGTTGGCCCGCACGCCCAGGGCCTTGGCGAGATCCTTGGCGACATCCGCGTCGAACCCGTCCGGCTTGCCTTCCAGGTTGGTGATCCCGAAGGGCGGGAAGTCGACCAGCATGCCGATATTCACCACGCCCTTCTTCTTGATCTCGTCGACCGTCTGCGCGCCGGCCGGCTGGACGCCAAGCGCCGCCGCGCCGAGCGTCGCCGCAAAGGCCAGGCCCGAAAGCGCGGCCCGGCGCGAGATTGTGCTGAACATGAATTCCTCCAGAGGTTGTGGCGCAGCCGTCGCCGATCGGCCGGGCGGCGTCAACGCGCGTGGGCTGCCGCCATCCGTCGCTCCAGCCAAGCGGCCAGGAGGGAAAGCGGCCAGCACAGGGCGAAGTAGATGGCCGCCACGAGCCCGAAGACCAGGAAGGGCCGGAAGGTCGCATTGTTGATGATCTGCCCCGCCCGGGTCAGCTCCGTGAACCCGATGATGGCGGCCAGCGACGTGCCCTTGATGAGCTGGACCAGGAAGCCGACCGTGGGCGGCAGCGCGACCCGCATCGCCTGGGGCAGGATGACGAGGCGCATCAGCCGCCCGTAATGCAGGCCGAGCGCCGTTCCCGCCTCCCATTGCCCCGTCGGCACCGACTGGATGGAGCCGCGCCAGATCTCGCCCAGGAAGGCGCTGGCGTTCAGGGTCAGGGCGATCGCGGCCGCGAACCAGGGGTTCAGCCCGAGCCCGAAGGCATTCGCGCCGAAGAAGACGAGGAAGAGCTGCATCAGGAGAGGCGTTCCCTGGAACACCTGGATGAAGCCGCTCGCCAGCCGCGAGAGCCATTTGCGGGGCGATACCCGGGCGAGGGCGACCGCGAGCCCGCCGATGCCGCCGCCCAGGAACGCGATCGCCGAGAGCGCGATCGTCCACCGCGCCGCCGCCAGGATGAAGAGCGCCTCCGTGGGGCCGAACTGCCTCAGCATCAGCGGGCCACCGGGTAGGCGAAGACGCGCCTGTCGATCGCCCGGAACAGGGCGGCGAACAGGAAGGACAGGCCGAGATAGATGAGGGTGACGACGATATAGACCTCGAAGCTCGTGAAGGTCCGCGACTGGATGTTGTTGGCCACGGAGGTCAGGTCGTCGGCCGAGATGGCCGACACGACGCTGGTGGACAGCATCAGGAGGATGAACTGGCTCGTCAGGGCCGGGTAAACGGCCCGCAGCGCCGGCTTCAGGATCACCAGGCGGAACACCTGGAGCGGCCGCAGGCCGAGCGCCAGCCCCGCCTCGATCTGCCCCTTCTGCACCGACTGGATGCCGGCCCGGATGATCTCCGTCGCATAGGCGCCGACATTGACGACCAGCGCGGCGAGCGCTGCGGCGTCCGGCGAGAGACGGAGCCCGACGGCCGGAAGCCCGAAGAAGATGAAGAAGAGCTGCACCAGGAACGGCGTGTTCCGGATCACCTCCACGTAGACGTTGACGATCCAGCCCGCCCAGCGCGGCCCGAACACCTTCGCCCAGGCGCAGACGACGGCCACGACCAGCCCGATCAGCATCGCGGCAGCCGAGAGCTGCAGGGTGACCCAGATGCCGTCGAGAAGCTGGCGCCACGCGTCCAGAACGGGCCCGAACCGGAGGGTGAAGGACATGGCTCCCCTGTCCGACGCCGCGTCACCCGCGGCTGGTGATGGCCCGTCTAATGGTCGGATGTGGCGGCCGGAGGCAAGGGTGCGGAGCTGGCCCGCTCCCGCGGTGACTTGCCTCGTGTGCCACCCGGCCAAGGCGGTGACGATGCCGCCCCGGCTCTTATCCTCAGGCGCATGCTGCGCAGCATCGCTGCACAACGGCCGCGCTGCCGGTGCGAAGGATCTCCGTCCTTCTTAGATAAAATCCAGATTGCAGTGCAGCACGGCCCGTGAAAAACTCGGAACCGTTCCGGGGAGGATGGGGGTCGAATGGCCACTGAAAAGGCGCCGACGGTCATCAAGAAATACGCCAACCGTCGCCTGTATCACATGGGGACCAGCACCTATGTCACGCTGGAGGATCTCGCCGCCATGGTCCGGGCGGGAGAGGATTTCGTCGTCAACGACGCCAAGACCGGCGAGGACATCACCCGCTCGGTTCTCGCCCAGATCATGTTCGAGCAGGAGAGCAAGGGCGGGCAGCAGAACCTCCTGCCGACGACCTTCCTGCGACAGCTCATCCGCTTCTACGGCGACAGCATGCAGGCCCTGGTGCCGCGCTATCTCGAATTCTCGATGGACCACCTGACGCGCGACCAGCAGAAGCTGCGCGACCAGATGGAGAAGACCTTCGGACCCTCGGCCTTCCACGCCATGGAGGATCAGGTCCGGGCCAACATGGCCTTCTTCACGGAGGCGATGCGGATGTGGTCGCCTTTCACCCCCAAGCCCGGGGACGAGCCGGAGAAGCCTTCAGCCCCGCCGGCGCAGGCTTCCGGCGGGAACGAGCTCGACGCGCTCAAGAAGCAGATGGCCGAGATGCAGCAGAAGCTGGAAAGCCTGGCCAAGAAATAGCCGGCGGGCGGGTCCGCACCGCCGGCGGGGTTCGGCTCGCGCCCGTCAGCTCTGAACGCCGGCCGGGTACCAGTCCATCTTCGAGAGCTGCGCGTCCGTCATCTGCTCCCCTTCCTTGACCCGAAGCTCGCCCTTCTGGTCCTTGATGGGGCCGGCAAGCGGATGGATCGTGCCGGCGATGATGCCGTCCCTGACCTTGTCCGCCTCGCGCCGGACGTTCTCCGGGACGGCTTCGCCATAGGCGGCCATGCGGACGGCGCCTTCCTTCAGGCCGTCCCAGGTGTCGCCCGACTTCCAGGTGCCGTCGAGCGCCATCCTGACCCGGCGGATGTAGTAGGGGCCCCACTCGTCGACGATGGAGGTGAGCTGCGCCTTCGGCGCATAGGCGAGCATGTCGGAGGCCTGGCCGAAGCCGAGCATGCCGCGCGCCTCCGCGGCCTGGAGCGGTGCGGGCGAATCGGTGTGCTGGGCGAGGATGTCGCAGCCCTGGTCCATGAGGGCCTTGGCGGCATCGGCCTCCTTGGCGGGGTCGTACCAGGTGGAGACCCAGAGCACCTTCGTCTTGAAGTTCGGGTTCACCTTCTGGGCGGCGAGCGTGAAGGCCGAGATGCCCATCACGACCTCCGGGATCGGGAAGGACGCGATGTAGCCGGCCGTGCCGGTCTTCGAGAGGTGGCCCGCGATGGTGCCGCAGACCGCCCGTCCTTCGTAGAAGCGGGCGTTGTAGGTCGCGAGATTGGCCGCGCGCTGGTAGCCGGTCGCGTGCTCGAACCAGACGTTCGGCAGCGCACGGGCGACCCGCACGGCCGCGTTCATGAAGCCGAAGGAGGTGGCGAAGATCAGCTTGTTGCCGCCCGTCGCGAGCTGCCGGAGCACGCGCTCGGCATCCGGCCCCTCGGCCACGTTTTCGACGAAGCTCGTTTTCACCTTCCCGCCGAACTCCTTCTCGATCGCCTTGCGGCCGAGGTCGTGCGAGTGGGTCCAGCCGTAATCCCCGGTCGGGCCGACATAGATGAAGCCCACCCCGAGCGGCGCCTGCGCGGCGAGCGTCCCGCCCAGCAGCGGCAGCGCTGCGGCCCCTGCGGCTCCGGTGATCAGCTTGCGGCGGGTAATGATGGCGGCCATCGAGCAATCTCTCCTTTCAGGTGACGATTTAGGCAGGCGAAAAGGATTTTCCCAGGCACGCGGGTGCCGCAGCCGAGAGGCGGCCGGGCCGGATGGAGATGAGCGTCAGGACAAGGATGGTCGCCAGATAGGGCAGCATCGCCAGCATCTCCGGCGGCAGCAGCCCGAGACCGGAGGCCTTCGCGTGGAGCTCGAAGGTCATGACGGCCCCGAACAGATAGGCCCCGGCCAGGAGCCGCAGCGGCCGCCAGGACGCGAAGACGACGAGAGCCAGCGCGATCCAGCCGCGCCCGGCCGTCAGCCGGTCGGCCCACATGGGGGTGAGCTCGAGGGAGAAATAGGCGCCCCCAAGCCCGGCGAGCGCGCCGCCGAAGGCCACCGCGGCCGTCCGGACCGCCAGGACGGGGTAGCCGATCGAGTGGGCCGAGGAGTCGGATTCCCCGACCGCCCGGAGGATCAGCCCCGGGCGCGTGCGCTTGAGCCACCAGGCGACCGCGAAGGTCAGCCCGAGTGAGAGATAGACGAGCAGGTCGTAGCCGAAGACGACGCGCAGCAGCGGGTGCTCTGCGAGGTCGGCCGGCAGCAGCGGCCCCAGCCGCTCGATCGTACGCCCGACGAAGGGCGCGCCGAGCAGGGACGAGGCGCCCGTGCCGAAGATGGTGAGCGCGAGGCCGGTCGCGACCTGGTTCGCCGACAGCCCGAGGGTGAGCCCGGCGAAGATCAGCGAGACCGCGACGCCGCCCAGCATCGCGGCCAGGAGGCCCAGATAGGCGGAGCCCGTCAGCGTCGCGGCCGCGAAACCCGTGACGGCGCCGATCAGCATCATGCCTTCCACGCCGAGGTTCAGGACCCCGGCCTTCTCGGCCACGAGCTCGCCGAGCGAGGCGAGAAGGATGGGGGTCGCGGCCATCGCGACCGTCATGACGAAGGAGACGAGCAGCGCGGTGTTCATGCGCCGGCTCCCACTTTCGTCGTGCTGAGGAGGCGGGAGGGGATCGAGGATCTCACGCGGCCCTCGCCCGTGCAGACCGGGTGAGGACCGGGCGGAAGCGGATCAGCACGTCCGCCGCCAGCAGGAAGAAGAGGAGCATCGCCTGGAACATGCCTGTCGCGGCCTGGGGCAATCCGACGGCGGTCTGCGCGAGCTCGCCGCCCACATAGGTCACCGCGAGGACGAGCGCCGCAAGGATGATGCCGACCGGATGCAGGCGGCCCAGGAAGGCCACGATGATGGCCGTGTAGCCGTAGCCGCCCGGGAATTGCGGCGTGAGCTGGCCGAACGGACCCGCCGCCTCGAAGATGCCCGCAAGGCCCGCGAGGCCGCCGGCGCCGAGCAGCGTCAGCCATATGGTGCGGCGCTCGGAGAAGCCGCCATAGCGCGCGGCCGCCGGCGCGAGCCCGACCACCTTCACCTCGTAGCCGGCGAGCGTGCGGGCGAGCAGGACCCACACCACGAGCGCCACCACGGCCGCGATCGGAATCCCGAGATGGACGAGCGAGCCCTCCGCGACCGCCGGCAGGGTCTGGTCCGGCGTGAACATGCGGGTCTGGGGGAAGTTGAACCCGTCCGGATCCTTCCAGGGCCCCCGCACCAGGAAGAATAGGAGCTGCACCGACACATAGGTCAGCATCAGGCTGGTCAGGATCTCGCTGACCCCGAAGCGGGTGCGCAGGAAGGCCGGGATGGCCGCCCAGGCCAGGCCGCCGAGCACGCCCGCGAGGCACATCGCCGGGAGGATCCAGGCGCCCTCCTGGCCCCAGGTGAGGAGCGCGACGCCCGTCCCGGCCATCGCGCCCGCGATGTACTGGCCCTCCGCGCCGATGTTCCAGACATTGGCCCGGAAGCCGACGGAGAGGCCCGTCGCGATCAGGATCAGGGGCCCGGCCTTGACCAGGAGCTCGGGCCAGCGATCCGGGTGCGAGAGGGGCGCAAGGAAGATCTGCCGCACGGCGCCGGGGCCGTCATAGCCCATCAGGCCGAACACGATCATGCCGGCCGCCACCGTGAGGAGCACGGCGAGAAAGGGCGTCAGGTAGATCATGGCCCGGGAGGGTTCGGGCCGTCGCTCGAGCTTCAGCATCCGGCGCCTCCCGCGGCGAGGCGTGTTCCGGCATGCTCGCCGTGCACCCCGCCCATCAGGAGCCCGAGCTCGTCGGGGCTCGCCTCCTCGGCGCGGATCGGCCGAGAGAGCCGGCCCTCGTTGAGCACGGCCAGCCGGTCCGAGAGGGCCAGGAGCTCGTCGAGATCCTGGCTGATGACCACGATGGCTGAGCCCGCCTCGGCAAGCTCGAGGACCGCGCGGTGGATGGCGCTCGCGGCCCCGGCATCGACACCCCAGGTCGGCTGCGAGACGACCAGGACCTCGGGGTGCTGCAGGATCTCCCGCCCCATCACGTATTTCTGCAGGTTGCCGCCCGAAAGGCTCCTGGCCGCCGCCCCCGGTCCGATGGCCTTGACGCCGAAGCGCTCGATCACCCTGCGGGCGAAGCCCCGCGCCGCCCCGAACCGCAGGAACCCCGTCGCGGTCAGGGGCAGCCGGTGACGTGCCGTCAGGATGGCGTTGTCCGAGAGCGAGAGGTCCGGCACCGCCGCGTGGCCGTTGCGCTCCTCGGGCAGCGCGCAGAGCCCGGCGCGGCGCCTCGCGCCGGCCCGGTTGCGGCCGACCGCGCGCCCGTCCAGGCGCACCATTTCGGCCGCCGGCGCAGCGCGTTCGCCGGAGAGCGCAAGCAGGAGCTCCGACTGGCCGTTGCCGGCGACGCCCGCGATGCCGAACACCTCGCCGGCCTGGACCGCAAAGGAGATGTCGCGGAGCGGGACGGAGAAGGGCCCGGCGGGCGGCAGCGAGAGCCCCTCCACCTGGAGCCGGACGGCGCCCGAGGGCGCGGCGCGACCGTGCCGCTCGACCTGCCGCAGCTCCGTCCCGATCATCAGCTCGGCCATGCGCCGGGTCGTTTCCGCCCGGGGATCGCAGCTCGCGACGACGCGGCCGCCGCGCAGGATGGTCGCCCGGCCGCAGAGCGCTTTGATCTCGGCCAGCTTGTGCGAGATGTAGAGGATCGCGCAGCCCTCGGCCGCGAGCTGCCGCAGCATGGCGAACAGCCTCTCGGCCTCCTGCGGGGTCAGCACGGAGGTCGGCTCGTCCATGATGAGGAGCCGCGGCTTCACGAGCAGGCAACGGACGATCTCGATGCGCTGCCGCTCGCCGACCGACAGCGTGTGGACCTCGCGCTCCAGATCCAGCGGCAGGCTGTAGGCGCGCAGGATCGCATCGACGCGCCGCGCCAGGTCGCCCCGGTCCACCGCCTCGTCGAGCCCCAGCGCGATGTTCTCGATCACCGTGAGGGCGTCGAACAGCGAAAAGTGCTGGAACACCATGCCGATGCCGAGGGCCCGCGCCGCCTTGGGGCTCGGAATGGCCACCGGGCGGCCGTCGATGCGGATCTCGCCCTCGTCGGCCTGCTGCACGCCGTAGATGATCTTGACCAGCGTCGACTTGCCGGCGCCGTTCTCGCCGAGAAGCGCGTGGATCTCCCCCGGCTCGACCCGCAGGCTCACGTCCTCGTTCGCGACGACGCCCGGGAAGGTCTTGGTGATCCCGGAGAGCTCCAGGCGGGGCGGTTGTGGGGACGTCACGCGACAGCCTGTCGGGGCTTCTCTCCGATTTCTCCTGCCTCGCACGAACTGCGCCGCGCGAAAACCCGGATCAGCTCGGCCGCCGTCAGGGCCGCGATCACGTCCGGGCGCTTGTCCGCGACATCCGACCCGCCGATCGGGCAGGTCAGGGAGGCGAGCGCCCGCGCCGAGCCCCCGCCTTGCAGAAAGAAGCGGCCGAAGCGGGCGCGCTTCGTGGTCGAGCCGATCATCCCGACATAGGCGGCGTCGCCCCGCCGGAGCGCCGCGTCGGCGAGCCGGTAATCGAGCGCGTGGGAATGGGTGAGGATGACGAAGGCGGCACGGGCCGGCGCGGCGGCGATCGCTTCCGCCGGGTCGTCGAGCGGGGCGAAGGTGATGTTCGCCGGCAAGTCGTGCCCGGTCTCGAGCCGATCATCGACGAAGGTGGTCCGGAAGGGGAGGGGAGCGAGGGCGCGCGCGAGCGCCCGGCCCGTATGGCCGCAGCCGAAGACGAGCACGCTCGGCGCGCGGTTCCGCTCCGCCTCTTCGGCGGCGCGGAGCGCCCGGACGTGTTCCGGCCCCGCGAGCTCCAGCCTCACCCGGACCCGGCCGCCGCAGCACTGGCCGAGCAGCGGCCCGAGCGGCAGGTCGAGCTCCCGGTTGGCCTCGCCGCGCGCGAGCATCACCCGGGCGGTATCGATCGCGTGGTACTCGAGCTGCCCGCCCCCGATCGTGCCATGGCTCTCGCCCGTGGTGACGAACATCGCCGCGCCCGCCTCCCGGGGCGTGGAGCCTCGCGCCTCGGCGAGCGTCACGAGGATCGCGGGCTCGCCGCGGGCGAGGAGATGGGCGAGCGAGGACGAGAGCGGGGCGTTCATCCCCCTCCTCCCCGCCGCTCCGCGGGGGGAGGGGAGGCCCGATCCCGCAAGGCCTCGATCGCGAAGAGGACGCGCTCCGGCGTGGCGGGGGCGTCGAGGCAGGGGCAGAAGCGATGGTCGGCGACGCTCGCGACCGCGTCGGAGAGCGCGTGCAGGACGGAGATCGCCAGCATCAGGGGCGGCTCGCCGACCGCCTTCGAGCGGCCGATCGTCGGCTCGCGGTTCTCCCCGTCCCAGAGGTCGACGTTGAAGATGCGGGGCCGGTCGGAGGCGACCGGGATCTTGTAGGTCGCCGGCGCATGCGTGCGCAGGCGGCCCTGGGCGTCCCACCACAGCTCCTCCGTGGTGAGCCAGCCCATTCCCTGGACGAAGCCGCCCTCGATCTGCCCGCGGTCGATGGCCGGGTTCAGCGAGCGCCCGACATCATGGAGGATGTCCACGCGCTCGACCCTGTACTCGCCCGTCAGCGTATCGACCGCGACCTCGGAACAGGCCGCCCCGTAGGAGAAGTAGTAGAACGGGTGGCCGCGCCCGCTCTGGCGGTCCCAGTGGATCTTGGGCGTGCGGTAATAGCCGGTCGCGGAGAGCTGGATGCGGGCCTTGTAGGCCGCGCAGACGAAATCGGCGAAAGGCACCTCCTCCGAGCCGATCCGCACCCGGCCGGGCAGAAATGCCACCTCCGCCGGGTCCACGTCCCATTTCTCGGCCGCGAAGCTGCGCAGTCTCGCCTTGATGGTCTCGCAGGCATCGAGCGCCGCCATGCCGTTGAGGTCGGAGCCCGAGGAGGCGGCGGTCGCGGACGTGTTCGGCACCTTGCCGGTGCTGGTGGCCGTGATCTTCACGGCGTCGAGATCGACCTGGAAGGCACGGGCGACGACCTGGGCGACCTTCGTGTAGAGGCCCTGGCCCATCTCGGTGCCGCCATGGTTCAGGTGGATCGAGCCGTCCGTGTAGACGTGAACCAGCGCGCCCGCCTGATTGTACTGGGTCGCCGTGAAGGAGATGCCGAACTTCACGGGCGTCAGGGCAATCCCCCGCTTGACGATGCGGCTGCGGGCATTCAGCCCCCGGACCGCCTCCCGGCGGGCCCGGTAATCCGAGCGGCGCTCGAGCTCTGTCACCAGCTCCGGCGCGATGTTGTCCTCGACGACCTGATGATAGGGCGTCACCGCCCGCTCTCCCTCGCCGTAGAAGTTGAGCATGCGGATATCGAGCGGGTCGCGTCCGGTCGCGAAGGCGACCTCCTCGATGAAGCGCTCGGCCCCGACCATGCCCTGTGGGCCGCCGAAGCCGCGGAAGGCCGTGTTGGAGACGGTGTTCGTCCGCCATGGCTCGGACGTCACGCGGACGGCCGGGTAGTAGTAGCAATTGTCCGCGTGGAAGAGCGCCCGGTCCGTGATGGCCGCCGAGAGGTCGACCGTGTGGCCGCAGCGCGCCGCATAGGTGGCCTCGACCGCGAGGATGCGTCCCTCCACGTCATGGCCGATCTCGTAATCGACCACGAAATCGTGCCGCTTGCCGGTCGCGATCATGTCGTCGTCGCGGTCGGGCCTGATCTTTACCGGTCGCCGCAGCTTCACGGCCGCGAGCGCCGCGACGGCGGCGAAGAGGTTGCCCTGGGTTTCCTTGCCGCCGAAGCCGCCGCCCATCCGCCGCACCTCGACCGTCACGGCATTGAAGGGCACGCCCAGCACATGGGCCACCATGTGCTGCACCTCCGTCGGGTGCTGGGTCGAGGAATGGACGGTCACGTCGCCGTCCTCGCCCGGCACCGCGAGCGCAACGTGGGTCTCCAGGTAGAAATGATCCTGGCCGCCGATCGTGACGCGGCCCTTGATCCGCTGCGGCGCGGCCGAGAGCGCGTCCTTCGCGTCGCCCCGAGTGAGCGTCATGCCGGGCGCGACGAAGCCGGTCCCGAAGGCGCGGGCCGCCTTGACGTCGAGCACGGGCGGGAGGTCGACATAGATGACCTCCGCGCGCCTCGCGGCCCGGCGCGCGGCATCCCGCGTCGTCGCGACAACCGCGAAGAGCGGCTGGCCGTGGCAGGTGACCTTGTCGGTCGCGAAGAGCGGCTCGTCGTGGAAGCCGGTCACCGGCGTGACGTCATTGACGCCGGGGATGTCCTCCGCGGTCAGGACCGCCACGACGCCCGGCGCGGCCCGGATCGCGTCCAGGTTCAGCCCCGCGATACCCGCATGGGCGCGCTCGGAGAGGCCGAGATAGGCGTGGAGCAGCCCTGCGGGTGCCACGATGTCGTCCGTGTAGGGCGCTTCGCCCGCGACATGCTTGTGCGCGGAATCGTGCCGCTGCGGCGCGCCCATGTCGCCCGCGACCGAAAGGGCCGGCGACCGCTCAAGCATGGCTTGCGCTCCCCGCCCCGGCTCTCGCCAGAAGCCCGGCCACGCGCGTCTCTGTGTCCGGCTCCCTCTCCTCGATCGCGAAGCGGTGGATGAGGTTGCCGGCGACGAGCAGCCGGTAGCGGGCGCTCGCGCGCCAATCGTCGAGCGGCGAGAAGTCCTGGGCCAGCGCGGCTGCGGCGGCCTCGGCAGCGTCCTCGTCGAACGGCCGTCCTATGAGCGCCACTTCGGCTGCCGGAGCACGTTTGGGGATGGCCGCCATGCCGCCGAAGGCGAGCCGGGCTTCGGTGACGGCGCCCGCTCCGTCCCGCGTCAGCCGGAACGCGCCGCAGACGGCGGAGATGTCCTCGTCGAAGCGCTTGGAGACCTTGGAGGCGTGGAAGGCGTGGTCCGGGGCGAGCCGCGGGACGAGCACCCGCTCGACGAACTCGCCCGGCTCGCGGTCCTGCTTCTTGTAGGCGAGGAAGAAGCGCTCGATCGGCATCTCGCGCCGGCCGCTCGGGCCGCGCAGGACCAGCGTGGCCCCGAGGGCGATCAGGATGGGCGGAAGGTCGCCGATGGGCGAGCCATTGGCGATGTTTCCCCCGACCGTCCCGGCATTGCGGACCTGCTCGCCACCGAACCGGCGCATCAGCTCGCCGAGGTGGGGGTGGATGGAGGCGAGCCGCGTCTGCGCCTCCGTGAGCGTCGCGGCGGCCCCGATCGCGACGCCCTCGCCGGTCTCGTCGATCACCTGCAATTCCCGGATCCGGCCCAGGAAGACGACGGGGTCGAGACGACGCATCTCCTTGGTGACCCAGAGACCGACATCGGTGGCGCCGGCCACCAGGATGGCGTCGGGATGGTCCTGGAGGAGGGACCCGAGCTGCTCGACAGTTGCGGGCGCGAAGAAGCGCCGCTCGCCATCCCCCACCGCAACCATCTCGGCGTCGCAGAGCGCGGCGAGCCTCTTCAGGGACGAGGCAACGTCCAGGCGGGCGGCGTCGCTCGCGCAGGCTGCCTGGGCGGCATCCACGATGGGCCGGTAACCGGTGCAGCGGCAAAGATTGCCCGCGATCGCATCATCGATGCGGTCGGGTGAAGGCTCGGCCTCGTTCTGCGCGAGGCAGAAGAGCGACATGACGAATCCCGGCGTGCAGAACCCGCATTGCGAGCCGTGATGTTCGACGAGCGCCGCCTGAACCGGGTGGAGTGCTCCTGCATTCCGCAGATGCTCGACGGTGAGCACCTGGCAGCCGTCGAGCGTCGGCAGGAACCTGATGCAGGCATTGATGGCCTCGTAGCGGACGCGGTCGCCGTCCGGGCGCCCGACCGCGACCGTGCAGGCACCGCAATCTCCCTCGGCACAGCCTTCCTTGGTACCGGTCAGCCCGCGTTCGAGGCGGAGCCAGTCCAGCAGCGTTGCCGTCGGGTCACAGGAGGCAATTTCGATGCGCTCCTCCCCGAGATAAAACCGGATCCTCTCGCGCATCGTCCCCGCACAAATCGCTCTGCGGACAGGGCAATGGTCGGCCGACCTGCGCCCCTGCGTCAATGGTCCGTCCCGTCGCGCGCGCTTGTCGGCGGCCTGCGCCTTGCTAAGACTTCCCCCATGAGCGACGTCTCGCCCCTTCAGCATCGCCTGCGCGCCATCCGGGAGCGTGTGGCCGGCGAGACCGTCATGGCGCTCATGGGCGCTGACCTGTCCGTCCTGGAGCCCGGTGGGGCGACGATTTCCGTCGGCTGTCGCCCGGAACTGCTGGAGGAGGAGGGCTGCTTCCACGAGGAGATCACGGCCATCCTCGTGGAGCAGGGCGCCCGGATCGCGGCCGCGACCCGGCTCGACGACGGCGAGGCCTGCCTGCAGACCGATTACCGGCTCAATCTCTTCGGCCCCGCGAAGGGCGAACGCCTCGTCTGCCGCGCACGCGTGGTCCGGGCGGGGCGGCTCGCCTCCGTGGTGGCGGCCGACGTGGTCTGTGTCACGGGTGCCGAGGAGATCCCGACCGCGACCGCGATCGCCACCATCTCGATCGTGGAGGCCTCGGCCATCGCGCCAGCCGGTCACGCTTGAGAACAGGCCCGGTCGCGCTCCGGCGGCGGCCGGCATGAAGGAGAAGGGCGCGAAGCGGCCGGCCTTGCCGCAGGGCTCGCGGCTCGGCGGCATCCTCCTGATGTGCGTGGGCGTCGTGTGCTTCTCGCTCTGCGATGCAAGCGCGAAATGGCTGAACCGGACGCTCGACCCGATGATGACGGCCTGGGCGCGCTACGCGTTCAACGTGGTCGTCGTCTCCGCCTTCCTGAACCCGATCACTGTTCCGGGCATCGCCCGCAGCAACCGCCTCGGGCTGCAGATCCTGCGGTCGGCGATCCTGGTGGGCTGCACGGTGCTGAACTTCTTCGCGCTCCAGCACCTGCAGCTGACGACCTCCATGGCGATCCAGTTCGCCATGCCGCTGCTGGTGGCCCTGATGGCAGGCCCGTTCCTGGGCGAATGGGCGGGACCTCGCCGCCTCGCGGCGATCGGCGTGGGCTTCCTCGGCGTGCTGGTGGTGACCCGCCCGCTCTCGGGCGCCCTGCATCCGGCGGCCTTCCTCACCGTGGCGAGCACGGTGCTGTATGCGCTCTACGCCATCGTGACCCGGACCCTGGCGGCGCACGACCGAAGCTCCATCACCGTCTTCTATTCGGGCATGGTCGGCGTGCTGATCATGACGCCGATCCTGCCCTTCGTCTGGAGCACGCCGCCGGATCTGCTGCATTGGGCGCTGATGATCGGGATCGGCGTGACGGCGGCGGCGGGGCACTGGCTGCTCGTCCTCGCGCATGCGCGGGCGCCGGCGCCCGTGCTGTCGCCCTTCATCTACACGCAGCTCCTCTGGATGGGGATCCTCGGCTACCTGGTCTTCGGCGACGTGCCGGACGGTTGGACGCTGGTCGGCGCCGCCATCGTGATCGCGTCGGGACTGTACCTGCTCTGGTGGGAGCGGCGGGAGCGGCGTGCGGCGGCACGGGCCTGAGGGCTACTCGGCGGGCGCTGCGGCGGCCTGGCGACGATCGGCTCCCCGGCCGCGGCGGAAGCTGCCGAGCCAGGACGAGAGGTGGTCGAGATAGATGTAGACGATGGGCGTCGTGTAGAGCGTCAGCGCCTGGCTGACGACGAGGCCGCCCACCATGGCGTAGCCGAGGGGCTGGCGGATCTCGGCCCCGGCCCCGAAGCCGATCATCAGCGGGATGCCGCCGAAGATCGCCGCCAGCGTCGTCATCATGATGGGCCGGAAGCGCAGCACGGCCGCCTTCCGAATCGCCTCCTCAGGCTCGAGCTTTCCGTCTCGCTCGGCCACGATCGCGAAGTCGACCAGCATGATGCCGTTCTTTTTCACGATGCCGATGAGGAGGATCACGCCGATCAGGGCGATCAGGCTGAAGTCGAACCCGCCGACCTTCAGGGCGATCAGCGCGCCGAGCCCGGCCGAGGGCAGGGTCGAGAGGATCGTCAGCGGGTGGATGAGGCTCTCATACAGGATGCCGAGGATCAGGTAGACGGCGATCACGGCCGCAAGGACGAGGAGCGGGACGGTCGCGAGCGACTTCTGGAACTCCTGCGCGTTCCCCTGGAAGCGGCCCTGCATGGAGGCGGGCAGCCGCATCTCGCGCGCGACGCGCTGGATGGCATCCGTGGCCTGGCCGAGCGAGACGCCGGGCGCGAGATTGAAGGAGATCGTCACGGCCGGGAACTGGCCCTGGTGGCTGACCGAGAGCGGAACGACGCCGCGGGTCGTCCAGCTCGCGATCGCGGCGAGCGGCACCTGCTGGCCCGTGATCGGGGACTTCACGTAGAGGCGCTGCAGCGTCTCCGTCTGGCCCTGGAGCCCGGGCAGGATCTCGAGGATCACCTTGTAGGTGTCGACCTGCGTGAAGATCTGCGCGGCCTGACGCTGCCCGAAGGCGCTGTAGAGCGTCTGGTCGATGAGCTGTGGCGTGATGCCGTAGCGGGAGGCCTGGTCGCGATCGATGGTGAGGCGGAGGACGCCGCCGCCATTCTGCTGGTCGCTGGCGACGTCGCGCAGCTCGGGCAGGCGCCGCATCGCCTCCAGCATCCGCGGCGACCACTCGGTCAGGTTGTCCGAATCCGCATCCTGGAGCGTGTACTGGAACTGCGTGCGGGAGGAGCGCCCGCCGACATTGATGTCCTGCGCGGCCTGGAGGAAGACCCGGATGCCGGGGATGGTCTCGAGCTGCGGGCGCAGCCGTTCGATGACCTGGTAGACGGTGACGTCGCGTTCCGCATGCGGCTTCAGCGTCACGAAGATGCGGCCGACATTGCCGGCATTGTTGCCGCCGATCTGGGCGGAAAAGTTCGCGACGGCCGGATCGCGGGCGAAGATGTCGAGCATCGCCTCCTGGCGACGCGTCATCTCGGCAAAGGAGACGTCCTGCGCGGCCTCCGCGTTGCCGATCAGGAGGCCGGTATCCTGCTGCGGGAAGAAGCCTTTCGGGATCGCGACGAAGAGCGAGCCCGTCAGCGCGATCGTGCCGAGGAAGACGAGCAGCGTCACGAAGCGATGGCGCAGGGCGACGTCGAGGCTGCGCTCATAGGCGCCCTCGATCCGGGCGAAGGCCCGCTCGAGCCAGAGGTAGAGGGCGCCGTGATGCTCCTCGTCCCGTGCCTTGAGCAGCCGCGAGGCCATCATGGGCGTGAGCGTCAGCGCGACCAGGGCCGACACGGCGACCATCATGGACACCGTGACGGCGAACTCGCGGAACAGCCGCCCGATGATGCCGCCCATGAAGAGCAGGGGGATGAAGACGGCGATCAGCGAGATCGAGATGGACACGATGGTGAAGCCGATCTCGGCCGCGCCCTTGAAGGCGGCCTCCATCGGCCGCTCGCCCTCCTCGACATGGCGGACGATGTTCTCGAGCATCACGATCGCGTCGTCGACCACGAAGGTCACGGCGATGATGACGGCCATCAGGGACAGGTTGTTGAGGCTGTAGCCCGCCGCCCACATCAGGGCGACCGTGCCGGCGAGCGCGATCGGCACCGTCACGCTGGGGATCACGGTCGCCCAGAAGCTGCGCAGGAACAGGAAGATCACGAGCACGACGAGGCCGATCGTGAGCAGCAGCGTCAGTTCCACCTCGTGCACCGAGGCCCGGATCGTCTGGGTGCGGTCGCTCACCACCGAGATCTCGACCGAGGGCGGGATCGAGGCCTGGAGGCGCGGCAGCTCGGCCTTCACGCGCTCGACGGTCTCGATGACGTTGGCGCCCGGCTGCTTGAAGATGACGAGATAGACGCCGCGCTTCTGGCCGACCCAGGCCGCGCGCTTGATGTCCTCCGGCCCCGCGACCGCCTGGCCGATGTCGCGGACCCGCACCGGCGCCCCCGCCCGGTAGGCGACGATGACGTCGTTCCACTTCTCCGCCTCGGTGAGCTGATCGTTGGCGTAGATCGCGAAGGAGCGGCGGTCGCCGTCGAGCGTGCCCTTCGGCATGTTCACGGTCGTGAGCGCGAGCTGCTGGCGGATGTCGTCGAGCTGCAGGTTCTTGGCCACCAGCTTGGCGGGGTCGATCTGGACCCGGATGGCCTGTTTCTGCTCGCCGCCGATGAAGACCTGCCCGATGCCGGAGAGCTGCGAGATCTGCCGCCCGAGCCGGGCATCGGCGTATTCGTTGACCTCGATCAGGGGCAGCGTGTCGGAGGTCACGCCGATGATCATGATGGGCGGGTCGGCCGGGTTCACCTTCCGGTAGAAGGGCGGGCTCGGCATGTCCTGCGGCAGCTCGCCCCCCGCCGCATTGATGGCCGCCTGGATGTCCTGCGCTCCCGCATCGACATTGCGGCCGAGCTCGAACTGCACGGTGATCTGCGTCGTCCCGAGGAACGACGTGGAGGTCATCAGCTGGATGCCCGGGATCTGGGCGAACTGGCGCTCGAGCGGCTGGGCGACGGAGGTCGCCATCGTCTCCGGCGAGGCGCCCGGCAGGTTTGCCGTGACCTGGACGGTCGGAAAATCGACCTGGGGCAGGGGCGCGACGGAGAGGTTCGGGAAGGCCGCGACCCCGAGGAACAGGAACGCCACCATCAAGAGCGACGTCCCGATCGGAAAGCGGATGAAGAGGGCCGAGATGTTGGTGCGCATGTCAGCGCGCCGCGGCTGGAGCCGGAGCGGTCGCGGCGCCGCCATGCGCGGTGCGCTGGGCCTGCGGCGTGACGACCTGGATGCGGCTGCCGGGCTGGAGGCGCGACTGCCCGAGCGTCACCACGCGCTCGACGGACGCGAGCCCCTCCTCGATCACGGCCTGCCTTTCGCTGAACGGCCCGACCTTCACGCCCCGCTTCTCGACCGTGCCGTCATCCTTGGCGACGAAGACGAAGAGCTCGTCGGGGCCCCGCTGGATCGCATCCTCCGGCACCGTGACGACGTCGCGCAGCGTCCGGACGAGGAGGCGCGTATTGACGGAGAGGCCCGGCCAGAGCCGCTCGTCCGCGTTCTCGAACACGGCCTTGAGGCGCACCGTCCCGCTCGCCGGATCGACCTGGTTGTTGATGAGGTTGAGGGTCCCCTGCGCGAGGCTCTCTCTCGCGTCGCTCGACAGGGCGATCACCTTGACGGGGCCCCGCCCCATGGCGCGGGCGATCCCCGGGAGCTGCTGCTCCGGCGCCGTGAAGAGGACGGAGATCGGATCGATCTGGGCGATCTCGACGATGCCGGCCTGGTCGGACGCGCGCACGATGTTGCCCTGGTCGACGAGCCGCACGCCCGTCCGGCCCGAGATGGGCGCCCGGATCGTCGTGAAGCCGAGCTGGAGCTCGGCATTCTCGATGGCGGCCTGGTCCATGGCGATCTGGGCCGTGGTCGAGCCGACCGTCGAGGTCTGCTGGTCGAGCTGCTGCTGGGGCGCGAAGCCGCGGCCGGCGAGCTGGCGCGTCCGGTCCAGGTCGTTCTTGTTGCTGACGAGGTTCGCCTCGGATTGCTGCTTCTTCGCCCGGGCCTGGTCGAGCGCCGCCTGGTAGGGCCTCGGATCGATCTGGGCGATCAGGTCGCCCTGCTTGACCATCTGGCCTTCCTGGAAGGCGATCTTCACGAGCTCGCCGTCGACGCGCGAGCGCACGAGCACCGTGTTGAAGGCCTGCACGGTGCCGAGCCCGTCCAGATAGATCGGCAGGTCCGTCTTGCGGGCCGCCGCGACCTCGACCGGGATGCCGGCCGGCTGCGCGCGCTGGCCCGCCGCATCCTGCTGTCGAGGGGCTGCCGCATTGCCACGCTGCCAGTACCAGGCACCGCCTCCGGCAAGGGCGAGCACGAGGAGCAGTCCCCAGACCCAGCCGCGCGAGCGCGCCGGCTCGGCCTCGCTCGGGCGAACAGCCGGCCCCGAGCGGGATGCGCGCGCCGCGCCGCCGCCCGCATGCGGGGTGCTGTCCAACTTGGCCATCCTGTCCGACCTACGCTCCAGCTAGTACGCAGAGCTTCGAAGGCAAGTTCAAGGCCGCCCGATCACGTGTAGGATACCAGAAAATCGAAAACAGGCGCGAAAGCACCCGTCGCGCTCCCTTGGCGCCCGTTGGCCGCGAGCAGCGACATCTTCGGGCGCGGTGCCAGTGCCGCCGGCTCCTCATCCCGCTGGAGACGCATTCGCGGCCGCGCGAATTCCGGCTTCGACGTTGTTGCCATCCGGGTCGAGCACGTAGGCGGCGTAATAGCCCATCCAGGCCGGGCCGCGCGGTCCAGGCACGCCATTGTCCCGTCCGCCGGCGGCCAGGGCCGCCTCGTGGAAGGCATCGACGGCGGCACGGCTGCTCGCCGTGAAAGCCAGATGGATCGGGGCGGCGGCGGTGCTGTGGCCCGGCGTCCAGAAGCTCGGCTTCTCTGTCCCGACCCAGATGAAGGGGGCCGGCTCGTCTCCGCTGCGGGCGATGAGGAAGGAGGTCGCGGTATTGTCGATGACCCGGAGGCCGAGCGGTGCCATCGCGGCATCGTAGAAGCGGCGCGCCGCGGCCAGATCCGTGACCCGGAAGCCGACATGGTCGATCATCTCGGCTCCTTTCGGTCCGATCCTTGCGGGCCAGGCGGCGCCTGTCGCGGGATCGCGCCTCCGCGCCGGAGAAACGAAAATGGGCCCCGAAGGGCCCATTCGCAGTCTTGCGTCTTACTGGCAGGGATACCGGTAGCCGTCATGCGCCAGGTATGTGCCCGTGCGGGGATCGAACGAGCGGTACTTGCTGGCGCAGTAATTCACCCAGTTCGGGTCCGCCCCGTAGACGTTGCCGACCGGAGCCCCGGGGCCGACATAGCCCGGCGCCGGCTGCGAGTTCGCGATCGCGGCGCCCGCGAGCGCCCCGAGTGCGAGGCCGCCGACCACGCCGGCCGCAACTTCGCCGCCGCTCGGCCCGCGGCGCCAGCCGCGCCCGTAATAGCCGCCGCGATAGGGGCCGCGGTACCCGCCGCGCCAGCCGGGGCGGCCGTAATAGATCTTGCCCTGCGTGAAGCTCTCGCCGGGATAGGCTTGGCTCTGCGCCTGCGCGGCAGCCTGGGCGAGGCGATCCGCCGGAGCCGGTGCGGCCTGCGCAGACATCATGCTGCCTGCGAAGAGCGCCGCGCCGAGGGCGCTGGCACCGAGGCACTTGCGAAGCGAACTTGTCATCGTGGTCCTTCCGTTCCGACCTTTATCATCCAAGCCGCAGGCGGGTCCGCCCCGCCCCGCCTTCCGGCTGAGTGAGCCAATGCTCTGTGTATAGCCTGGTTCCAGCTCTCGCCCGAACCGCACCAGGTTATACGGCCAAGGTTTCCAGCTGATTGCGTCTGTTGCAAGGCGCGCGAAGGGCCGCCGGCAGGGTCAACCTTTCACGACCACCTTCGTGCCGATGCGAACGCGGTCGTAAAGATCCACGACATCCCGGTTCGTCATGCGGATGCAGCCGGACGAGACGGCCGACCCGATGGTCTCGGCCTCGTTCGACCCATGGATGCGATAGAGGCTGGACCCGAGATAGAGCGCGCGTGCGCCCAGGGGATTGTCCTGCCCGCCTGCCATGTAGCGCGGCAGGTCCGGGCGGCGCTTCAGCATCTGGCTCGGCGGCCGCCAGGACGGCCATTCCTTCTTCATCGTGACGGTCTTCACGCCCGACCAGGAGAAGCCCTGTCGCCCGACGCCCACGCCGTAGCGGATCGCGTGTCCGCCCGGCAGGACGTAGTAGAGCCGGCGCTGGCCGGTGGAGATCACGACGGTCCCGGGCTTCTCACCCCCGGTGTAGCGAACCGTCTGGCGCGGGATCGCCTGCTCGCGAAACTCGTTGAAGAAATCCGCTACGGGCCCGGAATCGAGAAAGGCCCGGGCCGGCGAGGGGGCGGCAAAGGCGAGGAAGGCCGCGGAAGCGGCGGCGATCACAGATCGCATCGGCAATCTGCTCCTTTCAGCTGTCGACATGGTCGGGGGACGCTGGACGGCTGCCCCCGGCCCGTCAAGCCGAGGGACGTCGGCCGCCCGGCGCCGCGGGGCCGCCTGCCTCAGGCCGTTGCCGCCTTCATCATGGCGGCCGCGCCGGCCCGGAGGAATCCGATATCGCTCGCGACGGACACGAGATGGAAGCCGCGCTTTGCGAAATCCGCGGCGCGTTCGCCGTTCGGCGCATAGATGCCGGCCGCCTTGCCGGCCGCCTTCGCCCGCGCGAGGGCGTGGTCGATGGCGGCGCTTACCTCGGCGGCGTTCGGGTCCAGGGCCGCACCCCGGGACAGGCCGATCGAGAGGTCGGAGGGGCCGATGAACACGGCGTCGATCCCGTCCACGGCCAGGATGTCGTCGATCCGGTCGAGTGCCTCCCGGGTCTCGATCATCGCGAATGAGCGCAGGAAGCTGTTGGCGGTCCCGAAATAATCCGCGGGTTGCAACCCCGTGAGGGTCAGGGCCGGATGCGGGCCCCAGCTGCGCTCGCCGAGGGGCGGGAACTTGATGAAGGCCGCAAGGCGCCTGGCGTCCTCGACCGTGTTGATCATGGGAGCGATGATGCCGGCAGCGCCCGCATCCAGGAGCCGCGAGGCGGTCGCGAACTCGCCGACCGGGATGCGCGGGATCGCGGGCTTGCCCGACGCGGCCACGAGCGGGATGGCGCGGGTCGCGTTCAGGAAGTCGATCACGCCATGCTGCATGTCGAGCACGACGGCATCGATCCCGGCCTCCCGCGCGAGGTAGCCCGCGATGGAGGGTTCTGGCAGCCCGCACCAGGCGGTGAAGACCGGCCTGGTGCCGGTCAGGCCTGCGGCAAGCGCCTGGACGGGTGACGCCATCGGTTTTCCTCCCTGTCCCGGCATGGTCCGGGATCAGGGGCGGGAGAACGCGACGGCCGCCCCCGAGTCAAGCCGCTCGCGGTCAGCGGCCGGACTGGATCTCCGCGACGGCCTCGGACAGGAAGTCGTTGAGCTTGGCCCGGATGTCGGACTCGGAGGCCGGATGGCCGCCCTGTTCCAGATCGGCCTTGACCTTGCGGATCACGTCGTCGTCGCCGGCTTCCTCGAAATCCGCCAGGACCACCGACTTCGCGTATTCCTCGGCCTCGGCGCCGGACTTGCCGAGCCGGCTTGCGGCCCAATGCCCGAGAAGCTTGTTGCGACGGGCCGTCGCCTTGAAGCGAAGCTCCTCGTCATGGGCGAACTTCTTCTCGAACGCGTCGCGCCGATCGTCGAACTGAGCCATACGGGTCGTGTCCTCCTCACTTGAGCTGTCGCCGCTATATGTATCTCCAGCCAAGCTTTCGCCAGCCTTGGATAAGCCGCTTTCGATCACCATAGAAGTGGGCGAGCGGGCGCAGCGCGTTGTGCGCAGCCAGTTGATCGTCTAGATTCCGGACCTGCGAGTGGCCGGTCGGCAACGTCATGTTGCTGGCCGCGCGCGCAGCCGCGGACCGATCGTCCCGTCAGGAGCCCCGGCCCCCATGGATTTCCTCAAACCACGGTACACGCCCATGAACCGCCGCCGTCGCATATACGAGGGCAAGGCGAAGGTCCTCTACGAGGGTCCCGAGCCGGGCACGCTGATCCAGCACTTCAAGGACGACGCGACCGCGTTCAATGCCAAGAAGCACGAGGTGATCGACGGGAAAGGTGTCCTCAACAACCGCATCTCGGAATACGTGTTCCAGCACCTCAACGACATCGGGGTGCCGACCCATTTCATCCGCCGGCTCAACATGCGCGAGCAGCTGATCCGCGAGGTCGAGATCATCCCGCTCGAGGTGGTGGTGCGGAACGTGGCGGCCGGCTCGCTCGCGCAGCGGCTCGGCCTCGAGGAGGGCACGCAGCTCCCGCGCTCGATCATCGAGTTCTACTACAAGAACGACGCCCTCAACGACCCGATGGTGTCGGAGGAGCACATCACCGCCTTCGGCTGGGCCACGCCGCAGGAGATCGACGACATCATGGCGCTCGCCATCCGGGTCAACGACTTCCTATCCGGGCTCTTCCTCGGCGTCGGCATCCGGCTCGTTGACTTCAAGATGGAGGCGGGCCGCCTCTGGGAAGGCGACATGATGCGGATCATCGTGGCGGACGAGATCTCCCCCGATTCCTGCCGCCTGTGGGACATCAAGAGCCAGGACAAGCTCGACAAGGACCGGTTCCGCCGCGATCTCGGCGGCCTCATCGAGGCCTATTCGGAGGTCGCGCGCCGGCTCGGGATCCTCGGCGAGAACGAGAACATCCAGGCGACCGGCCCCCGTCTCGTCCAGTAATCCGGCGGCGCCGCACCGCCTTCGCGAGCCCGGCTTCGGCCGGGCTTTTTCTTGTCTCCGCGTACCCTTGCCCTCCCCTCGATGACATCACCGCATTCGCCCCGGCCCCCAGAGACGCCGGACAGCCTTCGCCAGGCCGGCTGGACCACGGCCGAGGAGGACGGTTTCATTGGCCTCGTCGGTCCCATCTGGGCGCGGGGCGAAGGGGCGGAGAAACGCTTCGGCTTCCTGGCCGAGCCGCGCCACGCCAACCTCGTCGGCGTGGTGCAGGGCGGCATGCTGATGACCTTCGCCGATCGCGGGCTCGGGATCCTGGCCTGGGACGCGGCCGGGCGCCCTCTCGTGACG
>JAFAEL010000040.1 GCA_023423995.1 Pseudomonadota bacterium | reverse complement strand
GGCCGCGCCTGACCCATGCGTGTCGATGCGTTCGATTTCGAGCTGCCGCCCGAGCTGATCGCGCTTCGGCCGGCAGAGCCGCGCGAGGCGGCCCGGCTGCTGGTCGTCCCGGCGTCCGGCGATTTCCAGGACCTCCAAGTCGGGGATCTGCCCCGGCTGCTTCGGCCCGGTGACGCCCTCGTCGTCAACGACACGAAGGTCGTTCCGGCGCGCCTGCGTGGGATCCGCGTTCGCGGCGACAACGTCGCCCGGCTCGAAATCATGCTCCATCAGCGCATCGGGCCGGACCGATGGCGCGCCTTTGCCCGGCCCGCAAAGCGGGTCCAGGTGGGCGAGCGAATCCGCTTCGGGGACAGCGGCGAGAGCACGGCCTGCTTCCTGGGCCAGCTTGATGCGGAGGTTGAGGAGAAGGGCGAAGGTGGCGACGTTACCTTGCGTTTCGCCTTTTCCGGCCCGGCTCTCGACGAAGCCATCGCCGGGCTCGGGGAGATCCCGCTGCCGCCCTATATCGCGGGCCAGCGCCCCGCCGACGAGCGCGACAGGGCGGATTACCAGACGGTCTTCGCGCGGGAGGAGGGTGCCGTCGCGGCACCCACGGCCGGCCTCCATTTCACGGCCGGCCTCATCGCGGCCGCCGAGGCACGCGGGGCGAGC
Organism: Pseudomonadota bacterium; assembly: GCA_023423995.1. Lineage (GTDB taxonomy): Bacteria > Pseudomonadota > Alphaproteobacteria > Rhizobiales > Beijerinckiaceae > Enterovirga. Next base: position 6,677 of record JAFAEL010000040.1, on the reverse strand, counting down.
CTGCACAAGGTCACGCTCCATGTCGGCGCTGGCACCTTCCTGCCCGTGAAGGCCGACGAGACCGAGGAACACCGGATGCATGCCGAATGGGGCAGCATCAGCCCGGAGACCGCTGCGGCGCTCAACGAGGCGCGCGACCGGGGAGGGCGGGTGGTCGCAATCGGCACGACGGCCCTGCGCCTACTCGAAAGCGCCGCGTCGGAGGATCACAGGATCAAAGCCTTCGAAGGCTGGACGGACATCTTCATCACGCCCGGCTATTCCTTCCGGGCCGTCGATTGCCTGATGACGAATTTCCACCTGCCGCGCTCGACCCTTTTCATGCTCGTTTCGGCCTTTTCGGGTCTGGAGCGCATGCAACACGCCTACCGGCATGCGATCGCGGCCGGCTACCGCTTCTACTCCTACGGCGACGCCTGCTTTCTCGAGCGCGCCCAGACTGGCCGATGACCGACACCTTCTCGTTCGCTCTCTCCGCGACCGATGGCGAGGCCCGCACGGGCGAGATCAGAACGCCCCGGGGCAATATCAGGACGCCCGCTTTCATGCCGGTCGGCACGGCCGGCACCGTCAAGGCGATGCTGCCCGAGCAGGTGCGCGAGGCGGGCGCCGACATCGTCCTCGGGAACACCTACCACCTGATGCTGCGGCCCGGCGCGGAGCGCGTCGCGCGGCTCGGCGGCGTGCACCGGATGATGAACTGGCCGCGGCCCATCCTGACCGATTCAGGCGGCTTCCAGGTCATGTCCCTGTCCGCCCTGCGGAAGATCGACGAGCGCGGCGTGACCTTCCAGTCGCATATCGACGGCTCCCGCCACGAGTTGACGCCCGAGCGCTCGATCGAGATCCAGGGCCTGCTCGGCTCCGACATCCAGATGCAGCTCGACGAATGCGTGAAGCTGCCCTGCTCCGATGCGGTCGCGGAGAAGGCCATGCACCTGTCCCTGCGCTGGGCCGAGCGATGCCGGATCGCCTTCGGCGAACAGTCTGGGCGCGCCATGTTCGGCATCGTCCAGGGTGGGGCCGTAGAGGCGCTTCGCGTCGAGAGCGCGCGGGAGCTGACCCAGCTCGACCTGAAGGGCTACGCGATCGGAGGCCTGGCCGTTGGCGAGCCTCAGGATGTGATGCTGCGCATGATCGAGACCGTCATGCCGCACCTGCCCGCCAGCAAGCCTCATTACCTCATGGGCGTCGGCACGCCGGACGACATCGTCGAGGCCGTGCGGCGCGGAATCGACATGTTCGACTGCGTGATGCCGACGCGGGCGGGGCGGCACGGCCAGGCCTATACGCGCTTCGGTCGGCTCAACCTGCGGAACGCGATTCATGCCGACGATCCCCGGCCGCTCGACCCGGATTCGCCCTGCCCGGCCGCGAGGACCTATTCGCGCGCCTACCTGCACCACCTCGTCCGCTCGGGCGAGATCCTGGGAATGATCCTGCTGACCTGGAATAACATCTGGTATTACCAGCACTTGATGGCGGGTCTTCGTAAAGCAATCGAGGAACGCTGCCTCGCCGACCACATCGCCGCCGTGAAGGACGACTGGGCGCGCGGATGGCCGGAGAGCCTTCGGACCGCAGCCGCCGTTCCTGCCGCGGCCGAACTCTGAGGCCGGACGCTGCTCTTTTGGGCGGTGGGAACATGGGCGCGCCGCGGTTTCGCAGTCCTACCCGCAACGCAGCATTTGACCCCGCACCCACATTGCCCCTATCTGGCGCCGACCGAGCGCGTAGCTCAGCTGGTAGAGCAACGGACTTTTAATCTGTAGGTCCTGGGTTCGAGTCCCAGCGCGCTCACCACCCGTCGATCGACAGCAGGAAGAGAGCCGGTCCGGGCGGGATCTGTCCGGGCTGATGACTGGTCTCGTACAGCCCGGCTTCGGGCGGATGGCTGCCATGCCTCGCCGTTCGGAGAGCCTCTTCAGACGGGTGACGGGCGATTCTTTCGGTTGAAGGCGTGCCGAAAGCTGGCCAATATCCGCCGATCGCTGATCGGCCTCCTGGCTCCGGCAGGCACGGTTACGCAGCGCATGCCCGCGGCGACGCTGCCCGCGGGAGCGCGTTGCGCCCGCCTGATCAACCTCGAGGCGCCTCTTCGGGGAGGCACTCATGGCAGGCGAAATACGCCTTCGACACTCCCGCACGTCGCGGACGGCGGATCCGCGAAGCACGCTCGTTCACCTCGCGAAACGGCTTGGCGTGACGACAAGTGCGGAAGCACGTGCCGAGCTTTTCGCTGCCTTCCTGCGCGAGGAGCAGGCGCTGAGCGATTCCGCGGCGGCTGGCATCGTCCAGTCCTGCCTCGACGAGTGCCTCCTCAAGCTGGAGAAACATTCAGCGCTTGCGCAGGAGCATCTCGCTGCGCTGACGAACCTGGCAGATCTCCACTTTTTCCTGGCCGGCCGGGCCGAGCGCCGCATCGGCGGCCTCGGGACGGCCGCCGCAGGTGTCTCGCGTCCGCGCGGGCCGGCCGGCCCATCCCGGCGACCGTCGGCCCGGCAGATGACGCGCTCTCCTGACGCTCGTCGGGCCAGCAGGACGGGCTGACCGCGCGGGCTCCGTCGCTGTGGTCATCCCCGGTCCAGTGTTTCGAAGAGGAACTCCAACGACCAAGCGGGGGCAAGATCATGGGGATTGTCGGGCGGGTGGGAAGCGCGGCTGCGCTGCTCTTGGCTAGCGCGGGCGCGTCCCCTGGGAATGCGGCACCGGACCTGGCGCGCTATCAGGGCGCCTGGCTCGAAGGAAGCACCCCATGTGAGGAGACCTTCACGCGGACCGGCCGAGGCATCACGTTCCGCAGCCCCGTGAGCCCGTTCGCGCCGGCGTTCATCATCTCGGGCAGCCGGTTACGCACCCCCTCGGCGACCTGCCGCATCAAGGGTGTCAAACAATCGGGCGATCGCGAGAGCCTCCTGCTCGACTGCGCAACGTCGGTCGCGGTGAGCGACGTGGCCGTGCTCATGTCGCCTTCCGGAGACGTCCTGAGACGATATACGGGCTCAGCCGACCCCGTCGGCATGGCCTATAGAAGGTGCAAGCTCTAGCGAGCGCCCGTCAGGGAACCGTCTCGACGCGGCCGCCTCATCCAACCGCCGGCCGCGTTGGAGCAGGACGGCGGCCGCGCGGCTCAGTCCGTGTCCCGTGGTGTGGCGAGGACGCTGTCCGATCCCTTGGTGAACCGCAATTCCCGCTCGAGTTGCCGGGCTTCGTCCTCTCGCCCGATCCAGCGCAGCTTTCGGATCATCTTCACCTTGTGAGTGTGATCGTCCAGGCTGGACGGAGAGTGCGAAGCGTTCGTCCGATCGACCGCCGTCTCCATGAACTCCTCCGGTATTTTTCTTGATGGGGCGTAGGGCTACGGCCCCTGCTTCAAGCTCACTTGATCCCTTGGGGCCGAAAACAGGGAAGCCGATATCCGTGGCGCGGGGCAGCCATGATCCAGCGCCTCGATCATCATACGGCACGAAAAAAATCGTAAAAACTGCAATGAAGTGTCGTGAGGTCGCGACTTATCGCCCCAACATAGCCCAAATGATCTACGCATTATCCTTCTTTTGCGGCCTTGCTGCGCAAGGTATTGGCAACATGCAGGGCAAAGTGCTTTCGTGTGTTGAGTGAAGCTGGGTCGGGTGGTGTTGAAGACGATGCTGCGGTCAGGCGAACGGTCGCGCCGAAGCAATGGCGCGAAGAGCTCTCTCGCGGAGCATCTCATCCCAATCCTGCACCGGCTGGAGGAGGAGGCGGACCCCTCCGTGCGGGCGACGCTGAAGCGCTCCTTTCTGGCCGAGGAAGACCGCTGTTCGTCGGTGGCCGACAAGGCCGCCGCCGTGCAGGGCTTTGCCGACGAGTATGGTCAGAAGCTCGAACGGCAGAGGGCGATAACGGCCGAAGGCAGCGCGCCGAACCATGCTCAATCCGACTTGCTCGCCCGGATCGTCGACGTCGAACTGTTTCTCAGGAGCCGCGCGACTCTGCTGACCAACAAGCTGAACGGCATCCTGTAGCGGACACCCTCAGGTGGGGACGCCGACCGCGGTCCGGGCGTCCCTGCCGGATCGAGGTCTGCGCGGCTTGCTCGACGGGCGGCCGAGGTCCCTCTTGCTTGCTGCCCGCCAGGCGCTCGGCGTCTGCCCCGACCAGCGCCGGAAGGCGCGCGTGAAAGCCGCAGCCTCGGAAAAGTCCAAGGCTGCCGCGATCTGCGCCAGGCTGATGGTCGTATCGCGCAGGAGCTGCCGGGCGATTTCGTAGCGGATCTCGCTGACGACGATCTTGAAGCTGCGACCTTCAGGCTGCAGGCGGCGATTGAGGGTGCGCCGGTGCATCGCCAGGCGGCGGGCGACGTCCCTTGCCCCGCACCGGTCCCGGACAAGTTCCGTCCGCAACAGGCGGCGCAGATCGTCCGTGAACGCGTGAGGCGAATCCTCCTCGAGCCGCAGGATCTTCTCCTCCAACTCGCGGTACAGCACCGGGGCTGCAGTTCGGAGCGGGACAGCGAGCGCGGCCGCTGGAAAGACCAGCGCGGCCATCTCCTGATCGAAGCGGAGTGGTGCGCGGAAGAAGCGCCGGTATGGCTCTATGTCGGCTGGTCTCGCGCGGGGCAGCATGACCTCGGCGGGAGCCCAATCCTCCGCCAGAAGCTCGCGTATGATCTTCACGGTGACCGCGAGCGCGCCCTCCGAGTGGAGGGCCGCACCCCGGGCTCCGGGCTGATACGGCGAGTAGCTCAGCACCGCGAGGTCGTCCTCGGCAGTCAGCCGGACGACCGCGCCGCGGTTCTGGAGGCAGAGATGGCGCTCGAGCGAGTGAAGTGCCTGCCGGAGCGTTCCGGAGCTGCCCATCAGGGCTCCAAGCAGGTGAAGCGAGCCGAGACTGGCCCGGCTTCCGACGAGGATGCCGAGATGGGGGCAGCCCGTCCGCTCTGCTGCCAGCGAGATGATGTTTCCAATCGCCGTGAACGGCACGAGATTCTTCGGTGAACGGAAGATCCGGGGATCGATTCCCGCCTCGACGATGATCCGGTCTGGGTCCTCGCCGAGTTCGCGGATGACCGGCCGGATCTCCTGCAGCACCCCGAGGTTGATGAAGCCGGGGGGCGCTGCCCGGTCCAGCCAGTCCTGCTGGACGACGGGATGGATGCGACCTTGAAGGCGGGTCGCTGCTGGGTTCGTGTCTGAAGCCATTTCGACCGGCTCCGTCGTTAGTGATGCGGCCAACTCTTCGGCCCGCCGCTGCGGCGGCATCGAGTTGGCCCGGACAACCGCCAGATCTGGCTCCGCGACCGCTAATCCAGCCTCACGTTCACGCCCCCGAGATCCAGCGAGGCCTCGAAGCCAAGCTGCCTCCCCTGCAACTCGAGGACGACGCCCTTCTCGTTCTGCAGCCTCGCGACCTTCCCTCCTCCAATCACAGACAATCCGGCGGAGCCGACCGAGTAGGAGCCGGTAATATCCTCCGGACGGCGAAGGTTGTAAGCCTTCCCGACCAGATCCGCTCGGGCTACCCCGATCGTGCCAGCCGTTATCCCGTCGACCCGGAGCCGATAGTTCCGGCCCTTGAACTGGAGGTTTCCGGAGCCGCCGCCCACCCCGATGATGAACCCGGCCTTCGCGATGTTGAAGCGCACCCGTCCGGTCGCAGCTTCGGCGACGGAGGTTCCGGCAACGGCAAGCGCAAGCAGAGCCGCAGCGAAACGGCCGAGATGGTGGTCACGGAGCATGGACGCCCTCCTACTGCCCTAGCGGCAGCAGCAGGTTCTCGGGACAGTGGTCCGGCGGCTTGACTTTTTGGGTCATGCTTCGGACGGGCCGGCACGCGTCGTCCCGCGTCGGGCGGACGCGCAACGAGGAGACGCGGGCTCCTGTTTCCAAGATGGAGCGGCGCGTGCCGGCCGGGTGGCATGGCTCGGCTGGGCGGGCTGCCCTCAGCTCTGCTCGCCGAGGCGCTCGGGGACGTGAAGGCTTGCCTCTGTCGCGTCGAGCACCTCTCCAACCTCGACGCCCTCTGCGGTCTCGACGAGTGTCGCGCGGCCGTCGGGAAACGCGATGACCGCCAACTCGGTCACGACCAGATCGACGCGGCGATTGGAAGTGAGCGGAAGGGAGCATCGCTTCACGATCTTCGACGTGCCCTTGGCGCTATGCTGCATGGCGACGATGACCCGCCTCGCGCCCGTGACCAGGTCCATCGCGCCGCCCATGCCGGGAACCATCTTCCCGGGGATCATCCAGTTCGCGAGGTGGCCTGCCTCATCGACCTGCAGCCCGCCCAGGACCGTGAGATCGAGATGTCCCCCACGGATGAGAGCGAAGGACGTCGCGCTGTCGAAGGTGCTGGCTCCGGGCAGCGCGGTCACGGGCTTCCCGCCAGCATCCGTCAGCCATCTGAGCGCCATCCCGGTCTCCGGGACCGGGCCTGTCCCGATCAGCCCGTTCTCCGATTGGAAGAAGACATGCATCCCAGGCGGGACGAAATTCGCCACGAGGGTCGGAATGCCGATCCCGAGATTGACGAGCATGCCGTCTCGGAGTTCGCGGGCGATCCGCCTCGCTATCCGGTTAGGCGGATCGAGAAGCTCAGCATCGTGAGATGACATAATCCACCAGGGGGGCAGGCGTGACCACGTGGTCGGGCGCGATGACGCCGATCGGGACCACGTTCTCCGCGCAGACCACGAC